>NZ_JBQENM010000014.1:0-161053 GCF_052044795.1 Ensifer sp. 22521
GACAAATGCTTTACCAAGGCAGCGCAACGGGCGGGACATCCGCCCTCATCGGCTGAGGCGCCACGACGGGCGCGGGGACAAATCGGAGACGACTATGTGCGGTATTGTTGGCATCGTTGGCAACCAGCCGGTATCGGAGCGCCTGGTCGATGCGCTGAAGCGCCTCGAATACCGCGGCTATGATTCCGCCGGCGTTGCGACCATCAATGGTGGAGCGTTGGAGCGCCGGCGTGCCGAGGGCAAACTCGTCAATCTCGAGATCCGGCTTCGCGAAGAGCCGCTCGCCGGCACGATCGGCATTGCGCACACGCGTTGGGCAACCCACGGCGCGCCGACAGAGCGCAACGCCCATCCGCACTTCACCGACGGTGTCGCCGTCGTCCACAACGGCATCATCGAGAACTTCGCGGATTTGAAGGACGAACTGATTGCCGACGGCGCCAAGTTCGAGACGGACACCGACACCGAGGTCGTGGCACATCTGCTCTCCAGGTTCCGCCGCGAGGGCCTTGGCCGGCGCGAGGCGATGCATGCGATGCTGAAGCGGGTCACCGGCGCCTATGCGCTCGCCGTGCTCTTTGAGGACGACCCGTCGACGATCATGGCGGCGCGCAACGGACCGCCGCTGGCGATCGGCCACGGCAAGGGCGAGATGTTCCTCGGCTCCGACGCGATCGCGCTTGCGCCCTTCACCAACGAGATCACCTATCTGATCGATGGCGACTGGGCGGTGATCGGCGCAAACGGCGTGCATATCTTCGATCTCGCCGGCAATGCCGTCGACCGTCCGCGGCAGATCTCGTCGGCCGCCTATATGATCGACAAGGGCAACCACCGGCATTTCATGGAGAAGGAGATCTATGAGCAGCCGGAGGTGATCGCGCACGCGCTCAGTCACTACGTCGATTTTGCCGGCAACCGCATCAAGGCACTCGGCGGCACGATCGATTTTGCCAAGGTCCCGAGTCTCGCAATCTCCGCTTGCGGCACGGCCTATCTCGCCGGCCTCGTCGGCAAGTACTGGTTCGAACGCTATGCCCGCCTGCCGGTGGAAATCGACGTCGCTTCCGAGTTCCGCTATCGCGAAATCCCGTTGTCGCCGCAGTCGGCAGCACTGTTCATCTCGCAGTCGGGCGAAACCGCCGACACGCTTGCCTCGCTGCGCTACTGCAAGGAGCTGGGCTTAAAGATCGGCGCCGTCGTCAATACGCGCGAATCGACGATCGCCCGCGAGTCCGATGCCGTGTTCCCGATCCTCGCCGGTCCGGAGATCGGTGTCGCCTCCACCAAGGCCTTCACCTGCCAGCTCGCGGTGCTGGCGTCGCTCGCGATCGGCGCCGGACGCGCCCGCGGCACGCTCAGTGCAGACGAGGAGCAGGTGCTGGTTCGCTACCTCTCGGAAATGCCGCGTATCATGGGCCAGGTGTTGAATGCCATCCAGCCGCAGATCGAGCTTCTGTCGCGCGAGTTGTCGAAGTGCCGCGACGTGCTCTATCTCGGGCGCGGCACCAGCTTCCCGCTGGCGATGGAAGGCGCGCTGAAGCTCAAGGAAATCTCCTATATCCACGCCGAAGGTTATGCCGCCGGCGAGCTGAAGCATGGACCGATCGCGCTGATCGACGAAAACATGCCGGTCATCGTCATTGCGCCGCACGACCGCTTCTATGAGAAGACGGTTTCCAACATGCAGGAAGTGGCCGCGCGCGGCGGCCGGATCATCCTGATCACCGATGAAGAGGGCGCTGCCGCCTCGAAGCTCGAAACGATGACGACGATCGTGCTGCCTGACGTCGACGAGGTCGTCGCGCCGATGATCTTTTCTCTGCCGATCCAGCTGCTTGCCTACCACGCCGCGGTGTTCATGGGCACCGACGTCGACCAGCCCCGTAACCTCGCCAAATCGGTGACCGTTGAGTGAACTGGCTTGACCATTGAAGGCATCGTGGCTCAATCCATCCAACGGGCCATGAACTGTCAGTATGCGGGTTTCGGTAATTCGCGGACAGGGTTTCCATTAAATCCCGGACAGCGATTTCACTAAATCCGGGACAGCATTTCCGCTAATTCCCGGACGGCGATTCCGGTAAATCCCGGACAGTCTTTCGGCGATTAAAACATCGACTTTCGCACGCGCCGTTTTGCCATTCTGGACTCCGATTTGAGAGGGGTGCGGAGAAGGAAGGCGGCTGAGCGGACCGTGTCTGGTCTGTGGGACATGATTGGCAAGCTCGTCCATCTCGTCGCGCCAAAAGAATGCAGAAACTACTTCAACTCATGCGGATACGATCCAGCATGAAAGGGAAATGCTCTAGTGAAACGACTGTCCGGGATTTACCGGAATCGCTGTCCTGTTATTCCGAAATCCGCAGTCAGTACGCTCCCCGCAGAGCCGGCGGTACTTTTCGGGGGGCGAAACTTGGTAAAATCCGAAGGTAATCGACCTTCTTGCGAGGCATCAAAAATAGGCACCCGCAAAACGCAAGTGGCTCAACGTAAACGGTCCTCGCTAAGGGCTCGGGCGAGGTCTGCTTGAGCCGTAACCGCTTCAAGTGCGCCGAGAAGACCTGCAATGCCGTGTTCAGCGTCACCTCAGGCACCGCCCACCTGGGTCCTCCTCATGAAGTTGCGAGAGGTTATTGCTTGACGCAGGGAGGAGATGGTGCGCGACGGGGAGGTCGAGATTGACGGCAAGCACGCTAGCGGCCACATCCGCCCGGAGGACAAGGTCGAGGTCGCATCGACCGCCGCCTTAAGAAGTACCAGAACATGGCGCTTGAGGCGGCGGCTGCGCCGAACTGTACTATTCAGGTTTCTGCATAAGGGAGATAGCGTCAGAGTCGGGCTCCGCCCACGGGAATACCTGATGTTCAAGCAAATCGAGACCAGCTCTCTGAGCGAAGTGCCGAAACAAGTCGGACGTCATGTAATTTCGCCATCCTGGAGCTAGGTTGAAGTCCTCGTCAGGCTGTTTCGAATAGTTTGAATGATGAAAGAGCGCCCGTCCGCCTGGTCTAAGCACACGGCTGGTCTCTTGCAGGTATGCAAAAACCGTCACGGGCTCAAAATGCACCATCGCGTCGTAGCTGAATACCGCAGTCGCCGAACCGGTCGGAATGAACCCGAGGCTTTCGCCGCCTTCTGAATGGACGCATTCGATGTTCTTCTTTCCGCTGAAGCGTTTGCAGGCGAATTTGATGGCGTCCTTGGAGGTGTCGACCAGCACGAGTTTCCCGCATTGATCAGCGATCTGGGCCGCATGACGGCCCTTGCCACACGCTATCTCCACCACGGAGGTTAGGTCCAAAGTGTCGAACCGTTTTCTGAAGATGCTACCGGAGACCCAAAACGATCCAAGCTTATCCTCGACCTCATCGAAATAGCCAAAGTCAGGGCTCCCTTCGTTACGCCATTTGTCGATGACTTTCTCTTTGTGATCAACAGTCATGATTGTCTTCCTTCAGAAGTGCATGTGGTAAAACCAACACGTTTTAATGGTGCAATCAACTAGCTAGATTCCACAACATTGGGGTGACGAAATGGCTTGGGAAACACTTTCCATTGATGGCCCTTGAACTCATGTTTGGGGTTGTGGGCCGCTATTGTATCCGTGTATGAGCGGGGCGGCTGCCGTCGTGCGGCATCACGCTGAGGGAGCCGGCCGCGCGCGACGTCGCTTCGTTCTCAAAGCAATGACCAAGATGGAGGCCGAAGATATCTACCGTCTATTGTGACCGGGAGCGGTGGCGACCTCCAATCTCCCGGGCTCGACTAGGCCGCGTTTGACTTCGGCGTGAACCTCGGGCCGTCGCGCGACGTGAACACGCTGCAGGGCAGCGTCGGCGCTCGAGAGGATGGCCACGTCGGAGTGCAAACGCTTGCCGCAGTGGGACGCAAGGTAAACTCGGCGCTCGGTCGTGGATCTCCCTCAATTGTCCCAACAGCCTTTGCGTCGGTAGAAAGCTTCCTTGCGAATTGAATAAGTGATCCGGATCTGGAGAAAGATTCTGTTGCTCCAGGTTCGCCTGCGTCGCCTCGATCTCCCGGACAAGCGCTATCTCGCACGTTCCGAGGTCATCGGCGTCAAGTCGGGGATAGAGACCAGAACGGGTCTGCGACTGTTAGCCTTTGAAGTCCTCGGTGCTGACGAGCGTTTGGTGTTTAGAGTGGACTTAAGTGAATTATTGGGCGATTCACATAACATCGGCTTTCCCGACCATGCCGGTAGCGCCTGCTTTGGTGGTTGAAAGATCACCAGCATCTGGGGAGATTTCATGAGGCGGCGATCTTTGCTACAAATTGGCCTCCTGGCGGCTGCTGAAGGAAACGTTTCACCTTCGGACGGCAAGCCCCCCCTCTACACTGCCTTGAACGGCGATGAAGGCAGTTTCAAATGCGGTCTCTATCCAGTCCCTAGCGGCACCCGACAAACCGGCATTCTTGTCGGTGATGGCGGAGCGGTCTATGGACCCTTCGCATTCAAGATCTTCAACATTGAAGATGTGAAGGTCTATGTCCGGGCGCAAGGCGCCGAGCGTTTCGTCGAGGAGGCTGTAACGGTCGTTAAGTCGGCTGGAGAGGCCCTCGATTCATTCACGATCCAGTTTGCGGCTGACATCCCAGTGACAACGGAATTCGTTGTGTCATCCGAACGCCTGGCGGAGCGCTCCGTCGGTATCGGCGAGGGTATGCAGATCAACATCCCTGTGCTTGAAATGCAGCTTTCGAAATTAACAACTGTATTGCAGGAAGTGCGCCGGGACCTTGGCCGATCGGTGCAATCCGACATTGGAAGTCCGGCGCTACGACTGCCACATTTCAGGGCCGGGACGATCCTTGGCTGGAAGGATGACGGCACGCTTGAAAATAAGGATGCCTCGCATCTCGTCAACGGAGCCGGCCTAGCGACGGCGGCCCAGGGGGCGCTGGCCGACAGCGCGTTACAGCCGGATACGGGACTATTCTGTATAGTCAGTTTCGACGGGGCGTCGGGCTCCATTGTTCCTTCAAATGCCCGGCAGGTTTTCGTCGAGGATAGGCGCAGAACCTTCGTTAAGGTCGGGACCGAGCCAGCGCATGGTCTCAAATTCCAGAATGCTGGGGCATGGTTTGGAGTCGATGATTTGGGTATTGATCCTCTAGCGGCTGGGGCCGTTGGGGATGGGCATTTGGGCGCCACCGCTGTGGACGATAGTGCCGCATTACAATCAATTTTGAGCTATTTCAAATTCACGCGACCGTCGCTTCCCCGCCAGCGCGACAACCAACGAAGCCTTGATTTGCGGGGACGGCAGTATCGCGTAAGTAAGCCGCTATCACTCGAGGGCTGTGATGGACTGGAAATCCGCAATGGGACGCTGATTGTTGATCCATCAACACCATTTGCCCCAAACCGAGCGGTGTTGGAACATGATGTCCCGGACAGTGAGTTGTGGGGTTTTTCACTGAATAGTGTGACTATTCAGTGTAACCAAGTAGCCAATGGTGTTTTGATCAATCGTCCGCAGGAGGGCTTCTTTACAAACCCGACCGTACTCGGTTGGGGCCAGCGCGAGTATGGTATCCGGCTTGGACCCGTTGGCTATAGCGCTGACGTAAAGCTACAAAATCCACGTGTTTCGGGCTTCGCTGTCAGCTATGAAGATAATCCATGGGCTACCCGAACAGGGATTGGCGTCGATCTCCAGATCGCTGACAGCGAAATCCTTGGCGGAAGTGTCGATACAGGGCTGATACCCATTCGTATCCATTCCTCCGGATCTGTGATGAATGGCCATATCTGGAATGGCCAACCTGGAAACGAGGGTAGCGTTGGCGCGAACCCGATAGCAATCGAATTCATCGACGGACATAGGGCTCCATCGCTAATTTCCGGTAATATCGTAGACAACGCGTGCATTATCCTAAATGGGCAATCGCTATACAAGCAGATTGTTGGCAATAAGTTCTATGGCAACCGACAGAACCTCGAAGCGGGCGTGATCATCAAATCTACGGCCGTTGGGCAAGTGATCGCCGATCTGATGATTCAGTCAAACCAGTTCCATAGCTTTTACACCCGCCCAGTTCTAGTCGATGAGACCGTGGCCCCATACGCTGCGCTTAATCGCGTTCTCGTTGCCGACAACCCACTGCGCTCATTTATTCCCACGAACGCTTCATTTACAGAGAGCCTCGCCGCTACAAGAGGATCGCTGCAGATCATCGTTGAAACTGAGAATTTCGATGCAAAAAACATTGTACGATTCAACCTTGGAAAGCGCGGCCTGTTGCTGCCCGCTTATGACGCGGCACTACAGGTCAACGTTGCGCACATGCGGAACTCCCTGTTTGACCTAGAGGGTTCCAGTGTTGCCTTTCAGGGCTGGTGGTACGATAAAGGCACGGGAATTCTACATATGAAGTTCTCGGCCGCCTTCGACGGACGCCTAAAGATCGATTTCGATCAGAGCTATATGTCACGTTTCTGGAGCCCTGAGCCTTAATCAGTCAGCAGATCCCGGTCATGCGTGCTCTCGCCAATTCGACTTGAAGCGATATCCGCCGGGGCTCTAGTCGCCGCTGGATGAAAGTTCAGTGGCAGGTCATGCTGAGCGCAGGCTTGCTCGGATCATCGAGATCCCCCGGTTTCGCGAGGCCAGACATTCAGCAAACCGCGATTGACGCCCCAACGTCGGACGACGGCCGAGATGCCCAAGCTAATCGTACGCAAAGTTCGGCACCTG
The DNA here is from genome assembly GCF_052044795.1 of Ensifer sp. 22521. Lineage (NCBI taxonomy): Bacteria > Pseudomonadati > Pseudomonadota > Alphaproteobacteria > Hyphomicrobiales > Rhizobiaceae > Ensifer > Ensifer sp. 22521. The sequence goes on from NZ_JBQENM010000014.1 coordinate 6,723, forward strand.
AATCGGTGTTTCTTGATTTTTTAGTTTAGCTACGCAGAATTGGCTCGCCTGCCGAAGATTGATTATCGTGTGCGCGACAATGTCCAAATGCTGCGACACTAGACCTGCGAACTCCGTAGTTGTCCACTCAAAAACGTGGGATGTGTTGGTCGGTGGACCCATTCTGCTAGACTGGCCGCGATCCGCTAGAATTTCTAGCGCTGGAGTGGATAAGACAAACACTTTAGCGCTCGATGCGGACATAGCACTTAGCAGGCGGTCCGGTTCAAATAAGTGCTCGATTACATCAGAGCAAATTACAAGGTCTCCGCTAAACGTATCCGGCGTTACATATTCGCCGCTAACCCATTCCCTGTCGGGATAAACAGTGCGCAGCTGCGAAAGTGCGGGTTCGATTTCTACGCCTACAGTCTCAAAGTTGGCAAAATATTTCATAAGTTTAAAGCCAGAACCGCAACCGAAATCGACAATCCGGCGAAAGTTGTTCGCCTCTGCTAAGCGCATTGCGTTAATGTAGACTTCACGTTGCCATTGTTCTTGCATGCCGCGGTCGTCGTAAGCCATCGGTGTATTTTGATGCGAGTACGCGTTGGCTACTCCTTGCCGCGCCCTCCACGATACTCGCACTTGTGGAGGCACTTCGCCCAGTCGCTCAGATCTGGGGGTGACAAATTCAGCGCGATCGACTGCTTCGCCTTCATCGCGCGTTCTTAGAGGCAGCGCGCGCCGCATGCGCTCCATACTGTGTTGTTCTGGAGTAAGTCCCAAGGCGTCGGCATCCCGATCGAACCTCCGAATTGCGGCCTGAGAATCGTGTTCTTCGCCGTGGAGGTGGGCTTCTGTAATCGACGCTTGGTCACGTAAAAACGACTCGGTTGGCTGGAGACCGTTCTTGCGCAAAAAGGCTATAAATCTTTGTTTCTTTAGAGGAAGGCTTTTCAAAAATAACGTGGGATCAGCGAGTTCGTAATATGATTCTGGAGTAATACGCGCGTCAAAGTCAGTAAAGCGCATGTGAGGCATATTATAGTATTGGGCCAACTCCTCAGTCCGCGTATCCAGAGTCAGCAACAACGTGCGTGCGCCTTCTATGGCCGCAACAACGTTTCCATGGAAACGAGAACCAATCGCTAAGTCCACTCGGCTCATCGCAGCGCGCCACGTTTGTAAATCTAAATAGAATTCCGCGCGCTCGCTCAGCCATCGTAGCAGTTTCCAAGATTGAATATGATCCTCGGAATAGTGGCGCAACCGATACTGAAGGCCAGCATCCATTTTGCGGCTATTCGCAAACTGAAGCAGAGAGACTTCCGACTGTTCGACGAAGATCGCGTCATTCTCACAACCGAAGCGAAGCAACTCATTAATGGCATCGCGATAGTGGCCGTGCCATGTAGTGTGAACCGCAAGACGAGGCGATGCGCCAGATGGCACTGACCGAAACTGGCCATCAATCATAAAAACGGAAGGACAGCCAACAACATCGACGTTTTTAACACCGAATCCGTCAAGAACTTCAGCAGTGTAGTCGCCGCGTACGCCAATTGATGTGGATCGCTCTGCGATCAGGTCGAGGAAACGACGAGTCCCGCTAGACAGGGAGATTGGCTCACCACGCGTTTGCGCTTGGGCACCGGCACCAAGCACAACGATTTTCTCAACATTGGATTGTTCTATTGCGTGTGCATGGTCCCCTAGATCATTATCAGGCGATATCCAGTTCCCCATGCTGAGGACAAGTGTCTTTACCTCGGAGGGGATGTCGTAAGCGTCCTTTATTCTGATCGAATAATTGAAAAATCCTGCCAGGGAGTCCCAGAATAGAACGTTTCCAGTATTTCCGGCAAGTCTAATAATGTGGGACGCGACATCGTCGCCCTTTGCCAAGGTCACGTCCGGATGGAAGAATGCCGTAGTGTCCACGTTACGTTGTGACTGCCGGACAACACCTGCTTCGTCAGCCTTGATGTTTGAATGTTCTGCTCCCGAAGCCGACGTTTGCCTATGGTTCGTTTGTTGTTCAATCATTGGGACGTCCTCGCTTGATACGATGAAGAGGAACCTGCGTTGAGTAGCGGAGATCGAAGGCGGATCAGCCCATTATTTTTCGCCAACCAACCGGTCAAAATCGGTGCGTAGCTGCCACGGTCGAATTTCGCGCCCATTGCGTGTGCCAACCGCAACCGCCAAACGTCGCAAGACTTCAAAACCTTCACGACCTTCTAGGAATCCGTAACCTTGGTAATGCTTTAGGCCATGCTCACTTGCTCGACTTCCGAATGCGTCCTGCAGATCCTTATATCGCTCCACATACTCTTTAGCTTCAGTCGCTGAAATAAACGCCAGGCTCGTTCTTGCTGCTTCAAGTCGACCGGCTGCAATATCAAGTGCAGTAAGTGCGCCCTGAAGTTTCAAAGCCAGGTCCTCTGTCGTTGTTATTGACGAGAGTGCATCAGACAAGCTTGCCGCCTGGCTCGCCTTCAACTCTGGCGAACTAGCGAGAGTGTGGGCGAATTCAATCGCGAACTCGTTTGCTTCACCCGTCCGCTCGAGGAAATTCGCAAGTTCAGCGGAAGCGTCATCGAAACGACGCAATGCCCAAAGCGTCACGAGTTCGGTAGTCGTAGAGATTTCGCCGGTGTCATGGCGCGCAACCCAGTGGGCAAATGTACCTGCCACTGGGCGTGCTCTTCGCTCAATCATACTTTCGCTGTTGGCCTCCGGTTTGCAAAGGGCCTGTTCCCAAGCTAGCGCGGCTGACGGAGCGCTTATCGCAATCGCATATTCACGAAGGGCCTCAACGTGGTCCGGCAAGCTGTTTCGTGTTGAAGCCACTCGGGTGAGCAAGGCAGCGTGCGGCGAACTTGAGGTCAGCCAATGCGCCATGTTTTGCTCGTCTGAGATCGCCTCGATGCCTGCAGCGAGTTCAAGCGCATCAATCCATTCGGCTGCGTGTGGGGCTACATCAATTGCGTTCGTAACTCGTTGCTTGTTCACCAACCGCGACGTGCTAGAAATCATACTCGGTTTACCGACTTCGTACAGGTACAGAGGTTCGGGTACAATAGTCAGATTTCCGCCTTGCTGCGCCGCACGCAGGTAGAACTCGTAGTCCTCGTAACCGACTCGCTTAATCTCGGTATAGCCACCAATCTTATCGAAGAACGATCTCTTAATAAGGGCCGTTGCCGCTCCAAAATGGTTCGCTAGATGCGACAACGAAATTGGGCCACCGGTGGGAACGTAGGACACCTTTGTCTTCAAGCTTTCTGGGGCAAGTTCAAACTTGCTTCTGTCGCTAGCCTCCAAGTATAGATTCAAACAATTAACGATATCGGCGTCAGTGTGGCCTGCAACCTCGACTAGCTTTTCCACCGCGCCCGGCAGCAAAAGGTCATCATCATCAAGGAAGATCACGTAGTCAGACGTGGTTTCCTTGACAATCGTGTTACGGGCGGCTCCGAGGTAGCCGTTCTCTCGCTGAATGAACCGCCCTCCGGTTCGCTCAACCAACTGTTTTAGGTGGGGTATGGCTTCTTTTGTTTCGTTGGAGCGTGAGCCGTCGTCGACGACAACGAGTTCAATATTCTCGTACGTTTGCCGCAGGACAGACATCACGGCTCCGATGACCTTTCGGGGCCTTTCAAAATGCGTAATGCCGACCACCACCTTGGGCTTCGCGGTGAAAGGACCTGCGACGCCTTCAACAGGCTGATAAGTCGAATGGAACTCCAGCCATTGTGCTGATATATCTTCCGGTGTTTCGGCGAATTGTGGAACTAGTGCTCCTTCACGGAGCAATCGTTTCAGCCGTTCGGCTATCGCCTCCGGTTCCGCGTCGACAACTGCGTCGCGATGGTAGTCCGAATGAATAAGCTCTTTTCCTCCACCAGATCGGGAGGTTAGAACGGCCCGCCCGGCGGCCAATGTTTCGACAACTGTATACGGAGAGTTCTCAGCCGAGGAAGGGATGACTACTAGTGTCGCAGGGCGGGATGCGAGAAACGCGAGTGCCTCCAAGCGGTCGAGGTCAATTCGCGCTTCGATTGGGAAGCCCCATTTGCGCGATCGTTCGCTCAAAAAGACGCCTGACGACCAGCCGTTGACTTCGCCCAGGCCACCAAGGAAGCAGACCGAAGTTCCGGTTTCAGCTAGCACCGGTTCGATCAGATCCAACGCATCACAAAAAGTAACAATACCCTTTCTGGCTTCGTGCCTTCCAAAAAAGATAAGTTGGCGTATCTTCGTGCGTTCGCCCGTGGCATGGCGATTGCGGTGAATGCGCACACTTTGGCTACACACATTTTTGATCATGTGCACCCGCTCGTCTGCGGGTAGCTTGAAGCCGTTCTCCCGGAGCCATTCGATCAGGTAGTTACTTGGGCTCACGACATGATCCGCAAGCCGAATCGCTTCACGTTCCAAATAGTCGATCAGAATCTGATTGGAGTGGGTGAAGAGTGCTCGATTGGCGTGGAGTGCCCAGCGGGTTGGGCCATGCAATTGAACAACCAGCGTTGTATCCGCAAAGGCAATACCTTGCCGTTTCGCGGAGCAAGAGAAGAACCCAAGCCCTTTATAGTCGTGGAAGTGTATAAAGTGGTAGTTTTTCTTAGCTTCCTTAATATATCTGTAAACACTGTAGGATCTATTAGCAACGTCTCCAGTATTCCAGACATATTTTGAAGGATCGATAAACTCCAGCTTTACCCCGCGATCAGCAAAGGCGTCGACAGCACGGCGACGCCTTGCATCATCGAAGTTCTCATTAGGTATATAGAGAATATCGACACGGTGTCCATTTTCGGCAAGCATAATTGCCATCTCGTAGATCGCCGCACCAATGCCGCCAGATTTTCCGTAGACGGCCAGTTCCTCGGTGACAAGTGCAATTTTGAAGGTCATCTTGGTATCCACTTATTCAATCCTCGCACGACTACATTTGTTGCAGTCACGCAGCGAAGGGTTAACTGCGTGCGATCTCTTTAAGTTTGGTTGAGCCCACAGCTATTCATTAGACTTAGATTTTTTGGCGAATGTCGCAAGCAACAGCGACAGTCCGTCTCTAAGAGAAGTGTGGCATTCATAGTTAAGCGTTCTACGTAGGTTCTTGACGCAACCCCTCGAATACTTGACCTCTCCGGCTAGGTTGCCATGATATTCGATCTTTGAGCGGGAGTTGGTTTCGCTGATCATCGCTTGTGCGAGCTCGTTAATGGATGTCTCAATCCCACTACAAACGTTGATGACGTTAGCCCCTGTGGCGGCAGCAGATGCCGCACGAATCAAGGCTTCAACGATGTCATCGACATAAACGAAGTCGCGCGTCTGACTCCCATCGCCAAAAATAGTGATGTCTCGACCATTCGTAACTTGTTCGGCAAATTTTGTGATGACGCCGGAATACGGTGACAGGGGATCTTGTCCCGGCCCATACACATTGAAAAATCTAAGACCGGTCGTGGTGATACCGAAGACCTCATAAGCTGCACGCGCGTGCAGTTCACAAGAGAGCTTGTCGACTCCGTAAGGCGACAGGGGAATGCACCTCCTTTCTTCTGAAAGGGGCAGGTCCTCAGTTCCTCCGTAAACGGCCGCCGAAGAAGCGTACACTAATGGTATGGGCTTACCCGAACGGACAATTTCTTCGACGATGCACAAAAATCCAGTAATGTTGGTCTGGTGTGAGAGTTTGAGCTGCTTGTTGCATTTTTCTACCGACGCCACCGCGGCAAGATGAATACAAGCATCGACTTCAGTAAGTGCTCTTTGGACGGCGTGGCTGTCCAAAACAGACCCCTCAATGAAAACGGCAGCTTGGGGAATCTCAGCAAGCTTTCCGGAACTTAGATTATCCAGAATTACGACATCGTATTCGAGTTCAACTAATTTCCGCACGAGGTGTGTCCCAATAAAACCGGCACCCCCTGTAACTAATATCCTCTTCAAAGTATCTTCCTTCAAATTCAAATCTCTCAACGAAATTATCTTCAAGGTGAGCGAGTACACCCAACTTTTTACTCGCGAAACGCGCCGAGCCGAAGGAACAGCAAACGCAATACCGTCGGGTGTTATCGTTCTGATGCTAGGTCGTCAACCGGTTGCTGCACTTTCGCGGAGTATCCTGCGTGGTAGGTTTGCGCAGCGGTGCTGCATGAGCGGTCGAAGGAACTCTCTCACGCGCGATTTCTGGTTGCTAGCCGACCCAGAGGTTTGTCAGCAACCCATCAGTTTATCACGGCTAGCTCTCGAGCATGATTCTTCTGCAAACTCGCTCCAACAGCAGTCCTCCGAACAAAGCTGTGAGTGCGAAGCCGACGAGATAGGAACGATCTAAGAGGCGATCAGGATATGTCTCGAAGTAAGCGGTTCTCATCCATTCCACAGCCTGAGTAATCGGATTCCATGATAGCGGAATTGCGATAAGGTCGGGAAGATAAGCTGTAACAAACAGGGTGCCCGAGGAGACGTATGCCAAGATCATCAGCAAGGCGTAGATAGTCACTGCGAAGTTGAAGAACATAGCGATCACACCGACTAAGATGCCTACGCCGACGGCGAGCAATGCGGTTGAGAGGTACGCGAGCACGGCTTCTTCCGGATTCGCGGGCCAAGGGTTCTCGCCAAGCAAAAAAAGTATGGTAAACATGAAAAAAAGTGTGAGCAACGCTGCAGTTATTTCCAAATAAGCTCGGGCCATGAGAATATCTAGCACCTGAACTACGGGAAAGGCTAACATCGGCCTATTCAAAATTACTGAAAGGGACATGAAGCGCGAAACATACATGAACAGCAATGTTGGAATTAGGCCCGTGGCAAAAAAAACGTTGAGACTGTCTCCAAAGGGAGCCTGGCGCCCAGCAAAATGATAAATGCCGAGGAGAATGATCATGTGTGCTAACGGCCATAGAGCTACTATGAGAAAACCGAGCCCGTGATCAAAAAAACGCGTCCGCATGTCCCTGAGTACAACCGCCTTCATCACGTTGTACTTTTGGCGTAACGCGTAAGACAATGTTGTGGGGTCAGTTTGATTGCTTGTCATGAATTGCACTTCTGTTCGTGACTAGAGAAGGAGGGCGCAATCGCACTGGAATCGCAAGTTCATTTCTATGCCAAACGTTGCCTGTCTAATAGAAGTAAACGTCGACGGATATGCCGAGCGGCAAAAAAATGTCGACAGCCTCTCTTCGCCGGTCCAAGCAAGGTATTACAAAGTGCTTTCTGTAAGATTGTGGTGATCCAAACTCTATCGCCTTACTATTCCACTTGACCGCTACGTCCACACCATGACCGGTGACGATTTCCATTTCTCCCTCCCAACTCCCGTCCTGAGGCAGCGGGACGCGAATTGCGTCACATGCAACCATATTATCAATGTGCCCTTTGAGTTGTGACTCTCCACATAGTAGCTTTGCATGACCGGATTTGGGCATCGCAATCTTTGCGCTTCTCGCAAAGGTAATTTTGTCTAGCAGCAGTTCACTTCGCTCTCGCTGTAGCAGTGCCTTCACCCCCAAATTAGTAGAATCGTCCAGACCCAGAGCGCGTTGCACGTCAGGTCGCTCGTAGCGCTCCACTAACAGCGGCTTGAAATATTCATGGCCAAACAACATTGCTTTTGGATTCCGTGGGTGACCGCACCGATCGACAAGCCACCCTCTCAGGATGTAGCATTGCCCGCGATCACCCGTCCGAATTGTTTCGTGTTGCAGTTCCTGCCTATGAAGGCGCGGTTTTAATTTGCCTTGCGATGCTTGGCGCACGAGCTCCTCGCGCTGCCGGCCCACGCTAATATTAATAGCATCGCGAGTCCGGCCGAGCTTCACGGCGAGTTCCGCAAGTATCTCGCGCGCTTCAGAGGAATTAGGGTCGACACTCATCAGCCTGCGGTGATGATCGGCCGCGCGTTCTTTCGAGAGATTGTGGCACGTTAGATTGGTAATCTGCTCGGATAGATCTCCGCTGATGGCGTATCGAATAATGTCGCCATCCGCTGTTGATTTCACGCCGTCGACAGCCTCAAAAATTCTTTGGAAGTTTTGGGCTGTATCGCCTGTCGCCAACATACCGCCGCTACTGACGCGGTAGTGAAATAGTGGCTCCGGGACAATCCCTAGCTTGTACCCCATCAAATGGGCCCGCAGAAACAGTTCCCAGTCTTCGAAGCCGACGCCACGCAATTCGGTAAAGCCGCCAAGCTTAGCGAAGACGCTTCTCTTAATAAGAGCATTTGCGTCACCAAAGCGGTTCCGAAAATAAGAAAAAATTCCTCCGATCCCGATTGGGTAAAATTCAATGGATCTTCTTTCTTGTCCCACAATGTCGTGTACAAATGGACCTCGCGCGTCATCGGCACGGAACACGAAAGCTTGACAGGTCAACACATCGGCCCCTGAGCTTAGCGCTGCTTTGACGAATACTTCAATTTCCTGCTTTTCGGCGACATTGTCGTCGTCATGGAAAAGCAGGTAATCCCCTTTGGCATGACGTGCCGCGGTATTGCGTGCGGCCCCTAGATATTTGTTTGGTTCCCGTAGAATTTTAACTGGGAATCGAAAATTAGTTCGCTCAATAATATCGAGTTCTTCATGTGACTCTTTTGTTCGGCTGCCATCATCAACAATAACTATTTCAACGTTGTCGTAACTTTGCGCCTCAAGCTGTTGGAGTGCCAGTCGAAGAAAATTTGGACGCTCATAGTGGGTAATGCAAACACTAACCAAGGGCCGCGAAGAATCTACTTCAACCATTTCTTCAGCATTTTGCTGCAGCGCCGCATGTATTTCAGCCCATGCTTCTTTGATCCGTCGCGGGACGAGTGTCGACTCTAGCCGATCTATCCCCAAAACTGCTGCACGCTGAATCGCCTCGGCGAGCGCCTTGGGTTCTGCTTCCGGTAGACAAGCTTTCCGGCTATCGGGCGCTATGAGTTCCGCTATTCCCCCTACATTAGTTGCGATGAATGGCGTGCCTATCGTGAAGCATTCACCTACGACGCATGGGCTGTTTTCAACCACGGAGGGCATCACGCAGAGTGCACTCTTGGCCTTCCGAATGAACCGGAGCGCGTCTTGTTGATGTAGATCGTTAACGAAATCGATTTCCCCGCCGTATCCACTTAGCTTTCTAAGGGCGGCAGAGCCAGAGAATTCCTGGTTAAGGCGATCAAAACGTCCGAGGAAGACTAAATTCGGTTGAAAACTCTTGGGGAACACCGCTGCCGCGCTAAGGAAGAGTTCAAAGCCCTTTCGACGTTCATGCCTCCCAAAGAAGATCAGGGTGTCTATACTGCCAGGGGCCACAGGTGCACAACTTAAGGGTTGTTCGCCGTCGAACCCATCATTAAACCATTGGGGTAGCAACCAATTGCACACCCTTGATTTTGGGAGCCGAATTCCTGAAGCGGTGTACCAATCTAGAAGATATTCGCTGGGGCTGATCACTAAGTCCGAATTTTCGATTTGGCTCTTCTCGATTGCTTCTGTCTCAAACTCTTCAAGGCGCGGAAGGTTCTTATTGTGCCTCCGAACCCACTCGGAACTACCGTGCAAATGGGTTACGATTACGCTGGATATGAGGCCTTGGCGACGTGCCATTGCCGTATAGAAGCCTGAACCGAGCCAGTCGTTGAAATGCACTACGTGATAGTTCTGCGATTTGATATATCGATAGACGCAATATGACTTCGATATAGCGTCAACAGGCTGTGATACAACATCATCTGCGTCAACGAGATCTCGAAGAAATCGAACTGTAAAGCTGCTGAAGTTTCTCAGCTGCTCTCGCTGTGTTGCTTGACTGCAGTCCAGATCAGTTATTAAAACGTCGACTTGGTAGCCTAGCGACCGCAGGTGTAAGCTTTGACCCAGCGCGCATGCGCCAATCCCACCAGATCTGTTTAAGCCTGCAAGCTCTTCGGTGACTATCAAAATCTCGCCAAGCCGCGATGACATACTTGATTTCCTTTATTAACGTCGGCAATTCAAATGAGCACACATAGATCAAACATGATTGACCCGCTGTTCTACGTTGAAATGCAGCTTTGGTGCTGCCAGGCTCAAGTAACTTTCGGATGCTGCAGCATTAGATAGGAAACCGAAAGGATGGCTGGGCTGTAGCTCACAATAGGCGTTGCCTGCTATTACTTGCCAGTCTCGATGGGGTAGGGGATCTGCTCCGTACAGCCCGACGGGAGTGCAGCTCGTGCAGGAGCCCGTATTCCTTGAATCGCATATCGTGCCTTACTTCGCGTTGTTTCGACGGCAAACGCGAGTCCGTTGTTGCGGCCGGTCAGCACACAACGTGAACTGATCACTTTAGTGGCTTGCAGGTACATTCTTCTCTCCGGTTTGTCCACAACACCCTGGGCTGCGTCCCCGGGGAGTTCGCCCGAGCGCGCAGACCGTGTTGTCCGGACGGCAGTTACATTTTGGGCTGCTGTGCGACGGGCTGATTGTCGGTCGAGTACTTCTGATGTTCCGTCGACATCCGAACGTAGATCGCCGCCCGAACCTTGAGTTGCTCGTCCGAGGGTGGTTGTTCGCAGCCGTTCTCAGTCCAAACGATGACCACCGGTATATATCACGTGTGAATTGAGGTCAGAATGCCGAAGTATAGACCGGGGAGGTGGGCAGTATGGTTCAGAATACGGGCACAATTGTTCCAGCATCAGCGCGCGCCGCCAGAGACGATTACGTTGCCGCGCCACGTCACGAATTGGGTGGGAGAGGCCATGCGATAAAGACGATCATGCGCTGGACAGGCGCGAGGGGCCGAACGGCGAGGTATCGGCTAGCCGGCGATCGCGGCCCCGACGGATGGCACCTCATTCTGCTGGCCAGACACTGAAGTGTTGCAGGTTGTACTCGCAATGGCGCACCGCGATATTCTGTCTGTCACACGCGAACTGCGCGCAGCCGAAGCGGCCTTGGCCCGAGAAAGTGCAAGTCTCAAAAGCATTGCGGTGACATTGATGCGATGAGGCGCCTTACATCTATCGTTCTGCTTGGAAGGCGCGTCGCCACTGAGTGAAACGCAGTGCTGCCGACCAAATCACTCCGGGATTGCATAGGCTCGCGTTCGAAATCCCCTTGCCTTAACGGCCTTCAGGTGGATAGTCTGCCAAGGTCTGTGAAGTCGAACGCTCAGACGGAAGGCTCCTTATGCTCTCGAGGCAAAAGGGGCCTTTTTGCTGGTTGTTTCCTTTCAGGTCCTCCGTCTTCCGCATCGAGCCGACGCATATACGGGCCTGCTAAACTCAAGCAATTGACATCCCCTGTCACGCTCCCATAGCATTCATGCCTGCCGAGGGGCGCACCTGACGGTGCTGAGATGGCGGTGAGCCAGACCCTTGAACCTGATCCGGATCATACCGGCGTAGGAACGGCAAGGGCCTCTCTGGCACCCCCGCGTCTCCGCCGTTCATCTGGATCTCCGTGATTTTGGTTTCGGGAGATCGTTGGTGCCAATACGCTGTTCAGAATGTAGCGACGAAGAACTGCAGGGAGCGAGGCGACCGACCCATCGGCTCAATCTATCTTCCAGGTTGCCCGGAAGACCTGCCTCAGTTTGCGCGTGTTTGAGCCGGTGGCTTGAGCGCGCTTTCGCCATCATTGGACCCGGTTCTACATTTCAGCGGAGCCAGGCATGACCACTATCGCCGTCACTATTGCGGGCTCGGATTCCGGTGGTGGTGCCGGCATCCAGGCGGATCTGAAGACGTTTTCGGCGCTCGGCGTCTATGGTGCCAGCGTGATCACGGCCATCACCGCGCAAAACACCCGCGGGGTCACGGCCGTCGAGGATATCTCTCCGGCTGTTGTCACAGCTCAGATCGATGCGGTGTTTTCGGATCTCGCCGTTGGCGCGGTGAAGATCGGCATGGTGTCCCGTCAGGAGACAATTGCGGCGATCGCGTCCGGTCAGAAGCGATACGGGCATTTGGCTGTCATCGATCCGGTCATGGTCGCTACTTCAGGTGACGTATTGTTGCGTCCGGATGCGATCGCGACGCTCAAGGAGGAGTTGCTGCCGCTTGGCCTCATCGTGACGCCCAACCTGCCCGAAGCGGCGCTGTTGACGGGCCGCGCGATTGCCGAGAACGAGACGGAAATGGCCCGCCAAGCGGAGATGCTCCTGAAGCTTGGTGCGCGCGCCGTGCTAATGAAAGGCGGGCATGCCAAGGGAGATGAAGCTGTTGATATCCTCTTCAACGGGGATACCCCCTTGCGCTTGTCGCGCCCGCGGGTCGAGACGAGGAACGATCATGGTACTGGCTGCACGCTATCTGCCGCGATCGCGGCTGGTCTCGCCCGTCGCCTCACGCTCGAGGAAGCGGTTGTAGCCGCCAAGACCTATCTGCATGACGCGCTTGTTGCCGGAGCAGCGCTCAAAATCGGGCAGGGGCGGGGACCGGTTCATCACTTCCATCGATGGTGGGCACCGAACGGCGATTAATTCCATTCCGGCGCTTGGCGCCGGTTCCACCGTTCAAGTTGACCTTTAAAAAACCAGGACATCCCATTGCCCGATAAGCAATGGAATGTCCGTCGAGTCGGGAATTCGGTCGCTTGTAAATGCGATGTGAGAGACGAGGACAGAGCGCTTTTCGGTTCAGGCCACAGCGGCGCTGGGGTGCACCGGCTGCTCCTCCTTGAGCAGTTTCCGGTAGAGCGCGACATGTTCGCGGCCGCAGTCGACATGGCTTATCGGGCGCCTGAGCGTTGCCCTGAGGTTGTCCCATGACCTTGGCGTGCTCAGCACGTCTATAAGGCGATCGGCAAGGTCTTGTGCGCTGCCGGTCCGGAAATGATAGCCGTCCAGCCGGTCGCGGACTTTTTCGGCCATGCCGCCGATGTCGGAGCAAATAATCGGCCGGCCATGGTGCAGCGCTTCCTGGATCACGATCGGCGAGTTTTCCCACCAGACAGATGGCATCACAACCCAGTCAACCGATCGCATCAGCCGCGGCATGTCCTGGTTTTGGTAGGAGCCGTAAAAGCGGACGCGGCGGCCGGCGTCTTCGATCAGTTTCGCTACGCGTTCCTGATACTCGATCGGCTGACGCTCGAGGTTGCCGCCGAAGATCATCAGCGTGGAATCGTCACCCCAGATATCGTCGGGCACGCGCGATACCGCGTCGATCAGCACATGAACGCCCTTGAAGGGGGTCATCTGCCCGAAATAGGCAAAACGATTGCGACGTGCCGTCGGCGCCTGCAAGTCACGCGAGGGCGTCTTTTCACCCAGGACGATGCCGTTTTCGATCACGAATATCTTCTCAGCAGCGATGCCCCACTCGACATAGCGATTGGCGAGAAAGGCGCTCGGGGCGATGAAGGCGTCGGCAAGGTTTAGCATGCCCCGCACGAACTGCTCGCGGCGCACGAAACGCGACACCGGGATTTCGGGGAAACACGTGTGGCAACTGATTGGCGAAGCGCCATTGCAAAGCTGGCCCGAGGGCCGCTTCACCATTTGCCCGTGGTTGTGACAGATCGGCAGGTACTCGTGGAAGGTCACGACGATGCGCGCTTTCGGCAGAGCGTCGCGCACTGCATAGAGGGCTTCCAGTCCGAACCCGATGATATGGTGGAAGTGGACGATGTCGGGCTTGATGTCTCCCACAAAGCGCAAGAGGTCGCGACGGATCGCGTCGGTATCGCCGTTGGACAGGAAGAAATGATCAAAGTCCTCGGCATGGTAGAGCACCTCGTCCATCGCCAGGCGAAGGCTCATCAGCGCCGACGCGCCGTGGCGCGGCACGGGATTGCCGACGCGGGCGAGGTAGATCGATTCGATCCCCGGCAGGCCGTTCAATGCCTTGTGCAAACCATGGGAGGCGATCTCGGCGCCGCCCAGCGAATGGATCGGGTGGCCGTGCGAGACGACCAGCACGCGGAGTTTCTCACTCATGCCGAAACCTCATTGTGGGTCGTGGTGTCTGGCTCGACGGTCTGCATCCAGCGGCCACGGAAGAGCGTCTGATCGACACGCTCCACGTACCTGGCCGTGGCTGCCGAAACGGCACCGGACGCCTCATCCGACCCGAGCATCTGCAAGGCGGGCAGCCAATAGGATTCGTAGCCCTTGCGGCTCAGCCTCAAGGCAAGATCCAGCCCATTGAGAGACGCACCGAGATAAGCCGGCGAAGGGCAGGTATCGTCGAGAAGCGCCTTGCGAGGCATGATGCAGCACTCGAGCGACGCGGTCGCCACCCGCGTCAGCTTCAGGCGGTTCACAGCGCCGACCGGATAACCGGCATACCGGCTCGACTGCAGATGATCCGCGCGATCGAGCGACGAACTGCCGGCCCAACGGATCGAATGATCCTCATAGGCAAGGGTCGGCGAAATGATGCTTCCGCTCCTGGTTTCATAGTTCGCAACAAGCGTCTGGTACCAACCGGGATTGGCGGGCGTCAGGGACGCAGACAGCAGGATGACGGTTTCATTGTCGATGGCCTGCGCCGCAGTCCGCGCAAGGTCGCTGGCATCGCCTGAACCTTCGACGGACAAAAGGCGCAGCGGCAAGCGATAGAATTCCGCAAGTCGCCGGATGCCGGCGGCGCGCCGGCGAAACTGTTCCGATTGCAGGACGAGCACGATCGGCGCCTTCCGCGTAAGTGGATCGAGCGCTAGAAGTCCTAACAGGGCAGCAAAATCCTCCTCGGCCTCCCCCGCGGCGACAAGGATTGCCGCCCCCACAGCCTCACCGAAGCGGCCAATGTCGATGACGGTCTCGATGGTCGGAGCATCAGTGCGAGCCGCAGTGATGAACGGAACAATCTGGCGATCGACGATATCGGGCAAGGCCCAACTGGTCGGATCGATTGCGTTCAGCAGCCGCAGCGCCGAATGCCTTGCCGACAGCCGTGTCGGGTGAAGCGGCATATAGGCGCGACGAGAATCGCGAAGGGTGACTTCGAGGTGAAGGGGTGCCGCCGGATCGCCGACGAGGCCATCCGCGAAAGCGATGAAACCGTGCGTACGGCGATGTCCGGATATCGCGCCCTTGAATTCCGGCCGGTCCACGAACGCTTCTTCCACGTCGAGCCGCTCGGTGCGGGTCCAGGCGCCATCAAGTCGCGCCCCGGCGCGCCCCCGGCGCAGCCGGACGCTCTGCACATGATCGTCCGGATCGAGCATCCAGCCTGAGATCAGGAAGGCGCCTTCATCGCCCTGATAGAGTGCGTCGACGCCGAGCCGGACCGGAACGGGGAGGCTTGAGATCGTTTCTGTACCGTCAAAGCCGTTGGCCGCCTCGCGCAGGCGCAACAGCACCTGCGGCGAGCTCTGGCTTTGGAGCAGCATCGCGCGAAGATGACCCGGCGTTTCTAGGGGGCCCGCAACGAACTTGCGCTCGTGGACCGGCGCATAGCGCCAGGCGCCACGCCCACGATAGAAAATGCCCTGGATGTCACGCGCCCGCGGAAGATCATCCGCAGACAGGAGGCCCAGAAAGCCGACCGCGTCTTCCGGTGCGTCGTTGCGCGGGAAAACCGCGATGCTGCACTCGGCGACCGATGCGTTTTCTGCCTTGATGATGGCGCGGCTAACGCCCGCGGCAATGTCATTCGCCCAGCCCTTGAGTGCAATCGCATCATCGTGACTTTCGCCAAGCAGTTCTATGTAGCCGTCCTTCACGGTTCCCGCCTTGAGGAGGACTGTGATCGCCGTGAGCTTCCGCGCATCGAGCGGCGGCTTCATCAACACGTCCACTAGGCGGCCAAGCACGTGAACGACCTGCGGGCCGGCGAGCTCCTTCAGCATGGCGGCGACATCACCTGTCGACACGGCACGTGGCGCAACGACGTAGCGTTTGCCGCCGCCTTCCTTTCCGAAGCGCAGCGTTGCCGGCATGCCACGCGTGCGGTCGACAGGGACGAGCGCGGCGAAACCATGGGTGGCGGATGTCTGTGGCGCGGAAAGCCGCCAACCGATGATGGAGCCGATCGCCTGGGTATCGGGGTCTTCATCGATCTCGACAGGCAACTGATCGGCCAACGGGCCGCCAGCGCCAATCACCAGCAGCAGCGCCTCGTCGATCGGGCACACCACGACCCGTCCGCTGCGCATGATCCGGGCAAGCGGTGCAGGGTTCGGCGAAAGGGAAAGCTCCTGATTGGGCATGATGCGTCCCCTTAGGTCCGCAGGAGAAGCGTCAGGATCGCACCTGCGGTGAAGCCCGCAAGCACAAAGAGAAGCAGAAATGCCGGCTTCAAGTCTCCGTTCGAGCGTTGCTTCAAGGCATTGAGGCTCTTTTCCATGCCCGCCACAACTCCATCGAGACGCATCAGGTGCACATCGAGATCGGTCAATCGTTGGGTGATTTCTGTCCGCAGGCTCGCGACGTCGTCGCTGACAGCAGCAAGTCCCGCCGCTTCGCCTTCCTCGCCGTCGTCGAGCTTCTGGCGGATGGCCGAGCGCTGAGAGACCTGGAGTTGACGTTGTGCCGCCATCAGCACATCAAGCTTGTCGAGCACTTTTGCCAACGGAGCGGCGATCAGGGCTTCGGCCGCCTGTTCGTCGGGTTTGGGAACGCGAAGCGGCAGCTCGCCGCCTTTTTCCGTCGAGGCCATGACAACCAGTTCGGCCGCGCGGGCGCTTGCCGTGTCAGGCAGGGCTATCTCGAAGGCATGGTTGCCATCGCCGATCCCGTTTCGCTTGAGATCGGATCGGTTGCGGTCAGCCAGAGCTTCGGCGATCACCTTGCCATCGAGCAGCACGCGAATGGCGAGCCGTTTCTCTGGCGTCTCGGGGTCGAATGCCCAACCGAAAACGCGGCCTTGGTCGATCGCGTCCACCCGGCCCTTCAAGGGTTTGGCGTTGTTTTGCTCCGGTGCGACATCCGGCTTGTCGGTTGCTACAGACATGGTCATTCCTCTAGGCCGCGGCGGTTCGTGCCGGCTCTATCGTGTCGATGAGCGTGAGATAGCGGCGGGCAGTGGCGTCGATATCATCGGGTTTGCGGGCGTTCGCCGAAAGGCGGCGCCTGAGATCCGGGTTTTCCGCGATGCGGCGCATGGCGGCGGCAAGCGCCCGCGGGTCGTTGGGTGTAACAGTCAGGCCGCTCACGCCGTCCTGAACCATTTCGGCCATGCCGCCGATATTGCTCGCGATCACGGGCTTGCGCTGGGATTGCGCCTCGCCGATGACGAGTGGCGCATTCTCCCACCAGATCGACGGCACGATGGTGCAATCGACCGCGGCGATGAGGTCGGTAATGTCGTCACGCCGGTAGGCACCGCGCTGCTGGACGGTGGGGGCGGTCTTCTTGAACAGGCGAGCGATCTCGTCCTTGAAGCTATCGCTCTGGAACGGTACGCCGCCATGTACCCTGAGCTCGAAGCGCAGGCCCTCGTCGATCAGTTGTCGCGCGGCCTCAAGCAGGACGGTGGTGCCCTTCCAGGGATTGAGGTTGCCGAAATAACCAAAGATCGGCCGGTCGTTTTCCTGCCGATCCTTCCGCGTCGGAAGGTCCCGCCGTGGCAAGCCATTCGCGATGACATCGATCTGCTCCCCGTCCAGGCCCCAATCGATGTATCGCTGCCTCAGGAACTGGCTCGGCGATACGAAACGGTCCACCGTGCGCAACAGGGCTTTAAGATGCTGCTCGCGAAGCACAAAGCGGTCGAGCGGGATATCCTTGAAGCAGGCGTGGCAGCGGTCGGGCGTCGACTTGTGGCAAAGCTCCTTGCCGCTGGTTCGCACCATCAGTCCGTCATGGTGGCAAAGCGGATAGTAGTCATGCAGCGTCATGACGATGCGACACTCGGGCAAAGTCCGGCGCACGATGTGCGGAAACTCGGCGCCGAGCAGCAGCAGGTGGTGAATGTGGACCACGTCCGGCTGGAAATCGCGCAAGAGCTCGGTCAGATCAGGAACGACGCCATAGAGGTCGATCTGGCTCATGAAGAAGCGGTCGAAATGACCGGACCACAACAGCACCTCGTCGCCCTCAGGGCCAATCGCCTGGAAGCTCGTGCCTGGGCGCACCTGCCGATGGGTCTGGTTGGTGGCGCCGAGGAAGAGTACCTCATGGCCGGCGCGTTGATAGGCGCGGAAGAGGTCGTGCGCGAAAATCTCCGTACCGCCCGGATGGAGCGCCGGATGATTGTGCGCCGCGACCAGAATGCGCTTCTTCATCCGTTTGCACCCCGGCGTTCGGCAACGAAGACATCCTGGTAGTGGCCGGCATCGTGCCCGCGCCAATGGCCGAGTGATTTCAGGATAGTTGAAAAGCCCGCCCGTTCGAGCGCCCGATCGAGAAAGCCGTCATCGAAACCGACAGCGGCAAGCGGCGGTAGGCCCGGCACGAACCAGCAGGGACCATCGCCGCTGCGATTGAAGCCAAGGCGCGGATCCCGCCTGCCGTTTTCATTCTTCGCCGCCACGCGATCGACCACGAACGCCGTCACGAAAAGCCGGCCACCGGGCTTCAGCATTCGGCTGACTTCGCTGAAATAGACAAGCACTTCGTCCGGCGGGAGGTGCGTGACGATCGATGTCATGATCGCGAAATCGAACGTTCGATCCGGATAGGGGAGCTTCAGCGCCTTGCCGTTGATCTTGCCCATGGGATTGTAGAGCTCGTGGGCAATGTCCACATGCTCGAAAGTGAAATTTGGGTAGACCGGCGTGACGGACTTGCGGCACCACGCGACACCGCCTTCCACGGGATCGACGCCGACGTAGCGGGCGCGATCGGCGTCGAGATACTGTGTGAGCGGAACGGCCATCCGGCCGATGCCGCTACCGATGTCGAGCACGCTGCTTTCCGGCTGCAATCCGCCCATGCGGATGAAATGGCCGAGAAACTCGGCGCCAACCGCCCGGTAGTTACCGTCTCCGACGAACACGCTGTTGCTGTCGGGCTGTGGCAGGAAACGATTGCTGAGAACCGTTTGAAGCATCCCGTCGATGCGGTCCTCGTTCGGCTGCCAGGCCGTTTGCAGGCTATCTGCGTGGCGAAGTGCGGGTTGGTTCATGCGGCGCTCCTGGCGGCAGTCTTGTGACCGCTCGGCGCTGCCGCCTCTTCGGCGCCGAGGTAGGCTGGCATCAGCGCGCTGATGTCGTCGTTCCAGCGTTCGGTGTGCAGCCATGCATTGTACTGGCTCGCAACACCGCGCGTGTAATCCTGGCTGCGGCTGATCGATCGCCGCTCCAGATGATAAAGGCAGGCAGCCGGCTCATAGACGATGTCGAAGCCGGCCTGCCGGATCTTGAGGCAGAGATCGCTGTCTTCGTAGTCGCCGATCACGAAGTCCTCGGCATAGCCGCCGACGAGTTCCCAGACCTCCCGGCGCATGACCTGACAGGCACCGGTGACCCCAGGCACGACGCGCGTTTTTTGCGCGGGCGCATAGGCACCGGGCATGCCCTTGTAGAAATGATGGTTCAGCCAGATGTCCTGCTTGTTGCGGGCAAAGTAGAGACCCGCGTGCTGCAGCGAACCGTCCTCAAAGAGAAGCTTCGGGCCGATCGCGCCGAGCGACTTCTCTCGGAGCACCGGGAGTGCAAGCGTCTCCAGCCACCCCGGCCCGCAGGGCACGACATCCGAGTTGAGCATGACGACGACGGAACCGCGGGCATAGCGTGCGCCTGCATTGCATGCACGGGCATAGCCACCATTGCGGTTCATCACCACGAGCTTCATCGAAAGCCCATGCAACAGGTGAAAGCCGCCGAGCAGGTGCTCAGTCTCGTCGTGGATTTCAGGGGAATCCAGCACATAGATGATCTCGGCATTGGCGGCGACAAAGGGGTCGGTGGCGAGGCCTGAGAGCTGAAAGCGCAGGAAGTCGAGAACGCGGTAGAGTGGCACGACGATCGAGACCAGAGGCGCCTCCAGCATAGGACCGAAGTCCTTCGTCTGATCGACCCTGATCGTCTTTCCCAGTCTTTGCTCCACGTCCTTAAGCGCGGGCGCGAGGATCGTGCGGAACGCCGCATCGATGGCGTGCTGTGGCGGAACGGCCCGCAGGATGCGGTTGCGTTGTGTCGCGGGATCGAAGGGCTGCGGCTTCGGCACCAACGGTTTGACGGCGCCGGAGGCAAGCCGCATCTGGAAACGGGGCTGAAGTAGGGCGCCGAGCGGTTCTCGCATCGGCAACCAGCTGACGAAGCCTGTCACATCAGTCTTCGAGCCTTCTTCCGCGCCACGGGCCCAGCCGGGGAATTCATACCAGTTGCCGTCAAGCGGTAACGCAGTGCCGTCTTCCTGAAGATAGTCGATCCCCGAGAGCACGCCGGACGGGTCACGGGTCCAACCGCCGACCAGCAGCCCATCGGGTAGCGCGAGCGCCAGATCGATCTCTGCACCGGGGTGGAGAGGGGATTTTCCGGCCTGGCGTGCCGGCAAGGGCGAACGAAGCTGTAGGTCGGTTGCGAGCGCCGTCCCGCTTTCAGGGATCGCAGAGAGGCAACGGACGACGAACTCCCTGAGGCCCAGCGCGGCGCCGTGTTCGGGCCACCATTCCTGGATGTTCTGGTAGCGCGAGCCGCGATGGGCGACCTCGCGGATGGCAACGCCACGCTTGCCCATGATCATGAGAGAGAGCGACTGCGGCGCCCGTGGCGTTTCGAGCACGAAGTGGCAACGGCGCCAGCCGCGCTCCGCCCGACCGGTGATGGCAAACTGCTGCGGCAACGGCAGGACCGCGTCGGCGCTCAGCGCATAGATTGCACTGATCTCGCCAAACTCGGCGCTGACGGTCGTTTCCGCAAGGTATCGGCCATGGGCAAGCCGGCAGGCGATCGTCGCGGGGCGCTGGCCAAGGTTCAGGGCATGGATCGCGTCGTCGACCAGACCGGTAAAAAACTCGTCGCGGGAAAGCCGGAATGCGCTCCGCCAGACGGTGAGCAGGGTGTTGAGAAACTTGAATCGCCCCTCGGGCATCAGACCGGCGAACTGTGCCGCCATATCGAGGAACGGAAGCCGGCCAGTCGGTTCGAGGACGACGGTCTGAAGGACATCGCGATCGACTGCGATTTCCGCAAGCTCGCGCTCGTTTCCGGGCCGCATTGCCCAGAAGACGCGTTGCCCGCCGTCGGCGCGCGGGAGGGTCATGCTGACAAGAGGAACGAGGGATCGCGATGCAGAAAGCGCATATTTGGTTTTCGCCGGCAGGTCTGCGGGGGCGTCCCAGATCAGCACAGCAACATCAAGGCTGAGCCTGAATGCCACAGCAGTTGCGAATTCGTCGCTGAGGCTCCTGATGCGGTCGTCTGCCGTCACGCGCTACTCCTGAAGGACGAAAAGGGAGGGCGCCCCACCGGGAGGAAGTGGGGCGCGCCGGTCAATCTCAATGGATCGTGAAGTAGTGGTTCGGGTTTGCCTGGATGTCGTCGGCATCGGCATTGACAAGCGTCAGCGTGTCGCCATGGCCGAAGTCGATCACGACGTTGCCGCCAACCTGGGTGACGCGCGATGCCAGATCTTCCGGAGAAGAGATGTCGAGGCCGTTGATGTCCTTCGAAACCTGCAGCAGGTCTTCGCCGGGCGTGAAGTCGAGGATAACGTCGTTACCGCCACCGCCGTCAAAGACGAACACATCGCTGCCTTCGCCGCCGCTCAAGACGTCGTCGCCTTGGCCGCCGTTGATAACGTCGTTGTCGGCGCCGCCGAACAATACGTCGTTACCCCTGCCGCCGAACAGCAAGTCACTGCCGCCGCCGCCAAGGAGAATGTCGTTCCCATTGTCGCCGTTGAGCACGTCATCACCCTGGCCGCCGAACAGGACGTCGTTCCCGTTGTCGCCATGGATGAGGTCGTCGCCCCAGCCGCCAAACAGGGCATCGTTTCCGTTGCCGCCGAACAGCAGATCATCACCTTCGTCACCGAAGATGGTGTCGTCGCCATTGCCTCCGTTCACGAAGTCATCGCCGCTGCGTGCATGGATGAAGTCGTCGAAGCGTGAGCCAAAAAGGGCGTCATCATACGCGCCGCCTTCCAACGTGGCCATATGCTACTCCTCTGAGTTGTTGCTTACGCCCATCTCTGGCCTCAAACCTTGGATGAGCGCCGCGACATTGCACTGCAAAAAAACATATGGCAACAGCAAAGACAAAATAAATACAGATGTACTGTGCTGTTTCCTGCTACCTCAGATGTATATTGTGTGTCGTTTTGATGATTATCCCTGGGATATAAGGGGTAAGTATCTTCGTTATTACTTGGAATTCAATTCAAATTTAGAAATAAATTGCCGGCGAAATTGAATTTCGCCGGCTTCGTATAGTGGTTAAGTTCTAGTTCAGTCTTCGCGGAAGGCACGGTTCAGGCTATCCGCAATCGGCGAGACCATGTAGTCAATCGCCGAGCGTGGCTTGTGGACGATCAGGACCTCGGCAGGCATGCCGGGATAGAGCCGAATGTCGGGGTTGGCACTGAGCGACGAAGCCGCGATGCGGGCACGCGCCACGTAGTAGGAGACATTCGATTTTTCATCGACCGACTGGTCGGCCGCAACATAGCTGATCTCGCCGTCAAGAGGCAGGTGCGTGCGTTGGTTGTAGGCCGTCAGCCTGATCTGCGTCTTCGAACCGATACCGATGCTGTCGATGTCACGGGTGCCGACATGCATTTCTACGAGCAGTGGCTCGTCCTCGGGCACGATATCGAGAAGCGGTTGCCCCGCCGAGACGGCGCTGCCTGCTGTGCGTAGCTGAATGTTGGTGACGATCCCGGCCTGTGGTGAGCGGATGTCGAGGCGGGTCAGGATGTCTTTGGCGGACACCAATCGTTCTTCGACATCGGAAAGCTCAAGGCGGGCCGTGGTGATTTCGCCGGCAATCTCGGATTGGAACTCATTCTCGATACCGGTCAACCCGAGTTCTGCTCCGGCTTCCGCCTTTTCGGCCTGGGCCTTATTACCGGCGAGCTCGCCACGGGTTGCCGCCAGTTCGCTCAGCTTGGCATCGATCTCGATAAGCTTCGAGCGCTGGGCGAACTCCTTCGCGACGAGAGTGGCGATCGCAGTCCGCTGCTCGGTAATCAGTTCGATCTGTCGATCGGTCGCGCGGATCTGCTCGGCGAGCGATTTGGCTTTCTCCGAAAATTCTTCGATGGTCTTGCCCTGAACATCGAGGCGACCGGCTTTTGCTTCGCGCCGGCGCTCGAAAAAGTTCGTTTCGGCCTTCACCGCATCATCGGCTGCCGGATCCGGCGCGCCCTTCAGATCATCGGGGAACGTGATTTCTTGTGAATCCGTCTGCTCCGCCCTCAGGCGGGCAAGCTTCGCAATCAGACCGAGGCGACGGCTTTGCAGCGCCTGCAGGTCGGAGCGGGCGCGAGTATCTTCGAGCTTGACGAGTGGCTGTCCGGCCGCAACGCGATCACCCTCCTGGACGAGCAGGCGCTTGAGAATGCCCCCCTCGAAGTGGCTGACAGTCTTGCGCTTCGAATCGACCACGATCGTGCCGCTTGCGACCGAGGCGCTGCTGAGCTCCGTCGAGAAAGCCCAGCCGAAAAAGCCGCCAAAGGCGACGAGGATGGTCGTGAGACCGGCAAGGACCACGCCACGCAACGGGGCGGAGGCGCTGCCTTCCGCATCGACATCCAGCCCATGCAGGGGATGAGGCCGGTCGATGATGGCAGGTAGGTTCTCCCCGCCACGCGTTGTCACCGCGTTCTTTGCATCGCGCGCGATCGGTAGATTGGGTTTCTTTGTCATGCGGAAACGCCTTCCCGTCTCGGTTCGCCCGGGGTCATGGATGCGACCACGTCGGTGCGCGGTCCGAACTGGGTGATTCGGCCGTTTTCGAGGACGAGCAGCTTGTCTGCCGCCTGCATGATGGTTGGCCGGTGGGCGATCATGATGACGATCGCGCCGTCGTTGCGGGCACGCTCGATCGCACGGATCAATGCTCGCTCGCCGATCGCGTCGAGGTTGGCGTTCGGCTCGTCGAGAACGATCAGGCGGGGGCGGTCATAGAGGCACCGGGCAAGTGCGATGCGCTGCCGCTGGCCACCGGAAAGCGTCAAATGGCCGTCCCCGACGGGCGTATCGTAGCCAAGTGGCAACCGGCCGATCATGTCGTGCACGTCGGCAAGGCGGGCGGCGTCGAGCACTTTTTGAGGCTCGCCTTCCTCCATGCGCGAAATGTTATCGCGGATGGTGCCTTCGAGCAGCGAGACCGATTGCGGCAGGTAGCCGGTCATCTGCCCGAACGAAGCGCGCTCCCAGAGATAAACGTTGTTGCCATCGAGGAAGACGCCGCCCGTGGTCGGTTTCAAAATGCCGACAAGGAGGCGGGCAAGCGTCGACTTTCCCGCAGCCGACGGCCCGACGATGCCGAGCACCTCGCCCGGCGAAAGCGAAAATCCGATGCCCTTGATGATCGGCACATCGAGGCCGGGGGCGGCATAGACCAGTTTGTCGACGACGAGATCGCCTTGCGTGCGCGGCTGCGGCATCGTTTGGCGTACGGCGAGATCTTCCTTGAGTGCCGCCTCGATCCGTCGCCAACTGGCGATGGCCAGCACCCATTGGCGCCAGTTTTCGATCATCGAATCAAATGGGGCGAGAAGGCGTCCGACCAGAATGGTCGTGGCCATCATCGCGCCGGGCGAGATCTCCTGCTTCATCACGAGGATAGAACCCGTCGCCAGCGCTGCCGCCTGGATCATGAAGCGCAGCGAGCGCGTGATGGAGGCCATCGCCTTGCTTCGGCTGCCGCTGACTTCGAGCGCATCCAGCGCATGCAGTTGCGCCGCGCGCCAGCGGCGGGCGAGAGCCGGGAGCATTCCCATTGCCTCAATCGCCTCGGCGTGGCGCAAGCTCGCACCAATTTTCGAGACGGCCTCGATATTGGCTTGATTGGCCTCTTTCATCAGCCGGCGAGTCAGCAAATCAGTCAGCAATCCACAACACACGAGCAGGGCAATGGAAATGGCGCCAAGAAGGCCGAACATCGGGTGCAGCGCAAAGAGCACGCCGAGGAAGATCGGCGACCAGGCGGCATCGAGCGGTGCACTGACGGCGGAGGTCGTGAGAAAGCTGCGCAACTCAGCCAGGTCTCGTAGAGACTGGGTCGCGCGGGTCAGCCCTTGATCGGCCGCCGCCTGCACTGCCGCGGTCAACACTGGCAGGTTCAGCCAACGCACGACCGCGCTTCCCATCGCCTGGAACGTCAGCGCACGGATATATTCGAGCACGCCATAGATAATGAGCGCCCCGATCACCAGAATCGTCAGCATGGTAAGCGTGTCCATGCTCTGGCTATTCAGGACGCGGTCGTGGACCTGCATCATGTAAAGCGGCGTGGAGAGCTGCAAGATGCCGATGCAAGCGCTCAGCAGCGCTGCATAAATAAGTGCCAAAACGAACACGCGGCGCGCCTTCAAAATAAGCAGCCGTGGATCGTTTGCTCCATTTTGCGCCGTCTTTGGCCCAATTTGGTTCTTGCTAATCATATTGCCTCGTTTGCTGTCACGCGTGGCGAATTTCTGGATAAGTTCGTTGGGGTCTTGAGGAAGCTATTTTGTTTGTTATCACTTAAATCACAGTGTTGCCGTGATAAGTGTGACACAATAATGGTGGGATGCTCAAGATAATCATATTCGGGGGGAGTAAAGGGGGCGAAAAATTGCTTCAAAATTTGAAGTAATTTTTGAATATCGTAGTAATGCTTAGTTGGAGAGAGGGATGAATCAAAAGATTCTCTATCCGTTCGCAGATTTCGGCGGCGCTGTTGCCATCCGCCCCGGGGATGACGCAGTTGGTAGTGCCGCTGAACACGAAGATATTGGCCAGGAGAGCGAAGCCTCCGTGGTCTCGTATTTCGAACTGGCGCGGATGATGGAGCGAGCAAGCAGACGGTTTACCGGCCTGTTGCGCGCCGAATTGACAAAGCTTGGCGTCGACGACATTGGCCCGGCGCAAGCCATGGTCTTGCTCGCGATCGGCGATGCAGAGGTGTCCGTGGCTGAGCTTTTGGATCGCGGCCACTATGTCGGTTCAAACGTGTCCTACTATCTGAAGCAACTGGGCGATGGGGAATATATCGACCGGGCTGCATCGCAGCGCGACCGGCGCTCGGCTCGCATTCGGCTTTCGGAAAAGGGCAGGCAGCTCTGCGATTCGCTCAGGAAAGCTGCCGGTGCCTATGAACGGGTGCTCAGCCACGGCGAGCAGGACCGGCGCAATCTCGAAACCGCATTTCAAACGCTGCACCGGCTTGAGCTGGTTTGGGGGAATGCAACGCGTTACGGCATCTGAGCCGCGGCGCGAACGCTGTCCTTTCATCGGTAAAAGGCTAGGAACATGCACGTAGCATTTGTACACCGGCGCGGCTTCTGCCAATTCGCCGCTCTCGCGGCCCATTTGGCGCAGACGGGAAATGAAGTAACCCTCGTGACGGAAACCGTCGATCAGCGGATTCCGTCCACGCGGGTCATCCGCCACAGGGCGGAACCGGGGCCGCAGGCCAATGCGCAAATGGCAAGGCATTTGGGCGTCCCGGACCATCACGTCCGCATAGGTCACCGGGTCGCAGAGACCTTCGAGGCGATGGCAAAGCAGGGCCAGGTGCCCGACGTCATCGTCGGACACACGGGCTGGGGCAGCATGATGTTCGTCAAGGACGTGCTGCCGAACGTTCCAGCGCTCGGCTATTGCGAATTCTTCTATCGCGCTGAAGGGGCGGACATCGGTTTTGCCCCTGACGACCAACCCGATTCGGACACGCGAAAGCGGCTGCGTCTGCGAAACATGGCGCAGCTGCTGTCGCTGGAGGCAATGGATGGCGGCATCAGTCCGACCCATTGGCAAAGGAGCCTCTATCCGACTGAGCACCGCGGACGCATCGCCGTTTGCCATGAGGGTGTCGATACGCGCGTCTTCCGTCCGGATGCATCGGCCTCCCTCAAGCTTCCGGATGGGCGGGTGCTGAAAGCCGGCGATCCGCCGATCGTCACTTTCGTGGCCCGCGACCTCGAACCATATCGCGGCTTTCCACAGGCGCTTGCGGCGGCGGCGAAAGTCGCGCGGGAACATCCCAATGCGCTCTTCGTGTTCGTCGGAGGCGATGGCGTCAGCTACGGCGCTCCGCCGCCGGGCGGAGGCTCCTGGAGGGATCACCTGCTGCAGTCCCTGGAGGTGCCGGCGGACCGGTTCCTGTTTCCGGGCGTCGTGCCACATGCCGTGTTGCGACAGCTCTTCCAGATCTCGGCGGCGCATATCTACCTGACCTATCCCTTCGTGCTTTCCTGGTCGGTGCTGGAGGCCATGGCCTGCGGCGCACTTGTCATCGGGTCGGATACCGCCCCCATGCAGGAAGTCGTGAGTTCCGGTCGCAACGGCCTGCTTGTGCCATTCTTTGATACGGACGCGCTCGCGGGCGCGCTTTCCGATGCGTTGCGTCACCCGGAACGGTATACCGAGATGCGTGCAGCCGCCCGCCGAACGATCGAACAGCGGTTCCGGTTGGGTGATTGCATCGCGCGACAGATGATGTTGTTAGACAAGGCAACAAACAGTGCCAAGACCTCTAATATCTCACTGGTTTCATCTGCATAATACTTCAAAATCCGAAGTATTATTTCACGAAAAACACAAATATCACTTATTGTGCAGTGCAAATAACCTTGATATGATTTTCGTATGAGCTTGAATTCGCCGATGTATTTCATTTCGGCGAATTCAACTTCAGAGGGAACTTGTTCATATTGAAGGTGGCGCGTGCAAGAGTTGATGTCTTCTGGCGTGAGGTATTCGCAAACGAAGCGAAAGCTGGTGGTGGCATCTGATCATGACAGGGCGAGTGTCGAAGGTAGCGGCATCGAGCACCTGGTTCATTTCCTTCCCAAGGGCGATCGGGCCCAAACCACTCTCGAAAACGTATTCCCGCTGATCGGGCTTGCCTTCTCAAAAGAGGGTGAGGAGGATCTTGCGGAACGGCTCGTGTCCTTGCGTGCGCTTGGCACCGTACCGGATTTCCCGGTCAAGCGGTTGAGTGCACACACGGCGGCAGAAAGTGCCGTAATCATTCAGGCGCTGGTCGACGGCGGTGTCGGGCGTCTTGCGCGGTTTTCGAGTGCGATCACTTCGGAGCTCGCGCTATTGCGCCGCGAGCGCGAAACGCTGCTCGAGAATTATCGTGCGCTCGAAGACGCCTTCCAGGCGCGCAACTGGGAGCCGGTCACCGAGGTCTTTGCGCACGATCCCTATGTCGACCCCAAGGACGAAGGCATCGGCCATCTGATTGCCAATGCTTTCGTCGAGCAGCTCCTGCCGGTGTCCAGCCATGGCGTGGCAGGCATCGCGCTACACTTCAATTCCGTTCCGAGAGACGGTGGCGAACTGGTCGTCGTCCTGAGCTATGTCGAAAGCGGCGAAGGCGTGGCCGAATGGTCTGTGCCGTTTTCACAGCTGGTACCTACCTGGAACTTCTTCGCCTTACCGCGCACATGCGGAGGCGGAGCGAGGACGTTGCGGGTGAGGGTGTCGACGACGGGCTCGGAAACCATTGGTCTTTCGCTCGGCTACCCCATTGCCAGCGAGCACTACACCGCGCGCTCTGAAACGCGTCATGCCGACCTCGATCTGCGTCCGCTCGCGTTCCGCATCTATACGGGCCTTCCCGGCGTCAAGCCAACGCGCATGCCCAACATGATTGCGCCAACGGCTCTGCTCGACGGTCACTTCATCGAGGATTACCGGCTGTCGGTGGATCTCTTGAGCCAGATCGTCGACGTTTCGGTCACGCCGGTGGTTCCGGAGTTCCAGACCGTGCGCTACCTCGAGCACGAACACGCAGTCGTCTGCCACCCGCTGCCGAGCGGCGTGTCGGCCGGTGCCATCGGTCGGGCGGTCGAGCCCGGAACCATATCGTTCTCCGCAAGTGCCATCGTCGATCATCCGAAGGGGGCGCCTGCCGCCGTCAGCTTCCTGCTCGCGCCAGCCAATTCGAACGCGCGCTCGGAAGTTGCCGAACTCGCCCGCAAGGGCTCGGTCAAGCCTTCGGCCTTTTTCAGCGGCTGGCGCGAGGTCACGAACCAGCAGCCGATTAATATCAATTTCCAATTGGACGAGCCGGTGCGCCATCCCATGGATCTGGTGATCCTCAGCCGCGCGGTCACCGACTCCGTCGATTTTTCCTGGCTCAAGGTGTCGGGCTTCCGGATGGTAAAGCAGTCGGGTGGTGCATCTCATGTCCAGCAATAGCGATCCACGCGATCTGATCGCGATTGCCATGCCGCTCTACGGGCACGCGGCGTTGGCACTCGAGGCAATCGAGTCCGCACTGGCTTCGGCGCTTTCGGATTGCCGGATCGCCATCGTCGTCTCGGTCGATGGTGACCCACGGCACGAGACCTTCGATCAACTGCTGTTGTTTTCTGCGGCTCATCCGGACATCCACGTGGTCTTCGGCCGCAATGCAGGGCCGGGCGGCGCGCGCAACCGCGCCATCGACTATGTGCTTGAAAACCTGTCTGAAGCGAAGGCCGTCTATTTTCTCGACGCTGACAATCGCGTTCTGCCGGGCACGATCGAAACCCTTTACCGCCAACTGCGTGAGAGCGGCGCCGGCTGGGTCTATACCAATATCGACACCTTCTCGGTGAGCTGGCGGGCGCACTACGGCAACCACTATTCCAGGTTGGTTCACTGCATCACCGACAACATCTGCGACACGGGCTCGATGATCTCCATCGATGTCTTCCGGGAGGGCGTTCGTTTCAACGACGACCGGCAGAACGGTTTCGAAGACTGGGAATTCTGGCTCTCCTGCGTGGAACATGGCTTCGTCGGCACGCCTTGCCACGAGACGACCTTTGAATACCGCCTGCGGGCGGAAAGCCGGTTCAAGGAAGCCAACCGCGATCGTGCGACGTCCGTAAGCTTCCTCAGGAAGCGCCACAGAGCCCTGTTCCAGCGGCCGATGCTCGTCGACTTCGAGCACGAGGAGTGCCCGCGCTATCTCTTCGCGCGCACAGAAGACGCGGCGATCTCGTTCTTCACCGACCCGACCAAGCAGCCGAAGCGGCTGCGCCTCGACGATATCATTCCGGCCTTCTGGGCAAATACCGGTGAGCCGGACAACGTGCACTTTCCGCCATTCGTGATGGCTGGCAGCGGGGCGACGATCGATTTGCTCTTGCGCTCGCGCATGTTGCCGAACGTGCTTTGCCACCTGGAGCGGCTGAGCGAGAAGGCGAATGTTGTCTTCGTCCATCTCGGCAATGACGCCACGCAGCGCAAGATCGAGCCGACGTTCCTCGATGCCGGATCCGAGCACCTCGGCCAGCCGGATCTCATCTTCATTTCGACGGCGCTTTTGCGCGATGTCATCCGCAACAACGCGCTCGACTGGTTCGCCTCGATCGGCAGCCAGCAAGTCTGGCCGACGTCGGCGGTCCTCAATGTGCGGTTCCCGTTCCCAAGGGCCCTGCCGCGCCGGACGCTCATCACGCCGCAACAGGTCATGATCAACTGCGTCAACGCGATTGCCACGAGCCCGCTGCGCCGCACCGCCGGGCGCCGCTGGACGTGGCGCCCGCCGCGGCTCATGCCCTATTCCGATCTGCATAAAGCCTTGCGCACGGAAATCGGCGGTTCGCCGGTGCTGCCGCTCGGACACAGCGAGGCCGGAAAGAAAACGGCAGCACTCCTCGTGCCGAACGCCTCCTTCGGTGGCGCCGAGAAGGTGATCTATGCTGCGTCCCGCGAACTGCGGGCCGCCGGCTATGAGACGCACCTGTTCGTGCTCGGCACCAGCCGGATGGACGTGATCGACGAATTCGATGCGAGCTTCGATTACGTGCATTTCTGGGATCAGGGCATTCCGGCCTGGGGCGGCTCCGGCTCGTTCCTGGGACACGACTTCATCGCCGAACATCATGAGGTCGATTGGGGCGCATTGAAGGGCCAGCTTTCTGGCTTCGATCTGGTCATCAACAACCACGTCATGGCGATGCACCCGCTGATCGCCCGACTGCGTTCTGAAGGTACGCGCACAGCCTGCTATCTGCATGTCGTCGACAACACGCCGTTCAAGCGCCCGGCCGGCCAGCCTTTCGCAGCGATCGCGCACGAGCATTGCTACGACGCCTTCCTGACCTGCTCGGAACAGCTCAAGTTCTATCTGCACAGCTTCGGCGTACCGCTTGAAAAGATATTTGCGGTTCCGAACGGCGCAAGCTTCTCGGTCCCGCCGAAGGTGCTTGCGGAGGTGCTGCAGGTGCGGCGGATCGAACGCAAGGACGATCGGTTGAGGCTTCTCTACATGGGCCGCCTCGACCAGCAGAAAGGCATCGACCGGCTCGCCGCGACGATTTCGGAGCTGCGCGCGGCACGTGTGCCGTTCGACGCCCGGGCGATCGGCGGCGAGATCCTGGCTGACGCCAGCTTCTCCTGGACCGACCGGCTGAAAGAGCTCGGCGTCGACGTGCGTCCGCCTGTCTTTGCCAGCCGGGATCTGATCAAGGCGCTCGGTTGGGCCGATGTGCTTGTCATGCCGTCGCGCTGGGAAGGTGCGCCCTTGATGATCGCAGAAGCGCAGCAGCTCGGCTGTGTTCCAATCGCGACCGCCGTCGGCGCAGTCGACGAGCTCATCGTTGATCGTGAGGACGGCATCCTGATCGACGCCCCCTCCGACCCGCAGGTGGTGCGAGACATGGTGAAGGCAATCGCTGAGGTCGCGCGCGACCGCAACCTGCTTGCCCCCATCATGGAAGGCTGCCTCAGAACGGCGGCGCGCCGGGCCTGGCCAAACTCTTTCGCGGAGTTCCTTGGCTGGTGTGACGGCTCCGTGAACAATTCATCTCTTTCGCGCGCCAAGGTTATTCGTGCGCGTGAGACATCCAATACCGGCGTTGCAGCAGCAGTTTGAGCGCGCCGGGCGACTTTTCAACTAGAAGGGACTTACGCATGCGTCCAAGAATCCTCCTGACGGGCATTCCTGGCCATTACACGCGCCTCGCCAATGGCGCGAATGGCCTGTCGGTTTCCTATTCGGAACGGCAGAAACAGCCCGAATCCAAGGACGAGTTTCTTCAGGAGCTTCGCAACATCAGCAACACCGGCAACTATCTGATCGGTGAGGGAGCTCTACGTGCGATCGCGCCGCATGCCAAGCAGATCCCGTTCTGGCATCTCTACAACAGCCACAAGAACGGCAGCGGGTTTGACGAGTTCAACAACAACTTCGACATCTGCGTCTTCACCTGCGCAAATCTCCTGCGCAAGGGGCTGTCGGCGGATGCTGAAGCCGATGTCCTGAGCAAGCTCAAGATGCCGATCGTCATGCTCGGCATCGGCCATCAGAACCGCAAGGATCTGGAAACGGGCCTGCCGGAGGGAACGAAGCGTCTGCTCGACGTGCTCAAGGACCGCGAACACTATTTCCTGACCCGCGGCTATGAGACGGCTGGTTACCTGAAGGACCAGGGCTTCAAGTACGTTCGACCGACTGGCTGCCCCTCGGTCTACTTCGCGCCGAACAACATGCGCGCGTCGATGAAGAAGCTGCCGAGCGTCAAGATCGGCCAGGCAAAGACGATCTTTTCGGGTTATCTCGGCGCCAATCACGATTGCATCGTCGATGCGATTGCGCTGAACCCCGAGGGAGCCAAGCCGCAATACGTTATCCAGGACGAGTTCCTGCACTTCGACATGAAGGTCGAGCCGGATGCCGATGGCAGAGTTTTTGACTCCTGCTCTGGAAAGATGCTCGGCGATCTCGCCTTTCCGGGCGCTGAGCGCCAAAAGGTCCCGTTCGACGTGCGCACCTTCTTCGATACCAACCAGTGGCGCGCCTGGGCCTCGCATATGGACTTCAATTTCGGCCGGCGGTTCCACGGCTCGATCATCGCCATGCAGGCGGGCGTACCGAGCCTGATGGTGGCAGTTGACGACCGGATGCGCGAAATGCTGGGCTTTACCGGCCTGCCGTCGGTCGAGGTGCAGGAACTCGAAAAAGCCGAAAACCGCGCGGAATTCGTCGCCAGCCATCTGGCCGGGCTGAATGCATCCGAATTGGTCGACCGCTACTCCGATCGCGAGCGCAATTTCCGCACGGTGCTGCGCGAAATCGGCATCGGCCAATAAATCGCTGACGCCTCGGGTGCGTACAACCCGAGGCACGAATGCGATCGATTTCACAATGTTCGGGCGGGATGAGGAAGACCCCACACACATCTCCTCATCCCGCACTTGCTCTTCGTCAACTCTGTCGGCCAGCCGATTAATCAGGTGTATCGATGCGTATCCTGCTCACCGGAATCCCTTCTTATCTCCAGCGTACCGTCTCGCGTGTTTCCGGTGCGACGGTCCTTCACAAGCCTTACTTCGACGATATCCGAAGCAAGAAGGAACTGATCGATCAGGTCAAAAAGATCGCCAACACCGGTAACTACCTGATCGGCGAGGGCGCAGCTTACGCCTTGCGCGGACATGACGTGACCTATGTGCCCTTCTGGCACCTGGTCAACAGCCGCGGCGCCAACGATGTCTATGATGCCCTG
Organism: Ensifer sp. 22521; assembly: GCF_052044795.1. Classification (NCBI taxonomy): domain Bacteria; kingdom Pseudomonadati; phylum Pseudomonadota; class Alphaproteobacteria; order Hyphomicrobiales; family Rhizobiaceae; genus Ensifer; species Ensifer sp. 22521. The sequence continues at coordinate 40,194 of NZ_JBQENM010000014.1, forward strand.
AACAAGGAATTCGACATGTGCGTGTTCGCCTCGGCGAACCTGTTGCGCCCGGGATACTCCGCCGATCTCGAAGCCGATGTCTTCGAGAAACTGAAGATGCCCGTGCTGGTGATGGGCATCGGTATCCAGAAGCGGGAAGGGCTCAAGGAGAACCTGCCGGCCGGCACATTGCGGTTCCTCGAGGTGCTGAAGCAGAAGGAGAGCTTCTTCCTGACCCGGGGTTACTTCACCGCGGAGTTCCTCAGGACAGAGGGCATGAAGTTCGTCAAGCCGACCGGCTGCCCGTCGCTCTTCTTCGCACCGAACGAGATGCGACGCTCGCTGACGTCTCTTGCCAATGCCGACCTGGCATCGGCCCAGAAACTCGCGCTCGGCGGTTATCTCGGCAGCGTCGCCGACACGATCGTCGATGCCCATGCGCTGCTGAAGCCCGATAGCGTCGCAAGCTACGTCATCCAGGACGAGGTCGTTGCCTATAACCTTACGCTCCCGGTGGACGACAACGCTCCGGTCTACGACCGCTCAAGCGGTCGCATAACCGGCAAGACCGAATACAAGCATCAGGAGAAGTGGCAGAGAGAGAACGAGCTCATGGTGTTTTTCGACACCAACCAGTGGCGCGCCTGGTCGTCGTCGAGAGACCTCTGCATCGGCCGGCGGTTCCATGGTTGCGTCATCGGCATGCAGGCGGGTACGCCGTCGCTCATGATCGCCGTCGACGACCGCATGCGGGAGATGCTCGAATTCATCGGCTTCCCCTATATCGAGGCGGGCGTGTGGAACCGCGAAAGCGACAAGCGCGCCCATCTCGCCAACTTCCTGTCAAAGATCGATGCCCAGGCCGTCACTGAGCGGTACTCTGCTTGCGAGGCGAACTTCCAAAGTGCGCTCAAACAGGTTGGGATCTAATCGCCTCTTGACGAGAGCAGCGCCATGGGCGCTGCTCCTTGCCGCCCAGCTTTCCCTGGCGGCGATCTTTGGCGCCCTGCCAGCCCTGGCCGGGGACGCCGCTTTTGCGCGCTACGGGGTCAATCGGCTCAATCTCGCCTGGCTCGACCGCGCCGAGCAGGAGCGTGTGCTCAAGGAGATCGCCGATAGCGGCGCTACACATGTGCGGCTCTCCCTGTCTCGGCCGGTCGAAAAGAGCATCGACGCGGTCGGCATAGCCAGCCGGCTCGGATTGCGTATCCTGCTCGAAATTCAGCTTGCGAACAAAAGCTACTATGCGGATGCGGTGCTTCCCCGCAGTGGCCAGGGGCGCATCTGGGACATCAACCGCCTGTCCGATCTGGATCTCGATCGATACCGCTTGGGCCTTCGCGAAGCGCTCATGCGCCTGGATGCTCTCGGTGTTCGCCTCGAAGCTGTGGAGCCTGGAAACGAGATCAACCTTGCCGGCTACAACGGCGACCTTGCCGTCTATCAGAAGCCCGGTGAGCCGACGCCGCGAACCGTCGCGGATCTCAAGGATCGCGCAGCTTTCGAAGAGGGCCTCGACCGCTACATAGAGGTGCTAAGGATCACCCGTGATGAGGTGCGCAAAAGCGCCAAGAGCAGTGGCGCCGCCATTGTCTCCGCCGGGCTCTCTGACATGGGCGCCAAGGAAGCGGACCGGCAAGGCATGGAGCGGCTCGATCCAGCTGAGGTGATAATGCTTCTGCGGGAACGGGGAATGGACAAGCATGTCGACGCCTACGGCATCCACATCTACCCCGCCCGCAAGGATCCGAAAGCGATCACATCCGTCGTCACCAAGCTCCTCGGTTTCTGTGAGCCATCGGAGAGCGGCCGGCCATGCTGGGTGACGGAATGGGGGATCGCCAACACGGCCCGAACCTGTCCCGTCGATGATCGTCAGCGCGAGGGGGCGATGGCTGCCATGCGCAGCGTCTTTTCCGACTACGCGAAGACAAAGCGACTGGATGCGGCCTACTACTATGACTGGGATACACAGCAATCTTACCGGCTCTGGCGCTGCGGTACGCTCAGCCCTGCCGGTGCCTTGGCAATCGCCCCGGAGAAGCATTGACCTACCCCGCGCAGAGCTCCGCTTGGATCAGCGCCCGGCTGCGTCGGTTAACGGCGCGTAGCGCGGCTTGTTGCCGGTCCAAGGCCTTTGCCACGATATGTGACGGGGATGCCGAGTTCCTCGTGGGTGCGTGCCAGCGTCTCCAGCCAGGTCGCCAATTCGTCCGGCACCTGCTCTTCACCGGTCTCCATCGCCTCGATCCACGCCAGGTTGCAATGCAGGGCGCTCGCCAGATTGATCGGCGTCCAACGAAGAACGAGAAGGCATTGGGTGAAACGGGCGGGTGTCGTCGGTTTGCTCAAGGTTGCATGTGGAATGGATGCAGCAGGCTTTACACGCTGAAATAAGTCAAGGTGATGACTTGTCGCGCCCGAAAGGCCTGATCTTTTCGTGAGTTAGAGTTGAATGGGCAAAATGCCGCAGAACGGCTGTGGAAACCGCAGCTTATCGGCTTTTGCCGGTGCTGCTCGTCCCGCCGGCAGTGATGAAACGCGCCGAATGTAAGATAGAAAGCGGGCTCTCGGCCTGCGTCCGATGGACTTGCCGGCAGCGGCGGGTGCGAATCGCGCGTCTTTCGGATTGAATGGCGCCGATCCCAACAGCCGATTCGGGCTTTCGGACAACTGCGCTGGGGCCGTCGACCATTGCATGCATCTCTCTACCAATCCGCTATCAACATTGCCGCGAAGGCAGCCTTCTACCTGTCGCTCACGATGCTTCTTCCGGCGGCGGTGGACCTGTTCTATGGGCATCCGGATTGGCGGATATTTGCTGTGTCGGCCTTCATTACCGGGGGCGTCTCACTTCTGACGATGGCCGCGACGCAGGGCGGCCCTCCGCCCTTCAGCCGCAAGATGGGCTTCCTCGTCGTCAACTTGCTCTGGCTCGTCATCTCGCTCGTAGGTGCGGTGCCTTTCTGGTTCTCGTCGCTGGAACTCGATTTTGCCAAGGCCCTGTTTGAATCCGTCTCGGGCATTACCACGACTGGCTCGACGGTGATCACCGGTCTCGATTTCGCTCCGCCGGGCATTCTGCTCTGGCGCTCGCTGCTGCATTGGCTGGGCGGCATCGGGATCGTGGCGCTCGGGCTCTTCGTCATGCCTTACTTGCGTGTCGGCGGCATGTCCTTCTTCAAGATGGAATCCTCGGATACGACCGAAAAGCCCTTCGCCAGGATCGTCACCTTTACCCGTGCCTTCATCCTCATCTACGTGGTGCTGACGGTCACCTGCGCGATAATCTACTCCTACCTGGGCATGAGCCGCTTTGACGCGCTGAACCATGCAATGTCGACGATCGCGACCGGAGGCTTCGCCACGCACGACGCCTCGCTCGGCTACTTCAAGAGCCTGCCGATCCTGTGGGTCGCTACGTTCTTCATGACCTTGAGCAGCCTGCCGTTTTCGGTGCTCATTCTCTTCATCGTTCGCGGCCGGCTCGATACGCTGAAGGATCCGCAGATCATCGTCTTCCTGTCCTATCTGACCATACTTGCGCTTGCCGCAAGTCTTTATCAGCGCCTTGCCAATGGCGTCACAGCGAGCGATGCGCTTGCGCATGGGTTCTTCACGGTCTCGTCAATCCTGTCGACGACCGGCTTTGCCAGCGACGATTACATGCTGTGGGGGGAGTTCATCGTCGCCCTTGCTTTCGCCGCCACCTTCATGGGCGGGTGCTCCGGCTCGACGGCCGGCGGCATGAAAGCCTACCGTTTCATCATCATTTTCAATTCCATTCGGGCGGGCCTCTTCAAGCTGATCTATCCGAATGCGGTCCACACGGTGCGCTACGGCAAGGGCCTCGTCGATATCGATGTCCAGCGCACGGTCTTCATGTTCTTTACCGCCTATATGTTCATCTGGGCGTTCGGCAGCCTGGCGATGGGCGCCATAGGCTACGATCTCGTCACTGCTGCCTCCGCCGTTGCCACAGCGCTCTCCAATGTCGGCGCCGGGCTCGGGCCGATCATCGGACCGGCTGGAAACTTTTCGACCTTGTCGGATCCAGCCCTATACCTTCTGTCGGTGATGATGCTGTTTGGCCGTCTCGAAATCCTGACGGTGCTGGTCATCCTGACCCCGCTCTTCTGGAGGGATTGAGCTGCGCGGATGGAACCAGTCGTTGATAGCGCACTTCTCGCGATCGCCGCAGGCATCATCAACGCGTGAGTACGGCGATTGAAACCCGTCACCTAACTACCGGCGTTTCGTATTTCTCTGGCCACGCCGCTGTTTTCTCCGCAGCATTCGGTGGCGATGGCCAAGCAGCGTTGCCGCTCCAACGCAATCGCCTCGGCAATCATCATCGTAGGGTCGCGTTGTCCGCGTGCGAGATGCCTGGCTGAAATGGTCCACGCCGCCGCGGTAATTTCGTCTGGAATCATAACTCGCCTCAAATGTTATTCAACTGAGCGTAGGCGTACTCGCTTTCGTGAAACGTGTGCGTGATCCTAGCTAGTGGTCAGACTCAGACACTTCGAACCCTCAGAGCGGCTGACGCGGGGCGGCTTGCGTAGGGCAGCTTTGCGGACGAACCTGCCGTAGGACGATACGCCGTTCAGACCTACACCGATCATTCACTGGGAACCGACTTGCTGCAGCACCACTGCGGCATTCCTGCCATTCGGGGTCGGCGCGAAGTATCGATTGAGGTCATCTTCTGTGCGTGGGAGCCGGCGCACGCGCATGTTTGACAATCGGCTTCACGCGGAGGCTTGTCGCTGCATCCAGCGAAGCAGGGCTTCCAAGGCCCCGCGCCTCGGGTGCTCGGCCCGATAGACAAAGTAGAAGCCGTAGCCGGGCAGAACGATATCGCTGACTCGCAGAAGACGGCCATCGCGAAGCTCCCGTGCAACGAGCACGTCACTACACAGCCCAAGACCCTGTCCGGCTACGATCGCTTCGATCCCGTGGTGCTCTTCGTGGATTTTCAGTTGCGGTGGCCGGACGGTGCCGCTGATTCGGTAGCCTGCCGCTCGGGCCGCAGTCTCCCAGTGACGCCAAGTGGGCGCACCTACGTCGGCCAGGGGCCAGCCGACCTCGACACGTGGCAGATCGAGGATCGCCTGAGGCTCGATCATGCGGACGCCTTCCTGAAGAATCGACGGCGCCGCAACGACGTGGAAGGTATCGCGAAGTAGCTCCACCGCGACTCCGTCTGTCGGGGATCGCCGCGCATAACGGATCGCAACGTCAACTTCGCCCGTGCGAAGGTTCAGTACCGTATCCGTTCCCACAAGGTCGAGCGTCGATCCCGGCGCTTCCGCTCGCCAGCTTTCCAGGCGCGGCAGCAGCCAGCGCGCGGCGAAGGCGCTGGTTGTCGTCACCCGAAGATGGCCGATCGGGCTGCCAGGGGTAAGGCGCGCAAGCTCGTCCGAGATCGACAGAAAAGCGTCCCGGACAACCGGCAGAAGCTGTGCGCCCGCAGTGGTGAGTTGCAACGGCCTCGGCTGGCGCTGAAAAAGGGGCTGGCCGCAATAGCGTTCCAGTAGCCGTATCTGGTGGCTGACGGCTGTGGGTGTGACGGACAGTTCCTCGGCCGCCTTCCTGAAGCTCAGAAGGCGGGCCGCGGATTCGAAGGCCTGAAGCTCTCGAAGAGGCGGAAGGCGGTGCATGCGTCGAATTCTAGATGAATTGTACTCACCTTGCCCCGAATTCTTTGCTGTTGCCGCGCATCTCATCGAGTCCGATCATTCCGGCATTCTGGAAGGAGATCATCATGCTGGACGGACAATCGGCATCGACCGCTGCAACCATGATCGAAAGGTTCGAACAGATCCGCCCTTTGCTGGCAGAGCAATCCGGGCGCTTTGACGCGGATCGAAGGCTGTCGGACGAGGTGTTTGGTGCCTTGAGCGAAACGGGGTTCTTCCGCCTCCTGCTGCCAGCTCAACTGGGCGGATGCGGGCTTTCGCCCCTCGACTTCATGACCGTGGTCGAGCATGCCGCAGCAGTTGATGGAACAATCGGCTGGCTCGTCGGAAACGGAGGCGGCATTTCGCGCGCTGGCGGCTATCTGCCGTTGGACGCCGCACAGAAGGTGTTCGGGAAACCGTCGGCCTTCGTCGCCTCAAGCACAGGCGCGATTGGCAAGGCGGTCCCTGCTAAGGGTGGATACCGCATCACTGGCCGGTGGCCTTTCGCCAGCGGCGCGCCACACGCCACGACCTTTGCCCCGCTTTGTGAAGTGAACGAAGGAAGCGGGCGGATCGTTCTAGCGTTCTTGCCCCGTGAGGCCGTCAATCTGATCGACAACTGGCATGTGTCAGGGATGAGAGGCACCGGAAGCTGGGATTTCGAGGCAGACAACGCGTTCCTGCCAGCCGAATTCGTTTGCGACTTTCAGCCAAATCCTACCCACGCCGGTGTCGTCTATCGCCTTCCGGGCATTTCCGCCTTTGTCTGGACTGTTGCCACAGTGCCGCTTGGGATCGCGAAGGGCGCAATCGACGCGCTCATCTCGTTAAGCTCCGGCCACCGTCGTCAGGGCATGACCGTCCCCGTCGCAGAACGCGAACTGGCTCACGCAGAGATCGGGCGCTGCCTTTCGCAGTGCAGGGCGGCTGGCGCCTACATGCGGTCAGCCATGTCGGACTTGTGCGCGTCCGTCGAAAGCGAGGGCTCTGATCTGGTTGCGGCCCGGATCAACTATCGGCTTGCCTGTTCTCACGCCGCTGAAGTCGCAGTGAGCGTCGTACTGCGGGTGAACGATCTGATCGGAGCCCGGGCCCTTGCCGAGTCCCAGCCCTTCGAGAGGCGCGAACGCGACGTTCGCGCGGCGGCCAAACACATCGCCATAAGTGCCGAGCAGTTTGTGATCGGTGGCCGCTACGCTCTTGGCGGCGATATCAGCGGCGCAAGCTTCTAACGATTAGCGCGCGCTGGTCCCGACGTAATCCGCCGCGTCGGTCCGCTATAGAGCTGCCGGGGCCGGCCGATCTTCGTCGGGTCCGTGATCATCTGTTTTCACTGGCTGATCCAGCCCACCGTCCGTCTGATCGCGAGGATCGCCGTGCCGTGCAATCATCTTTTTCGGGCTTTCGCTCGACAGTGGATGGCATTCTCAGCCCTGTTGGCCTGCGACCACCCACAGTGAGAGGCCTCGGACCGTTTCCGGTCCGAGGCTTCGTGTCTCGATGAGAAAGGCAGCGCGGTCAGGCCGCCTCTGTCCTGCGGTAGGTCCCGGCGTTCTCGACGTAGTACTTCTCGAAACGATGGCGATAGTGCTCAGCGCCGCCGAAGTCGCTGTACTTCGCCAATTCGTTCATGTCCGTCTTGTTGAGGATCACGCCAAGGATCTTGCCGTTGATCTGCGGTTCGGAGTTGAGCAGATCACGCACCAGACGCGACGGCGTGCGACCCCACTCTGCAACGTAGATGAAGCCATCGGCGAGCGGCGAAAACGCCTTGCCATCGACCACCGGGGCGAGTGCTGCAAGATCGACAATCACGTAGTCGAACGATTTGCGGGCATTGTCGATAAGGTCGGCCATCGCCGGGGAGGCGAGCAACTCGTGGCTGTCATAGGGCTCGCTCTTTGCCCCGGCTTCCCCGCCAACCGGGAAGATTGCCAGTTTTGTCTTCTGGTCGATCTTGATGCCGGCGGGCCAGGAAGATTCGCCGATCAGCGCCTCGACGAGGCCGGTCTTTGGCGGCGGATTGATCATCTTGCTCAGCCCCGGCTTGCGGATGTCGGCGTCGATCAACAACGTTTTCTTGCCGCTCGCCGCGAGCAGTGCGGCAAAGTTTGCCGCGATGATCGACTTGCCCTCGTCCGGAACGGCAGAAACGATGCCGATCACCCGCGAACCGTTGCCGTGCAACATCCGGTCACAGGCGAGCTTGGCGTTTCTGAAGGTCTCGGCGAAAGATGAGCGCGGCGCGTCGAGCACGATGCGACTGACCCGTTCAAACGGCAACGGCTCTGCGGCCTGTGTCGTCGGCTGGGGCGTCTTGCCCTTCATCAGCCGCGCGCGAACCCGGTCGGTCGTGGTCAGTTGACGTGGGCCGATCAGCGGAACATAGCCGAAAGACCTGTGTCCGAGGATTGAACGCACGTCGCTTTCGAGCCGGAAGGTGCGCTCGCGGAACTCCTGGAAAGCTGCGAACGCACCGCCTGCCATCATGCCGAGCACCGCCGAAAGTGCCAGAACCAAGGTTTTCTTCGGACTTGAGGGCGAGGTCGGAACGCCAGCGGTGGAAATCACTCGGGCCTTGGCGATCGGGAAGGAGCGCTGCTGCGAGGCCTGCTCATAGCGGTTCAGGTAGGTCTCGTAGAGGGTCTTCAACGCTGCCGACTTCTGCTCGAGCTCGCGCAGATGCACGAGCGACAGGTTCGCATCGGAGTTGCGGCCCGTTGTGCCTTCGATGTTTTCCCTCAGCGAAGCCTCGCGCGAGCGGGCGACCTCATATTCGTTGCGGTAACTTGCGGTGAGTTGCTCCAGTTCCTGGAAGATCTGGCGGCCGACATCGGACTTTTCCTTGCGCAGCGATACTGCCTGCGGATGGTCGGCGCTGAAGCTCTGCGTCACTTCCTGCTCACGCTTGCTGACGGCCAGGTAACGGGTACGCAGTTCGCGGATGACAGAGTTGTCGCCCTCCTTGGCGGAAATCGTTGCGTTCTTGACCGCGGTTTCAGGCCCTTGGTCGACGATCGCCTGGAACTGCTTGAAGCGGGCGGACGCGCTTGCCGTGTCGGCTTGAGCGATGATGAGCTGGCTGTTGAGATCTGCCAGTTGCTGTTCGGACATGAGCTCGCCGCGGGCGAGCGTCAGGCCGTTCTCGCTGCGGTATTTCTCGACCTCGAGCGAAGCCACCTGCGAGCGTTGCCTCAGATCGGCAAGACGCTCCTGCAGCCAGACGGAGGCGCGCTCCGTCGCATCGAAATTGGCGTTCAATTGATCGTTGAGATAAGCATCTGCATAGCCGCGCACGATAGCGGCGGCGAGCTGCGGATCGCTGGAACGGTAAGCAAGCGCAACAACAGAGCTTCGGTTTACGCGCTCGACGGCCAGCCCCTGCTGGATGAGCGCGGCCGCCTTCTGACGTCGGCCATTGCGGGCCGCCTCTTCGGAAATATCGGATCCAAACGAAAAGACGCCGGTCACGGATCGCAGCCAGTCCTTGAAGACGCCGAAGGGCGAGCGTGGCGGATTGAGGACCGTGTCATTATCATCGAGTTTCATCTTGTCGACGACCCGCAAGGCGAGCTCGCCAGACTTCAGGATCTCGACGGCGCTTGCCATCTGGGTGTCGAGCAGCTGGCTGTTTTGTGGCGTTGCTTGCTCCTCGGCATATTTCGAGAGGTTCTCGTCGAGCAGGATCTGCGTCATCGACGTATAGAACGACGTCGCGAAAACGAGGTAGACCGCGCCAAGTGCCATGAACAGCACGACGAACGCGCCAACCAGCCTGGCGCGGCGAACGATGACCGAGAAGAGCCGGTCAAGGTCGATGAACCTATCGGGTTCCTCCATTTCCCTCGGCACAACGCTATTGAAGGGGAGACTTCTTTGGTTCATTGGGTCGCTCTGTCCGTTTCCCTTTTGGTCCGAAGGCTGGAGCCTCGATAAGAGGCGCCAAACCAGCTTTATGCCGCGCGGATGCGGCCTTCATGAGACAGAACCATGTCCTTGACCGCGGCATAGACCATGTCGCCGAGGTCAGAGCGCGCGAGCGCGAAGGCGACATTGGCGGCGATGAAGCCTTCCCTGGAACCGCAGTCGAAAGTGCGCCCTTCATAGGGATGGGCGTGAAACGCTTGATTTTGCGAGAGTTTCAGCATCCCGTCGGTCAACTGGATTTCGTTGCCGGCACCCCGTTGTTGGTGCGCGAGAATGTCGAAAATCTCGGGCTGAAGGATGTAGCGGCCGTTCAGGTAAAAATTCGACGGTGCTTCGCCGGCACGCGGCTTTTCGACCATTTTCGTGACTTCGAAACCGTGGGGAACGGTGGCACCCTTGCCGACGATGCCATATTTCGACGCATCTTCCGGAGCGCATTGCTCGACCCCGACGACGTTGCCGCCGGTCTGGCGATAGAGATCGACGAGGCCGGCCATGCAGCCGCGTGCCCCGTGACACAGCATATCCGGCAGGAGCAGCGCGAAAGGCTCGTCGCCGATCACGTCGCGCGCGCACCAGACGGCGTGGCCAAGGCCGAGCGGCGCCTGCTGCCGCGTAAAGCTGACCGAGCCGGCACGAGGCAGCATCTCCTCCAGTTCGGAAACCTGGGCGTTCTTGCCGGAACGGGTCAGCGACGAGATGAGCTCCGGCGTGTCGTCGAAGTGGTCCTCGATTGCCTGCTTGTTGCGGCTAGTAACGAAAACGATGTGCTCGATGCCCGCCTGGCGGGCTTCATCGACCGCATATTGCACGACCGGACGATCGACGATCGTCAGCATCTCCTTGGGTATCGCCTTTGTCGCGGGGAGGAACCGCGTTCCATTGCCGGCGACCGGGATCACAGCTTTCCTGACGGTCCTGATACGGTCCATGGCTTTATCCTTTACGTACGTGAGGGCTATTGCCCGAGGTGGATCGTTCAGCCGCCACCGTCGGTGTGGCGGACTTCAATTGTGCGAGCGGCGCAAGCAAACGGCGCAGCCGCACGGCGATCGGCATTCTGAGGTGCCGAAGCGCTCGGGGGTCGGACAAGGCCACCTGGGCGGCCCCAACCAACGATCTGGATTTCAGATGACCGACGAGGCGCAGGAAGGCATGCGCCTCGCGCAGGCTCCTGTCGCGGCGACGCTGCATTGTCATCGCTTCGGCATCGATCGAGTGGTTTGCGAGGAAATCCTTGTCGGCTGCGATCATCGCCTCGATATGGCGAAGTTCGAGCACCCGGGAGATCGAGCCCTCGCGAATGTGGTAGCAATAGCCGGCTGAGGGATCGACGATGCAGCGTCCGCCATGGGCGAGCGCAGATGCGAGCAGGATGTAGTCTTCACCAATCCGGATGGACTGCTTGAAGCGAAGGCCGTGCTCCTCCAGGAAACGGCGCTCGAAAATCGGCTTCAGATAGCCAAAATTATAGGTCGAGCGGAAAAGCACGTTGGATTGAATGAAGGCCGCAAGCGTCAGCACCCGGTGATGTTCGAGCAATGTTTCCGGAAACATGCGCTCGACGCGCCCGTCGAGGTTCGCGACGTCGATGTTGTCGACGGCAATCTGGGCGCCAGCTGTCGACGCCAGCGCGATCATGCGGGAGAGCCGTCGGGGGCCGATGGTATCGTCCGCGTCGAGAATGGCGATCCAGTTACCGCGTGCCGCTTCAAGCCCGGCATTGCGCGCTCCGCCGGGCCCACGGTTTTTCGCAAGCCGCAACAGCCGCACACGGGGATCCGCGATCTCTTCGACCACGGCACAGGTGTCGTCGGTGGAGCAATCATCAACGACGATCACTTCCAGGTCGACGTTCTCCTGCGCCAGCGCACTCTCTATGGCGCGGCGGATCGTGTCGGTGGCGTTATAGGCCGCGACGACAAAACTGACGTCTGGTGCTGGGAGCGTCATCCGGCGGTCGCGGCCCCATACTGCTGGAGTTCACGCACACCGAGAAGCCCACTGACGACACCCGCATGCATGATGGCGCGCAGGGCGTAGCGCGAACGGGCGACCGGCGATCCAAGAAGAAGCAGGCTCGCTGCAGCGCAATAGCCGGATTTGGCCATCGCTCGGGCGATTTCCACCACCTGCCTTGTGGGTTGGCCCGGCCCGCTTAACAGGCGCCCGTGGGTCTGGCCCGAACGGAAGCGGCGCTTGGCAAGCCAGGCAAGGCGCGCGCGTTTTTCCGGAACCGGTTCGAAGACCAATGCATCCGGGGCATAGGCGAGACGTCCGCCGGCCGCATGCATATGGCGGAAAAATTCTGTGTCCTCACCACCAGTCCGCCCAAGAGCCAGGTTGAACCGTCTGTCGAAAAGAACCGGCCGCGTGAGATCGAGCAGCACATTGCAGGTGTAGCCCGTGCGGATCTCGCCATCGACCCATACGGGGCGGGTCGAATGAAAGTCGCCGCGGCGCATCCAGTTCGGCGCGGACAACGCGTATTCGGCGCGAACCGGGCCGAGCACGACATCGGCCCCGGTCGTAGCGGCCGTGTCGAGCAATTGCAGGAGCCACGTCCTCGATACGGTCTCGTCGTCATCGACGAAAGCGAGATAGTGACCGGCGCTATTGTCGAGACAGGCATTGCGGGCGATCGAGATGTTCGACGCCGGGCAATGCACGTAGAGGATCTCGAAGGGCATGGTCGGGCGCATCTGGTTGACCAGCGCCTCGGCACTCGGCGTCGTGTCGTTGTCGGCGACGATGACCCGAATGTCGACATCGGCGGGCACCGTGATGAGCGCCAGCGAATGCAGCGTTTCCGCAAGTTCCGGACGGCGGAAGGTGCAGACCGCAATATCGATCCGTTTTCTCGCGAGATCGGTCATGGCGCCAGCCTTCGGTTTCGCGCGGTAAGAAGCTCGCGCCAGAAGCCGGCCGACCAGGCGAAATGCATCACCATCGCCGAAAGGGCTGCAAGCGGGCCGTAGGGGTTCCTCTGTCCAAGCGCCATCCACATTCCGTAGCCGATGCAGGCGGCGGCCCAGAGCGCCACCGGCACGACGGCGAGCCAGTTGATGACGGCGAGCAGAGCGCCAATGGCGACAGGCGCCACGGCGAGCGGCAGAAGCTGTCGGAGGTTCGGCCAGGCGCGGTGCTTCAGGACATTGCGCGCGCGCCCCCGTCCATAGGCGAAGTATTGGCGAAAGAGCGGGCCGACCTTGGCGCGCGGATAGTAGACCATGCTCGTCCGGTCGGTCATCCAGATGCGATGGCCCGCCTGGCGGAAGCGGTAGTCGAACTCCGCGTCTTCGTTGTGACTGAAGATTTCGTCATAGCCGCCGATTGCCTGAAAAGAGGAGATCCGCATCAGCGCATGGTGCCCATGATCGGCCCAGTGGCTCGTCGCGCCGATCCGATGCTTGGCGCCGCCATTGCCGAGCTTGGAATTCTGGGCGTAGGCCGTCGCCTTCTGGAAAGGCGTGAAGCCGACCGTCTGCATTGCGACGACGACGGAGTCCGCACCGGTCTCAAGCGCCTCTTCGATAAGACGCTCGCAGTAGTCGTCTGGATAGGTCCCGTGAGCATCGATGCGGATCAGGTAATCGTAGGACGCTCCGTATTCGGCGACGGCAAGATTGATCGCCGCACTCTGGATGCGCTTCGGATTGTCGAGGGCAAGCACCGAGGCATGCGCCTTGGCGAGGCGAGCAGCAATCTCGCGCGTGCCATCCGTGCTGCCGCCGTCGACAATCAGAATGGCGCCGTTGAGATGCGCCGCTGCCGGTCGCAGCCCCTCAACCAGGCCTTCGATATGCTCAGCCTCGTTGAGGCAGGGAATGACGATAAGGGTTCGTGTCGAAGCCAGCGTTTTGTTGTTCATGACAATCCGCCTTCGTTCTGGGGAGTTGGGGAGAGGTTAGGCGCGATCCGCGGCGGAGCCTCCGCCGTGACCGCCGAAAGCCGCCGGACAAGGCTTTCGCAGTCGCTGCGGCTGAATATCCAGGTATCGGTCGCGCAAGTCGCGATCCGGCCGGATGCCTCAATGTAGCGCTCGGGGTCGATCGAGCCGAGCAGGGCGGCAAGCGCCTCCGGCTCCGCTTCGTCGAGCAGCATGCCGAGGCCGCGGATGGCAAGGAACCGTGCCGTCTCGGTACCGCGGAGCGCAATCGGCACACGGCCGAAGCGGCAGCCCTCGTAGAGCCGGTTCGGCAACAGCCATTTCGAGTTCTGGCCTTCCTCGAAGAAATCGATCGCCCAGGTGAAGTGCACGTCGGAATAGATGTCGCTCAGTTCTTCCGGGCTGCGGTAGGGCCCGTGGAACTGCATGAAGGGTTCATCGCGCACGAAGCCCTCGAAGTCATCGAACTGCGAATAGGCCGGCCGACCGCGTAGCACGATCTCGAAGCGTCCTTCCATTTTGCGGGAAAACGCCGACAGCAGCGCCAGCGATTTGCGGCAGCGCAATGCGCCGAACCACCCGATCCGCCACCGACCATCCTTTGGCGGCGACGCTGCGGGAACCAGCGGTCGCACCATGGTCTCGTTGAGCTCAAGCACCTTGTTTTCCAGCATCATTGTCGGCGCCGAGATGCCGGAAAGCGGGCGGAAATAGTGCTCGACGAAGGCTGGAGAACTGGTGATCAGGAGCCGGGCATCACGCCCGAGGAACGCTTCACTCGCCCGCAACGTCTTGCCAGCGATGTCAGGGCGCAATAGCAGGCGGTGAATGTCGAGACATTCGTAGACGATTGGCACGTCACCGCCGAACACACTCACAGCCTTCTTGGCGATCGCCAGCATGTCGAGATTGCGCGCGATGATCAAGTCCGGGCGTTCGACATTGCGCAGCGCCTGCCTGAGCGAGAAGCAGCCCTTGGCAATCGCGCCGATTCGTTGAACGAAACGCCCGTCATGCGTTGTTCCGAGCTCGATGGGCTCGATGCCTTCGATCGCCGCCAGCGGGTTTGCGTCGCGCCTGAACCCCGCAAGCTTGACCCTTGCGCCCCCGGCAAGGAGCATCAGGACGCGCCGGCGAACGGCGGGGTCAGCAAGATCCTGTGCGAAATAAAGTACCTGCAGCATGTTTATCCGGTTCTCTGCTCGGCCGTCGCCGAGCACGGTTTGAAACGTTGGGCGTCGCGGTTTGAACGCGTCGCTTAGGAATGCGGCTCCTGGCCGCCGCTTAGTTCGTTCGGCAGGCGATCGATTCGGCAAACTGGCATTCGTCTCCCGGCGCGGTGTACGCGATCCGGTCGACCTGCATGGTCGACGGTCCCTTGTAGGAGAAGGCGCCCATCCAATCCGAAAGCGTGTCGGTTCCCCAAAGGCTGAAGAAGATCTTCTGCGGGTTGGCGGGGATCTTCGCAGGATCGGTCACTTCGTGGACCAGTTCGCCATTGACGTAGTAGCGGATACGCTCCTTCTCCCAGACAAAGGCGTAGTCGTTGAAGCCCTGGTTGGCGCCGCCGGGTACGTCGACAAGCTTTTCGTTGCCGCCCTTGGCAGAGACATATTGGTTGATCTGAACCTTTGCCGGGTTCTTGCCGAGGACTTCGAAATCGATCTCGTCGTGCGGCTTTTTGTCGGCCGGGCCGATATAGGTGAAGAACGCCGAATTCAGCCCGGAACCATCGGCCGTCTTGATGCGGGCCTCGTAGGTCCCGTAGCTGAAGCGCTTGCGTGTCTGGATCTCGCCGCAGGCGTAGTTGCGTTCGCCAAGCTTTCCTTCGGTGAAGGAGAGTTCCGCGATGCCGTCCTCGACCTTCACCTGCTTCTTGGACCAGGTGCAGTTCTGGTGGGCACCATTGTTCCAGCCATCGGAGACGTACCAGATGCCGGTGTCGAGGGTATCGAAGTCGTCGATGAAGGACTTTGCCTTCGCTGTGTCCCCGGCGTTTGCCGGGCCGGCAAGGCCAATCGCGACAAGGCTCAACAGGGCGAGGCGGTGAGGTCCAGAAGATCTCATGGTCAGGTCCTTTGCTGTGGTGAAAGTTCGGCGCGCTGTTCCGCCGGCCGCACCTTCGCGCCTCGGGCGGCGCCCGCTCGGCTGCCGGTCAGGATTGCGGTCAGGTTCGGAAGCCAGCGCCCGGCGAGACCGTAGGCGGCGACAAGGATTGCGATCGTGATGAACGGAACCGTGTAATAGAAGGCCGGGTAATATCCGAAGCCTGCGCGGTTCCAGATCATCCAGAAAAGAACCAGCAGCGGATAGTGCGTACAGAAGATCCAGAAGCTGAGCCCGCCACCGCGCGCCAGAGATGCCCCGACGTTCGTTCGGACCAGCAGCTCGGAGACCGCCCAGGAGCCGAGAATGCCAGAGAGGGCGGTCAGGCTGCGCAGCATATCGACCCAGACCGGGAAGTCGGGTCCGTACTGATAGAGCACGAGCGAAAGCAGCACCGAAGCGCCAAGGACGGCGATGGTAATCGGCCAGGAAAAGCGATCGAGACTGCGCACGTCAACGCGATGCAGGCTCATGTATATGCCGGCGCTGAAGCCAAAGAGGATCGACTTCTTGAGGAAGATGCCGTTTGGCAGCGGCAGCACGGCATAGGCGAGCAACAGGGCGAGCGTCTGCATCGGATAACGCTTGATCAGCCAAGCCAGTACCGGCGAAAGTACGATGCAAAGCAGCAGATCCCGCAGGAAGTAGAGCGGCACGTTGATCGGCAGATCCTGGAGCGCCACGGCGAGGTTCAACCATTCCCGTGCGCTTGCGCCCACGATATCTGGCAGGTAGCCGAAGCTGATACCCTTGCTTTGCGCAACGAAGGCCAGTGCGAGAAAAGCAATGTTCCAAATCAGGAAGGGCAACAGGACGGTTCTGGCCTTGGTCTTGAGCGTTTTGCCGTAGTCGAAACTGTCGAGGCCACGCCGAAACAGGAGATAGCCGGAGATCGCGCTGAGGCACGGGACGCCGACACGAAAAAGGCTGTCGCCAAGAAAGACGCGCAGCCAATCCAGCACACCATAGGTGCCGACATACGGGCTCGTCGCCGGATCATGCGGCACGTGCACGAAGACGATGCCGGAGATCAGCACGATGCGCATCAGATTGATCCGCGACGAGATGTTCGCGTTCACATCCACGATGTCCGTCACCCCTATCTGCCAGCGCCATTTTCCAGGCGACCGTTTCAACAGAGCAGACCAGAGCCCGCATTCATTGTGCTAAAGCTAGGCCGGGGCACGGATGAAAATATGGCGCTGCAACAAACGAATCGGTCGCACTTTGTTGCAATGCAGCATCCGATCTTCAATAATGTCTAGGAAGATTTACCCATTTGCGCGCCGGCGTCGGGAAAAAAGCCTATGCATGGGGCATTTACGGAATATTATCAGCCGCTTATTTGCTGATGCTTTTACTTGTGTTTGATGTCGCAAGTCGCGATAAAATTGTGATATTTTTCGCTCTTGTCTCGCAACAAACGGCCAATACGGACCCGAGCCAAGCCGAAATGCGGCGAGGATGAGGCAGTTTCCGGCGCCTGAAATCGGTTATTCAGCCGCCGCGGGCACACCAGGCGAAGCGTCGCGCTTGCGGATCATGCCGTAGAGTTTCGCCAACAACGGGCGCTCGACGAGCAACATCAGCGCGAGATAGATCAATCCACCGATTGCCGTGCCAATCAGCACCTGGAGAACCGCGCTCGGTATGAGAGCGCCATAGAAGTCCAGCAATAGCCTGACGGCAACCGCCATCGCGAAAGCCGCGATCATCGGCCTGATCGAGACCAGGAAGCCCCGCAAGAATGGCAGGCGATCGGCCCGGAACACGACCCAGGAATAGCCGAGCAGCGTTGCCAGGTTGACGATGCACAGCGCAATCATCGCTTCAACAAGTGAGCCGCCCATTGCCCCGTAGGCGACAGCCGCGGTCGTCACGACAGCGCGGATGACCGCCCACCAGAAGAGGACGGTCCCCTGGCCGATGCCTTTCAGGTAGGGGACGTAGGTGCTGCAGGGCGTCAAAAGTCCCTTT
Source organism: Ensifer sp. 22521 (assembly GCF_052044795.1). Lineage (NCBI taxonomy): Bacteria > Pseudomonadati > Pseudomonadota > Alphaproteobacteria > Hyphomicrobiales > Rhizobiaceae > Ensifer > Ensifer sp. 22521. Next base: position 57,756 of record NZ_JBQENM010000014.1, read on the forward strand.
GACAGCGCAAGCAAACCAAGGACCGGCCAGGCGGCCGCCCATTGCTGGCCGAAAAGCACCAGCATCGCCGGCTCGGCGAGCGCCCAAAGGCCAAACATCATCGGTGCCAACAGCACGGTGGTGACCTGCGTGCTCAACATCAACGCTTGAGACCGCCGCTGGCGATCCTCGCCCATATGGCTGAAGGCGGGAAAGAGCACGCCCATGACCGCCGAAAGCACGATCTGGTTGGGAATGCTGGAGAAACGGTTCGCCGCCGAATAGGCACCGGCGTCCGAAAGGCCGAGGTACCGGCTGATCACCACCATCGGCGATTGGAAAGTGACGAAATTGGCAATCTCCGACCCCATCATGCCGAAACTGAACCGGCTGAGCGTCAGAACGCGGCGTGGGGAAAAGACGAGCCGCGGCACATAGCCGGACACAGCATAGAGACCGGCTAGGCGGATGAATGCGGAGACGAAAAGCTGCGCCAGCAGCGACCAGACGCCGAAGCCAAGCAGTGCTGCGCCGACGGCAACAAGCGCTCCGACGGTCTCGGAGACCATGGTCCAGACCGCATCCTTGCTGAAATTCATCCGCCTTGCGAGGAGAGAATAGGCGACGTCTCCGCCAAGCTGCAGCGGGATCAGCACGCTCATGATCCGAAGCAGGTACCCCGCTTTGGGTGCCCCGAGCAGGCTTGCCAATGGATCGGCGAAGACGAAAAGTGCAAGCGCCATCAGCAGCGCGACCGCGAGATTGGCCCAGAAAGCGGAGTGGATGAGCTCCATGTCTTCGTCGCGCTGAATGATAAGCGCGGAGGCGAGACCAGCACCGCCGATCATCGCCAAAAACTGGACGACAGTGAGCGCAACGGCCACCGTCCCGAACTCTTCCGGCGTCAGGATACGCGCAAGAATTGGCACGGTGACAAATTTCAGCCCGAAAGTACCTGTCTTTGAAAGGACGCTCCAGCCGACATTCCGTGTCACGGACTTGGCATTTACGGTTGAGGGCATAGCGAGCATCCTATGATGCCTTTGAAGGATTTCCGACAAAGGACTAGGGCTAGATGAAAGGCCGCGACCCGGTGGGAGGAGACCACGCAAGACTCTTTTAGAGAAACCGCAGGGGCAAAAAGATGGCGAAGCTGACTGTTATTATTCCGTACTACCAGAAGGAACCGGGTATTCTTCGGCGGGCGCTTGCCTCCGTCTTTGCCCAGACGTTTCAGGACTTCCACATTCTGGTGATAGACGATTGCTCCCCCTATCCGATAGATGAGGAGTTGGAGCCGTTAAGTGAGCAGGAACGAGCGCGACTGACCGTGATAAGCCAGCCCAACAAGGGACCTGGCGGCGCGCGCAACACCGGACTGGACCATGTTCCCGACGATTCCGAGTTCGTGGCATTCCTCGATTCTGACGACGAATGGACCCCGGATCATCTGAAGAATGCCTATGGAAGCATGAGCCGCTTCGGCGCCGACTGCTATTGGGCGTCGATCACAGGCGGCGAGGCGTTCTACTACCATTTCGATGTTGCCGAACTGACGGAAAGCCACAGCGTCATTAGACTTCAGGAAGCGCCGCTCGTCGTCGAAATTCCTGACCTTATCAATGTGATGCTCAGAAACTGGAGCTTCCTGCATCTCTCCTGCATGGTGATCGGGCGCAGCCTTTTCGAGACGGTCCGCTTCGATGCGGCGCTGAGACTGGCAGCCGAGGACGTCTTGTTCTTCTGCGACTGCATTCTTGCCGCCAAACGCGTCGTGCTTTGTGATGAAGCTGGCGCCGAGCGCGGCGAGGGCATCAACATCTTTCACTCGATCGACAACGATTCGCCGCAGTTCCTGCAGCAGCAGTTCAACACATTTGTTGCTCTGGAAACGCTCGAGGGCCGGTTCTCACGCAAGCCTACGGCAATCGCCTCGATCCGGTCCTATCAACATACGGCACGGCGGCAGGCGCTGTGGAGCCAGGCGCGTCGGCTGAAGCGACGCAAGTCACCGCAATTCCGCCTGTTGGCGCGTTGGGTCCTGCGTGATCCGAGGCTCTTGCAAAGCGCGCTGGCACTCGCTGTCGGCAAGTTTTCTCGCGCGCATTGATCAAAGCACTCCTTCGAGGAGGAAGAACAAGACCGCCTGGCGCGGCATCCGGACATATCCAGCATTTTGAAAGAAGGGACTGCCCATGAAGCCCTATTACTGGGAATCTCAGCACGGTAATTTTGGCGACGACCTCAATCTTTGGCTTTGGGATTTCCTGCTGCCTGGGTTCCGCGACGTTCACGAGGAAATACTGCTGGTGGGGGTCGGCACCGTGCTCAACCGTGCACTTTTGCCTGACGGTGTCAGAAAGCTCGTTATCGGCAGCGGCTTCGGCTACGGCATCTTGCCAGACATGCGCGATCCGAAGGAATGGGATATCCGCTGTGTTCGAGGTCCGCTGACCGCCGGGAAGATCGGCATCGAGCCTGAACTCGGCATCGTCGATCCCGCCGTGATGGTCGCGGAGATGCCGGAGTTCCAAAACCTGCCGAAGATCCACAAACGCAGTTTCGTTCCGCATTGGGAAAGCGCCATTGCCGGTATGTGGCCGGTCACTTGCGGTACCGTTGGCCTGCACTATATCGACCCGCGGGGCGAAGCCAAAAGCGTGATCCGCGAGATTGCCCAATCCGAACTCATCATCGCCGAATCGATGCATGGCGCCATTCTCGCAGACGCCTTTCGCGTGCCATGGGTGGCCGTCACCACGTCCGAGAGCATCAACAGCTTCAAGTGGAACGACTGGGCAAGCACCGTCGGCGTTCACTACCAGCCCCGCCACGTGCCGGTCTCGAGCCGTGCCGAAGCCATGATCAAGGGCGAGCGCTTCTGGGGGATGGGCTTCGAGGCACAGACGCTGGCTGATGTGCCGAACCTGCGTCCCGTCGATCACAATGTTATGGTGGCGGCGGCTGAGCCGAGACAGACCTTTTTGCGCAGCGCTGCCAAGCAGGTCCTCGCCGCCCCTTCGACGCTTGCACTTTGGCAGGCAATCCGGGCGGCGCCGCAATTGAGCAGCGACGGCCGACTTGCCGAGCGTAAGGACCGTTTTCTGGAGGCTCTTGCGGCCGTGCGTCGCGCGTACTTCTGACGATACGGCCACGGCACCCAAAAAGTGCCGTGGCCTAAATGACTATTGGCGACCGTCCGCAGTGGGGGAAAGCAGGTAACGCAACCCACCGGAACCACCGAGCGCGGCCGGCGCATCCGAGTGAGGCCGTTTGAACCGCTCGGTCTTGTCGGCAAGGATGCCGGCCGTGACCGCAGGAACGGCATCGGGTTCACGCAGGAGGTAGCCTATCGCGGCCGCCGCGCCGCGTTCTCTCTTCAGATCGAGAAAGTGCCGGTGCTGATAACGGTCCTTGATATGCCGCTCATGCCTTCGGATGGCGGCCGCAGCCTCGCTCTCCAATGTGTTTGCGGCCAGGATAATCCGGTCGGCCTCGTAGAGGCGCTTGAGATCGTCGGTGCGGTGGCTGCCGCTCAACGAATTGCTGCGGACGGTGGCCGCATAACCACAACTGCGGATAACCTTGTAGCGCGCGCCCTTTGCCAGGGCGCGGAGATAGAGATCGTAATCCTCGCCTAATCGAAGCGTTTCCCGGTAGCGGATGGCGTGGCCCTCCAGGAAGTGGCGGCGCATCAGCGGCTTTAAAAACCCGACCTCGCCGCGCTTCACGCCGCGCCGGGAGATGTTGCCTTCAACGAAGTCGATCAGGCTGAGCAGGCGGGGCTGCGGTTGGAACTCATCGATCTTCTGGGCGACGTCGGTCGCTGCGGCCTCGTCGATGAAGGCGATGTTGTCGGCAATAAAGTCCCAATCGTCTTCCGCAAGCAGCCGACCGAGACGACCCGGCAGGAAGAAATCGTCCGCGTCGAGGATAGCAAGCACCGGTGAATGGCTGATCGAAATGGCATGGTTGCGGGCGGCCGAAGGCCCACGATTGCTTTCAAAGCGGACGATCGTCAGGCGCCCGCTCAGATCGTCGGCAGAGCGCGCGGCCGCCTCGGTGTCATCCGTCGAGCCATCGTCGATCACTACCACCTCGGCGCTTTCCGGTTCTGCCAGGGCCGATGCAACGGCTCGGGCAATGGTTGCTTCGGCATTCTTTGCGGCGATGATGACGCAGACGTCTGTGGTCATGAGGGCCTCCAGCATCGTGTCTAACGGGCAGCGCGCTTGTCTTTGCGAGCGCTGCGGTATTTCGGTTCCAGCGCGGCTCCGCTTCTTGGGTTAGCCGCAGCCACACGACGTCGCCAGGGTGGCAACGGCCGAACCATGCAGGGCGATCGTGTCGCAAACGCGTCAAATCTGAGATTTTCTCGAGTACCGCCGTGTGGCCCGCCGAGCGCGGAGACCAGCCTTGATCAGCGATTAAAGTGGCCGGGTCGATGGAGGCGGCGCGGCGCGGTCTTGGCGGCCGACTTGTCGTCGCCGGCCAATTGCGCCATCTCGGCGGCCTGTCTTTCCTTCTCCCGCGCCTTCTTCCACACCAGGTAAAGCACGGCGAAGAAATAGCCGACCTGCATCAGGACGGCGCATATGACGGTCTGGATAAGCGTCGACGCCAGTGAGCCGTTTAGGAAATAGGTAACGATCGCAAACACGGCCAGGGCGCCGAGCATGCTCACAAGAACGCGCGGTGCGTACATAGCGCTACCTCGCGCTCGGTTCTGTCGTCGATGTCGTCATCGGAGTTCGGCCTTTCCTCCTCAGGATTCCAATATATTGGCAGCGCCCTTTCGCTTCAACCGCCAAAAGCCCGCACCCTGCTGCCACTGTGCCTCCAAAGTCTTTATGTCGCGTTTAGAGCATTCGAATCAATCTGGCCGTTTTTCGATGCCGCATCGGTTCGACCGTTGCGACTCCATGGCAATCCAAAGGCAATTCCTCCACCATCCGGCGTCTTGTCGTGACCGCACCGCCCGCTGGTTGCTGTTTGGGCAACGATTGCGATCACCTTTTGTTACGAAATTAACTTTTGGTGTCCCGCCGCGCGTGCAGCGCAAAATCTTGCCGCATTGCAGCATTTCATTGGAAAGACTGGCGCCTGTCAATTTTCATCGGCGCCAAGACACGTGCTTGCAGGTGAACGCAAACATAACAGATACAAAGATATATTCGTTTTACGGAAACGTAGTTGCGCGCCAACAATACAATACACGAAAGCTCCGAACGTAAGACTTTACCGTCTCATAATATATCGGCTGGCTGGATGGAAATATTACATATCAGAAATCAGTGATATTCGTCATTTAGGCGCCCACCGGGTACCCGCCATTATTTCGCCCTCAAAAGACAAATTCTCACCACACACTCTTTCTTGAATAAGAGCGCCCCCTTTCGAGGGACCGACCAATCGCCAACCTAAATGGAGTTATCTCTATGAAGTCTGCGACCCGATCGGCCAGTTCGCCGTTTTTCAGTGCCGCAGAGACTGCAGCGCTCCCGCCCGTGGGTGGCATTTCGAAGCGAGGCTTCGATATCTTTGCCGCTTCACTGGCGCTCGTCTTTCTGAGCCCGCTCTTTTTGATGCTGGTTGCGCTCGTCAAGTTTTCCGACGGCGGCAGCATCTTTTATGGCCATCGCCGTATCGGTCATAACGGGAAGTCTTTCCGTTGCCTGAAGTTCCGCACAATGCGGCCGGACGGTGATCGGATTCTGCAAGAGTATCTTAGAAGCAATCCTGCGGCCTATGAGGAGTGGCGCGCGACGCGCAAGCTGCAGGATGACCCCAGGGTCACCGTCGTCGGCAGCGTTTTGCGCAAGCTGAGCCTCGACGAACTGCCGCAGCTGATCAACATCGTCCGCGGTGAAATGAGCATCGTCGGCCCGCGGCCGGTGGTGCAGGATGAGCTGGAGCTCTACGACCAAGCTGCTGTCTACTACCTGCAATCGCGCCCCGGTCTTACCGGCCTGTGGCAGATCAGCGGACGCAACGACGTTTCCTACGCGGCACGCGTCGCGTTCGATACCCATTATGTCCAGAATTGGTCCTTGCTGCGCGACTTCTCCATCGTCGCGAAGACCATTCCGGCCGTTTGCTTCTCACGCGGCAGCTACTGACGGATCAGCGCCCTCGCACCCGCACGACCGATAGGTCGGCCGCGGGATCGGCGTCTTTTAACGGGAACCTCATATGAACAAACACGCTCCGTCAGGGAAGTCCTGGATTTCCCGCAACGTGTCTCGTTTCCTTTACCACACGGTCCTGGTTGCCGCGGTGGTCCTCGGCGCCACTCAAGCCGGCGCCGAGGAATATCAGCTTGGCACCATGGACAAGCTCAAGATTCGCGTCGCCGAGTGGCAAACCGCCGAAGGCGCTGTGCGCGATTGGTCGGTTGTCACTGGCGAATACACCGTCGGGCCGTCCGGCGCGCTGTCGTTACCGTTCATCGGCGATCTGCCGGCTGCCGGCAAGACGACCACCGAGGTCGGAGAAGCGATCGGCGAGAAGATGCAGACCCTGTTCGGTCTGCGCGATCGCCCGTCCGCCTCCGTCGAACTTGCACAATACCGCCCGCTTTATCTTTCGGGCGAAGTCGAAAAGCCTGGCGAATATCCCTTCGCACCCAATCTGACGGTGCTGAAAGCGATAAGCCTCGGCGGCGGATTGCGTCGCTCCGAAAGCGGGCAACGTTTCGCCCGCGACTATATCAACGCTCACGGCGATTCGAGCGTGCAGACGGCCGAACGCAACCGGCTGCTGATCCGGCGTGCCCGGCTTCAGGCCGAGATTGCCGACAAGCAGGGCATCGAATTGCCGAAGGACCTCCAGGGCGTACCCGGCATCGACAAGCTTCTTGCAAACGAGACGGCCCTGATGAGCTCGCGCGACAGGAGGCAGAAGCTGCAACTGAAGTCGCTCGCCGACTTGAAGGCATTGCTGGAAAGCGAAATCCAGTCGCTGGCAAAGAAGTCGGAAACGCAGAACCGCCAGATGGAGCTCGCGGCGGAGGACCGCGAGAAGGTCGAGAGCCTGGCCGAAAAGGGGCTGGCGCTCAGCCAGCGCAAGCTCTCGCTGGAGCAACGGGTCGCCGAACTGCAATCTGCGTTGCTCGACATCGACACGGCCTCGCTCAAGGCGAAGCAGGATGTCAGCAAGGCGGCGCAGGACGAAACCAATCTTCGCAACGATTGGGATGCGCAGCTGGCGCAGGATCTCCAGAACACCGAAGCGGAACTCGACACGCTGCAGATCAAGCTCGGCACCAGCCGCGACCTGATGGCCGAAGCACTGCTGCAATCGGCGGAAGCGGCACAATCGAAGGACAATACGGCAGACGCCGTCATCGCCTATTCGATCATCCGCGAGCGTGACGGCAAGCCGACCGAGATCACTGCCGATGAAAACACGCCGGTGTTGCCGGGCGACGTGATCAAGGTTCAAGCCAACCTCGCGACGCAGTAGGATCGACCGTGAGAATTGCGAAGTCGAGCTTGATATCGCCTGACCGCAATGGTGCCTATGGCACCGTTGCGATTGCGCTGTCGTTCTTCGTCTTCGCCTATTCGTCTCGCTTCGGGCAGGCGTCGATCCTGCTTTACTACGGACTGTGGCTGCCGCTGGTGCTTGTCGATTACCGTCGAGTGCTCGGCAACTACGGCAGGCGTCTGTGGATCCTCGGCTTTGCCGTCTTTGCCTGTCTGTCGGTCTTCTGGTCGGCAGCACCCTCGATGACGGCCCGCACCGGGATCCAATATCTGTCGCATGTCGTTTGCGCCCTGATCGCCATGAGGCTCATCGACATCAGAACGCTAACGCGCGGTGCGATCGCGGGCATCGGGATCGTGCTCGTCTATTCCCTGCTTTTTGGTGTCTACCATCTCGATCCGCTCGACGGCACATACAGCTTCGTCGGCGCCTTCGCCTCGAAGAACCAGCTGGGTTTCTACGCCTCGCTCGGCATCTACTTCGCTTTCATTGCGCCTGTCGCTCTTGGGGAGCGGCGCTTGTGGCTGCTGGCATCCGGCGCGCTCGGGCTGCTTGCGGCCTATTCGCTGCTCGCTTCGCAATCGGCCACATCCGTATTGACCACCGCCGTAATCATCGGGCTCTGGCTTGGCATGCGCGTCGTCGGTCTGCTCTCGCCCGGCCACCGCAAGGGTCTGTTTCTTGCAGCTGTCATCTGTGGGGCGTTGGTTGCTGTCGCGGGCATCTACGGCGGCGGCGTCGATCTGGTGCTTGGCCTTTTCGGCAAGGATTCGACGCTGACCGGGCGCACCTATCTGTGGCAGCAGGGCATCGAAGCGGCCATGGCATCGCCGGTGGTCGGCGTCGGTTATCAGGCCTATTGGGTTCAGGGCTTCTCTGAGGCCGAACGCCTCTGGGAAGAATTCTTCATCTCGACGCGCTCGGGCTTCCATTTCCACAACACCTTCATCGAGGCGATCGTGGAAACAGGTGCAATCGGGCTTGTCCTGCTATCGGGCATTCTGCTGACGACCGTTCTCGGCCATATCAAGCGCCTCTTGACGGAGGACCACGATACCCAGTCCTCGGTGCTCTTCGGTATCGCGATGTTGCTGCTGGTGCGCTCTTTCGTCGAGATCGACATCATGAACCCCTACCATGTCGGGTCGTTCCTGCTCTATTTCGCCGCCGGCAAACTGACCTTGTCGCAACCCCGACCGGATGCGCGCTCGGCTGAGGTTCGCAGAGCGCGGATCGTGCCGCAGGGCATGCCGCAGCTGAGGTGCTGATGGATCGGACCAACGGGGGCGCGATGACCACAATCTACGGGATCCAGTACCTGCGTGCCGTTGCAGCGCTCGGCGTCGTCGTCTTTCATGCGGCCGAGCGCACCGGGCATTATTTCGCGATCGGCGCTGCCGGCGTCGACATCTTCTTTGTCATCAGCGGTTTCATCATGTGGGTGATCAGCGAGCGCAAGCCAATGTCGCCGATCTCTTTCCTGCGTGACCGCGTTCAAAGGATCGCGCCGGTCTATTGGCTGGCGACAGCCGTCATGGTTCTTGGCGGCCTTGCCGGACTTTTCCCCAATCTCGTTCTCAGCCCCAGCCACGTGGTGGCGTCGCTCTTGTTTGTCCCAATGGCCTCTCCAAGCACCGGCGAGGTGTGGCCGGTTCTCGTCCAGGGCTGGACATTGAACTACGAGATGTTCTTCTACGCCGTCTTCGCCTTGACCCTCTTGCTGCCCCGGTCGCGTCGATTGCTGGCGATCACCACATGCTTCCTGCTGCTGGTCGGCTTGGGTTTTGCCATCGACAGCGACATTGCGCTGTTGGCCACCTATACGCGGCCGATCATCCTCGAATTCGTGGCCGGTATGATCATTGCCGAACTGTGGCTGCGGGGCAGGGTACCGGGAAGCAATGCCGGCCTAGTGCTCGTCGCAATCGCGTTTTCAGGTTTTTCGGCGCTGGCCGTGTTTCGTTTGCCTTTCGACGAATTCGTGCTCGGGCCCTTGGCCGTCATGCTTGTCGTCGGCACCTTGGCGCTCGAAAGTCGTGGCTGGTTTCGCCCGCGTGGATTGCCGATGCTTCTCGGCGATGCGTCCTATTCCATCTATCTCTGGCACACCTTCGCCATATCGGTTGTGGTGAAGATCTGTGCCAGGGCGGGTGTCGACCTCGCTCTATCGGCGTTCCTCGCCGTCGTATCGGGAACTGCATTGGGCGTTGCCGCCTATCTGCTTCTCGAAAAGCCGCTGACGCGACGTTTGCGCTCGCGTATCGTACCGAGGCCGTTGCGGCAGGCGGCGTAAGTCTTTTCGGTGCGGCGCCTGAAACGCCGCACCGATTCAGCAATTCATCAGGCGCCCTGGTTGCGACGCGAATGCCAGTTCCAGGCGGTGCGGGTGATATCCGACAGATCGTATTGCGGGACCCAGCCGAGAATGTCGCGTGCCTTGTCGTTGTTGGCGACGAGCGTCGTGGAATCGCCCTCGCGACGTTCGACCCGGTCGATATTGAACTCGCGGCCGGAGACGTCGGCAATCGCCGTCAAGAGCTCCTTGACGGTCGTGCCCGTACCCGTGCCGAGATTGAGCTCGACGCTGTCGCCGCCGGCAAGCAGATATTCGACAGCGCGCACATGCGCGTCGGCCAGATCAAGCACATGGATGTAGTCGCGCACGCAGGTGCCGTCGCGCGTGTCGTAGTCCGTGCCGAAGATCTTGAAGCTTTGCCGGCGGCCAAGGGCAGCGTCGATCGCAAGCGGGATCGCGTGCGTCTCGGGCTCGTGCCACTCGCCGATGCGGCCTTCCGGATCGGCGCCCGCGGCGTTGAAGTAGCGAAGGATCACCGAACGAAGACCCTTGTACTGGCCATAGTCCTTCAGCGCCTGCTCGCACACCCATTTTGTCCGGCCGTAGGGGTTGATCGGCGCCTGGCGGTGCTGCTCGTCGATCGGCACGCTTTCCGGCAGGCCGTAGGTGGCGCAGGTCGATGAGAAGACGAAGGCCTCGACGCCGGCGGCGAGCGCGGCCGAAAGCAGGGTGAGGGTGCCGATGACGTTGTTGTCGTAGAAGGAGACCGGATCCTTGACTGATTCACCGACCTCGATCATCGCGGCAAAATGCAGGATGGCGCGCGGCTTGTGGCGGGCGAGGACCTCGTCGAGCCGCTGGCGATCACGGATATCACCCTTTTCGAGCACGCCCCATTTGACGAATTCCTCGTGACCGTTCGACAGGTTGTCATAGACGACGGGTTCGAACCCCTTGTTGGCAAGTTCGAGGCAGGTGTGCGAGCCGATATAGCCGGCACCGCCGACGACGAGGACTTTGTTACTTTCCATGATGCTTTTCGATCCCTGGGAGGTTCAAAGGAATTGCCGAGTTTTTTCAACGGATAATGACAGGCTTGTCAATGCCGGCCGCAATCAAGCACGTGTCCATGTCGCGTGTGTGGCGTGTCGGCGCAGGGGCGGCTTTTCCACAAAGACGAGATGCTCGGAGCATGTCGAGATCGACGTGAATTTGCACGTCGGGGACAATTATCTCAGCCTTGCCTGCGAGCGAGATGCTTCTTTCCCATCCGTCGAAACATATAGCATATTAATTTCCTAGATTTAATTGATAATGACGCTGGCAGTCGTACCATAGCCTTCGGATTTTCGAAGGAAGGCTCTCATGACGATGAAACTGAAACGGCTTGCGCTCACCCTCGCGACGCTGGCGGCGACCGGCCTGACCCACGTGGGTGCCCACGCCGAAGGCGCGGAGCCGGTAAAAGGCGGGACGCTGATCTATCTGGAGCAGCAAGCCCATACCAATCTCTATCCCCCGGCAGGCGGCTTCTATCCGAACGGCGGTATCCTCAATCAGATCACCGACAAGCTGACCTATCAGAACCCAAAGACGCTTGAGATCGAACCTTGGATCGCCGAATCCTGGACGGTCAACGCGGATGCGACCGAATACACGTTCAAGATCCGTCCGGGCGTCACCTTCTCCGACGGCACGCCACTCGACGCGGCGGCCGTTGCCAAGAATTACGACGTGTTCGGTCTTGGCAACAAAGCACTGAAGTACCCCGTTTCCGAAGTCATCAACAACTATGAGCGCAGCGAAGTCATCGACCCGCTGACCGTCAAATTCTATTTCAAGCGACCTTCGCCGGGTTTCCTGCAAGGAACATCGGTCATCGGCTCCGGGCTTGTCGCCGCCAGCACCCTTTCGCTCCCCTTCGAAGAACTTGGCGATGCGACCAAGATCATCGGCTCCGGCCCCTTCGTGGTCGAGAGCGAGACGATCGGCAAGGAGCTGAACCTAAAGGCGCGCGAAGACTATGTTTGGGGTCCCGCGAAACTCGAGCACCAGGGCCGCGCCTATCTCGATGGCATCACCTATATCATCACCGGCGAAGACAGCGTGCGCATCGGTGCCCTGCTTGCGGGCCAGGCGGATTTCATCCGTCAGGTCCAGGCCTATGACGAGAGCCAAGTCGAGGCGCAGGACTACCAGATCTATGCACCATCGACACGCGGCGTGAACAACAGCGTCGTTTTCCGGCCGGACAATCCGCTCGTGGCTGATGTGAAGGTGCGCCAGGCACTGCTGCACGCGACCGATGCCAAGGAAATCGTCACGACGCTGTTTTCTGCCAACTATCCGCAGGCGACCTCGATCATCGCGTCCTCCGCGCTCGGCTACAAGGATATCTCGGCAAAGCTCGCTTTCGATCCCGATAAAGCCAAGGCGCTGCTCGACGAGGCCGGCTGGTCGGTCGGATCCCACGGCCTGCGCCAGAAGGATGGCAAGGATCTTGTGCTGACCGCTTACGAATCCCTGCCGCAACCGCAGAACAAGGAGACGCTGCAACTGGTCGCCCAGCAATGGGGCAAGGTTGGGGTGAAGCTCAACGTGCTTGCCGGCGATAGTGGTAGCAGGACGGTCGACGATCTCGATCCCCTGAAGACGCCCGTCTCTCCGGCGATGGTCGGTCGCGCCGATCCCGATGTGATCAAGAGCCAGTACTATCCGAAGAACCGCGACGTGCTGCGTCAGAAGGGAGGTCTCAGCGACAAGGTCCAGAGCTTCGTCGACGACAAGCTGAACGGCCTGCTCGACTCCCTGGCCTCCGAGCCGGACCGCGCAAAGCGCCTCGCGATCGCCGGCGAGATCCAGGACTACGTCGTGGACCAGGCCTATGCGATCCCGATCTTCGAGGAGCCGCAGGCCTACGCCGGCGCCCCTTACGTCCAGGGCGTCGCCTTCGAGGCGGTCGGTCGTCCGAGCTTCTACAGCACCTGGCTCGCCGAGCATTGATCGACACGCGGCCACTGCGCTTGCGGTGGCCGCCACTCCCCGAAATTCGCGTGCAGAGGATTGGATCATGTCCGCCTATTTGCTCAATCGCGTCGGACAGGCGCTCTTCGTCCTGTGGGCCGCATTCACGATCTCCTTCGTGCTGCTGCAGGCGATGCCCGGCGACGCAATCCTCATCAAGTTCCAGAACCCCGATCTGGGGTTAACCGCGCAACAGGTCGCCGAAATCCGTGCGTCCTATGCCGGCGACAGCCCCGTACTCGTTCAGTACGTGCAGACGATCGGCAAATTCCTGACCGGCAGCTTCGGTTACTCCGTTCAGGCGGGTGTTCCGGTCAGCAGCTTGCTCGCAGCCCATCTGCCGGCAACGTTGAAGCTTGCCACGCTTGGCTTCCTCCTTGCCTCCGTGCTGGCGATCCTCATCGCCTTCCTCTCCAGCTTGACGCCGTTCACCTGGCTGCGCGGCGCGCTGCAATCGGTTCCTTCGCTCTTCATCTCGATCCCCACCTTTTGGCTTGGGATTATGCTGATCCAGATCTTTTCATTCCGCTTGAAGCTCGTTCCGGTCATCAATCCCGGGCCCTGGCAGGAACTGATCCTGCCCGTCTTCACGCTCGCGGTGCCGATTTCTGCGCCGCTCGCCCAGGTGCTTGTGCGCAACATCGACGAGGTAATGACGCGGCCCTTCGTCGGCGTCGCCCGTGCCAAAGGCGCCAACCGCCAGTGGATTCTCTGGCGGCATGTGGCGAAGAATGCGCTCCTCCCGACACTGACCATTGCGGGCGTGCTCTTCGGTGAACTGATCGCCGGGGCCGTGGTGACCGAAACCGTCTTCGGGCTCAACGGCATCGGCGGCCTTACCGAACGGGCCGTCGGCAGCCAGGATGCTGCCGTCCTCCAGGCCATCGTCGTGCTCTCGGCGCTCGCCTTCGTGATCATCAATCTTGCCGTGGATCTGCTCTACCCCGTGCTCGATCCGCGCCTCAGGACAAAAGTCGGAGCTGCCCCATGACCACCGTCGATACGCTTCACGACGACATTGCTGCGGATGCAAGGCGGCAGACTGAAGGGCGGCGCTCTCGCATGGCCTCAACGCTACGCCGCGTGCCTCCGGGACTGGCCTTGTCCTGGTTCATCCTGGCGACGGCTTTCCTCTGGGCGGTCGCCCCCTCGCTCTTCACAGGCTACCACCCGCTCGAGGGTGTGGGTGGCGCGCAGTTGAAGCGCCCCAGCGCAGAACATCTGCTCGGGACCGATGCTCTCGGACGCGACCTCTACGCACGCATCGTCCATGGAGCCGTGCATTCGCTCACGGGTGCCTTTGTTGCCGTTGGCCTCGGCCTTGTCGTAGGCACCGGGCTCGGCGTGGTCGCCGGCTCCGCCCGGCGTCGATTTGACGATGCGATCATGCGGCTTGTCGACGTTTTCCTGTCGATCCCGCCACTGCTGCTTTCGCTCAGCATCATCATCCTGCTCGGCTTTGGCACGGTGAACGCAGCCATCGCCGTAGGTGTGACTTCGGTCGCCGGTTTCGCCCGGCTGGCGCGGGCCGAAGTTGTTCGCGTGCGGCGCAGCGATTATGTCGAGGCGGCCTTCGGCAGCGGCGGCACGTTTGTATCGGTGCTTTGGCGGCACATCCTGCCAAACTCGCTGACGTCGGTTCTCGCCTTCGCATCGCTGCAGTTCGGCTCGGCGGTCCTGCAGATCTCGACACTCGGATTTCTCGGCTATGGCGCGCCACCGCCGACGCCCGAATGGGGCCTGCTGATCGCAGAAGGCCGCAACTACATCTCGACGGCCTGGTGGCTGACGACGGCTCCCGGCGTCGTGGTTGTTCTCGTCGTATTGGCTGCCAATCGGGTCAGCCAATCCTTCGGAAAGGCCCCAGCATGACCGTGATCCCCAAACAGGTGCCGCCCGTTATCGAAGTCGAGGGACTATGCATAGCCTATGGTGATGGGACTGCGGAACGACGCGCCGTCCACGATGTTTCCTTCAGTATCAATCCTGGTGAAGTCGTTGCCCTGGTTGGCGAATCCGGCTCCGGCAAGACGACGACAGCGCAGTCGATCATCGGATTGCTTGCCGCGAACGGTCGCGTCGAACGCGGCAGCATCAAGCTCAACGGGACGGACATTGCCCGATGGACCGATCGGCAACTGGAAACGGTGCGTGGCGCCAGGATCAGCCTCGTGCCACAGGATCCGGGAAACTCTCTCAATCCGGTCAAGACCATCGGCGCGCAGGTGGGCGAGATCTTCCGGATCCACGGTGCGCTGCGCCCTGACGAGATCGACGATCGCGTCATTTCCCTGCTTGCCCGTGTGGGCCTGAGCGAGCCGGCATTGCGGGCGCGGCAATATCCGCACGAGCTTTCAGGCGGCATGCGCCAGCGCGTGCTGATCGCGATCGCCATCGCCCTGAAACCGCAGTTGATCATCGCCGATGAGCCGACGAGTGCGCTCGACGTCACGGTGCAGAAACGCATTCTCGATCTCATCGATGAATTGCGAGCCGAGTACGGTACCGCCGTGCTTCTGGTGACCCACGATCTCGGCGTTGCCGCCGACCGCGCTGATCGCATCGTCGTTCTCAAGGACGGGCGAATTCAGGAACAAGGCGCAGCCAGCGTCGTTCTCGCCGCCCCGCGCAGCCCTTACACACGACAACTACTTGCGGCTGCACCGTCTTTCGCAAGCCCCGTGTCCAGGCCGGCGGCCAGTTCGGCAGAATCAGGCGCTCACGACGATATTGTCGTCGTCGACGGTCTTGTTCGCGAATTTGCGGGCGAGGGCAAAAGCCGGTTTCGCGCGGTCGACGATCTGAGCTTTCGTGTCCGTCGCGGGTCGACCCATGCGATCGTTGGTGAGTCCGGTTCGGGAAAGACGACGACCATCAGAAGTATCGTTGGCTTCGAAAAACCGACCGCTGGGCGTATCGAAATCGACGGAACAGATCTCTCCCGTCTTGTCGGGGAGGATCTCCGGCAGTTCCGGCGCAAGATCCAGCTCGTATACCAAAACCCCTACGGATCGCTCGACCCACGCCAAAGCATCCTGCAAATCGTGGCAGAGCCGCTGATCAATTTCAGCCGGCTCAAGCGCAGCGATCGCGAGGAGAAGGCGAGGGCGATCCTCTCCCGGGTCGGGCTGCCCGAAGACGCGTTTTCGCGACGACCGCACGCACTTTCCGGTGGTCAGCGCCAGCGGGTCGCGATCGCCAGAGCACTTGTGCTCGATCCTCAGGTTCTGGTGCTGGACGAGGCGGTATCCGCTCTGGATGTGAGCGTCCAGGCGCGCATTCTCGCCCTGCTCCAGGAACTGCAGAGCGATCTCGGCCTGACCTACCTCTTCGTGTCCCACGACCTCGCTGTTGTGCGCCAGATCTCCGACACCGTTTCCGTCCTGAGGGATGGGCGCCTCGTCGATGGTGGGGTGGTTTCTGATGTCTTCGAACATCCCAGCAGCGACTACACCCGCGAGTTGATCAACGCCATTCCCGGGCAAAGCCCCCGGGCCGCTGCCTGATGTGGCGGGAATTATGAACAGGACTGATCCATGACACAGACCACCCCACGCAAGCGCCTTGGCTTTTTCACACGCCTGCTCGACGACGTTCCCGCCGGCACCCGTTATTACTACGCCAAGGAGCAGATCGTGACCGCCGAGCGCTTCGGCTTCGATACGGCCTGGGTGGCCCAGCATCATTTCCATGCGGATGAAGGCGGCTTGCCGGCCCCGTTGGTTTTCCTCGCTCATGTAGCAGCCGAGACGACGCGCATCCGCCTCGGCACGGGTGTCATCACCTTGCCGCTCGAAAACCCGATCCGGGTGGCGGAAGATGCGGCGGTTTTCGATTTGCTTTCCGGGGGCCGCCTAGAGGTCGGATTCGGCACAGGCGGAACGCCGTCGTCCTTTACCGCCTTCGGCCTTGAGAGCGCGGAGCGTGGTGTGGTCTTCGGTCGGCATCTCCAAACCGTGCTCGATGCCTGGGCCGGCCGAGCGCTTGCCGGCGGGGATCGTCTCTATCCCGCAGCGCCGCAACTGCTTGATCGCATCTGGCAGGCAACCTTCTCGGTCGCTGGCGGCGAGCGTGCCGGTCGCGCTGGCGACGGTCTGATGCTGTCGCGCACGCAGCCGCGGTCGCAGGACAAACCGAACGCCTCGTTGGCGGAACTACAGAACCCGATCATCGACGCCTATCTGCATGCGCTTCCCTTCGGTCGCGCGCCCCGCATTCTCGGGTCCCGTAGCCTGTTTGTCGCCGATAGCCGTGCTGAAGCGCTGCGCCTGGCGGAGATCGGGCTGAACCGCGGTGCAGAGCGCTTGATCGCCGCCGGTCACAAGGTTGCCGGCAACTCCCTTGCCGATCTGATCGCCGCATTCGACGTCCATGTCGGATCGGTGGACGACGTCATCGAAAGCCTCAGCCGCGACGAGACCCTGGAGCGCGTGACCGACCTCGTGTTTCAGGTTCACTCCGTCGATCCGCCGCACCCTTTGATCCTGCGTTCGATCGAATTGATCGCGACCAAGGTCGCGCCGGCGCTCGGCTGGTCGCCGCAGGAGAAGCTCCACGCGCGCCGCTTTGGTGCCGTCGGTTGAGACTGAGCACCGATTTCACCCAGTAGAGGAGACAAAGCCATGACCCAAGTGTCGCCAGACATCATCGATCTGCTCGCCGGCATCACCCCGGGATCGAGCCTCGACCGCATACGCGCCCAACGACCGGAAACGCGAGAACAGGCGCAGCAAAGCTATCTCGCGCTTTTTCGACCCAAGGCACCCGGCGAAGTCTCCCTGGAGGAGCGGCAGACAATTGCGAGCTTCATCGCCGGACTTCACCGTCAGCCGGATATCTATGAATTCTACGTCAACCCCCTGGAGGAAAGCGGTACGGACCGGTGGCTTGTCGAGGTGTTGAAGGCGGAGATTGGGGCGGGGCAGGCGACGGGTCCCTACGGCGATTACCCCAAGGGGCCGTTGCGCGTCGAGAACAAGGCAGGTCTGCTTTATCGCGTCTCGGACCCAAACCGCGACGTGCTCGGCGAAAAGCTCTCAGCGGCGCTGGAACATGCCCATCTGCTCGTCTTCCGCCCACGCGAGGCCAGTTCGCAAGCGTTGCAGGCGCTGCTCGACGCCGGCTGGACGACCGATGGCATCGTCACGCTGTCGCAACTCGTCTCGTTTGTCGCGTTCCAGATCCGGGTGATCGCCGGGCTCAGCCTGCTTTCCGCCGCATCGAAGCGTGCCGCCGCATAAGACATCGAGAGGAACCGCGACAATGACTGAACTTGCCATCATACCGGGCGTAGAAAATCCTCCCGTAACCTTCACTCAAGCCGAGATCGGCTGGACGCCGTGGCTCCAGCCCTTGGCCGAGGACGATCTGACCGATCGACATTTCCGCGGGCTTGTCGAGGCAGCGCGCGCAAAGTCTCCCTACTTTCGTCTGCTGGTACGCGATCCGGAGGTACTGGAGGCACGTACGAAGACGGACAAGGACATCTTTTACAATACCCGTACGGGCTTGCCACGCGCGGAGCGCGAACTCGCGGCCACGGCCGCCTCACGGTCAAACGGCTGCATCTTCTGCGCGTCGGTCCATTCGCGCTTCGCGTCTCATCATTCGAAACGAGGCGACGATGTGCAAAAGCTGTTGGATGAGGGGATCGGCGCCGACCTTGGCGAGCGATGGAATGCGATCGTTGCCGCCTCAGTCGCGCTGACTGCGACACCGCCCGCCTTCGGCGATGACCATGTCGCACGGCTGGCTGCGGCCGGCCTTGATGAGTTGGAGATCGCCGATGTGATCCACGGCGCCGCCTTCTTCAACTGGGCGAACCGTCTGATGCTTTCGCTGGGCGAACCAACCCCAGCCAATTGATCAGCGCCGGATTCGGCGGCTAACGTATTTCGCTGGCAATAAGAAAGCCCGCACCCTCGATAGAGGTTGCGGGCCTTTTCATCCGATGTCGGATTAGAAGTTACGCTGCAGGCGGACGAAGCCCGAAACGTAGTCGCGGTCGGTCGTAGCCGTCAGGTCTTCCTGGTTGTACGGAACCGATATACGGGCCGCCAGACCTTCGGTGATCGCGTAGTCGAGCGTAGCCAACGCGCCACTTGTCGAGGTCGTTGTTGAAGTCGTTTCCGGTGCGCAGGCTATGTCTGCGCGCGGTGACGGAGGCAGTTACCGTTGGCGGATTGGGGACGAGTTCGGCGTGTTGACTTGGCTTGGCCCCGAAGCGGATGCCAAGGAGAACGTTCTGTTCGACCAGTGCTGGCCTGTATCGAACAGGTGATGGGCTCTCCTGGCGGATGCGGGTGGACGGGATCTGCCGCCTGATAAGGCGCGCCGCCACATGAAGACGGTCGCCGCACTATCGGCCACCGGTAGCCATTTTCTCGCCGTGAGGCGCGGTCCGGGCGGCCTACTGCGTTGTCGCAACCGGAGGGTCCGCACTGCGCCTAACGACCTTGCCCTCCTCGGCCTTGTAGAAAAACTGGCTTGAGACGAGCCATCCCTTCAGGGGTCGAAGCGGTGGAATACATGTCAAAAGCATGAACGGGCCGGTGACCAGCAGATGCACCCAGAGCGGCGCGCTATACTGAACCTCAAGCCAGACGCCAAGAAGCACGCTTGGCACACAGGCAAAGCAGATGACGAAGAAAGCGGGGCCGTCGGCTGGGTCTGCGAAGGAATAGTCTAGACCGCAGACTTCGCACTCCTTGCGCATCTTCAGGAACCCTTGGAAGAGGTGTCCTTGTCCGCAGCGCGGGCAACGGCCGCGCAGACCGGTCTGCATGGGTGGGATGGGTGGCCAATCGTGATCCGAAGACATAGTCGTTCCTTTCAGGCGTCTCGTCCGGCGCTTCCTGATGTTCGCCGATGTTGCCTGACTATGCGGCCGGCCGTTCCAGACGCCGCCTCAGGTCCAGAGGATTAAGCGCCTGAAAGCATACATTGTCAATTTATTGTATGCATACATTGCTGCGACAATTTCGCCCGCCAGCAGCGCCCTTTTCCTTAGACCACGAGGCTGGATGCCGCGGGGGATTGGCCGAGGAGGTCAGCGATGGTCAACAGGCTGCGGCGCAATTCTTCTTGTGTGGCTGCCGCGCCCAGCCCCAGGCGTACGGCTTCCGGGGCCGGGCCGACGGCAAAGGCGTCACTCGGAACGACCGCGATGCCTGCCGCCTGCAGCCGACCGCTGAACTCGCCGCGGGTCCACGGCCGCGGCAGGCGCAACCAGACATGAAAGGCATGAGGGTCGCTGACGGCCGTACCTTTGGGAAGGACGTTTGCGGCTATCTTTTGCCGAGCGGCTGTTTCGGTGCGGATCGCGCCCAGAACGGCATCGGCCGTTCCGTCCTCGATCCAGCGGGTCGCGATAGCGGCTGTGAGGGGCGAAGCCAGACCGGCGGTTGCCCGGATGGCGCCCTCGATCCGGACCGAACTGCGGCTATCCGGTACGACGAGATAAGCGATGCGGAGCGCCGGCGAGAGGCATTTCGCCAGACCCCCGATATAATAGACGAGATCCGGCGCCAGCGCAGCAAGCGCGGGCGGCGGTGCCACCGGGAGGGCGCCATAAGCGTCATCTTCAATGATCGCCACGCCATGTCGTCTGGCGACGGCGACGATCGCTTCGCGGCGCTCCAGCGAGAGCGTGGCGGTCGTCGGGTTGTGAAGCGTCGGATTGCAATAAAGGGCCTTTAATGTATGCGTCGAGCAAAGCTCCTCAAAGGCTTCCGGAATAAGGCCTTTCTCGTCGATGGCGACCCCCAGCAGCGTGATGCCGAGATGTGCGGCGAGTGCTCGAAGACCCGGGTAAGCAATCGCCTCGGCGCATATGGTGTCGCCTGCCTTGGCCAAACTGCTGAGCGCGGCAAGCAGCGCGCCTTGCGCGCCAGGGCAGACCAGCATGCGCTCGACTTGTACCTCGCCGAGGCGCGGTCTCAGCCAGGCGGCGCCGGCGGCTCTGTTGTGCAGTGTGCCGGCGGGCGCCTGGTAGCGCATCAGAAGGTCGAGTCCGTGCTCAGCCTGAAGCGCTGCCACGTCATCCCAAAGCCGCACAGAAAGGGCGTGATCGTCAAACAACGGTGGCAGATTCATGCTCATGTCGACAATGCCGCTGGTCGCCGGACGGGCGATCTTGGCCCGCCGTGCCTTAACATAGGTGCCCTGGCCGACGCGGCCTTCCACAAGGCCACGGTGCCTCGCTTCGTTGTAAGCGCGGCTAACGGTGGTGAAGTCGATCCCCAGCGCTTCTGCCAGCACACGCTGCGGCGGCAGTCGCATCCCGTCCGCAAGCCGCCCGTCGGTGATGTCCGCGGCAATCGCATCCGCGATCGCGAGATAGAGAGGTCCATCAGCCTTGCGAATGGTGGGGCTCCACGAAATCTGCAAGCGGTCGTCGTTCATCGTAACAATATCCAGCCGTGATAATTGTATGGATATTGCATGTTTCTGCGTTCCAGGCAAGGCATATGGCTGATCAATGACAGGAGATAGGCGCCTGTCAAAGCTCCGGCGCCGCTAGGGTCTGGTGACACTCGTCGTGGCCAGCAGAAGGCCGAAACCCACCAGCAAGGCGCCGAAGACGCGATCGATCCAATGCCGCAGTCGAAGGAGGCGAATACGCACGACACCGGAGGAAAAGAACAAGGCCACCAAGGCGAACCAGACGATATGGGCGGCTGCGATGAAGCCGCCATAGCCGATCTGCGTGAGCGCCGGGGTCGTTGGCTCGACGACCTGCATGAAGAGGCTGACGATAAAGACCGTCGTTTTCGGATTGAGCGCATTGGTGAAAAACCCAGTGCGCAGGGTACCGAGATCGGAAAGCGCCGGAACGTCGAGCTTTTCCAGTAAGCCAGCAGGCTTGGCGCGCAACATCTT
The DNA here is from genome assembly GCF_052044795.1 of Ensifer sp. 22521. NCBI lineage: Bacteria > Pseudomonadati > Pseudomonadota > Alphaproteobacteria > Hyphomicrobiales > Rhizobiaceae > Ensifer > Ensifer sp. 22521. The sequence continues at coordinate 79,423 of NZ_JBQENM010000014.1, forward strand.
GAACCCAAGCCAGATCAGGTAGGCGGCCCCACCAAGCTTCAGGATGCTGAAGAGAAGGATCGATTGCCGGATTAGAAGCCCGACACCCAGGATGGTATAGGCGACATGAACGCAGACACCTGCGCCGATGCCGAGCGCTGTTAAAACGCCGGCCCGTCGGGACAGCAAAAGACTGTTGCGTGTGACCATCGCGAAATCGGGGCCGGGGCTAATGACAGCCAAGATCGTAATGGTGACTACGGCTAACAGTTCCGTCATTGCGTTTCTCGCTCGTTCCGCCGATGTTGCAGAAGCAATAGGCGACAAAGGGCGCGGCGACTAACGATGAATCCTGACGATATTGGTGAGCCTAGCTCACAGATTAACGCCGTTCGCCTGCCACCCATGGCAGCGCTTCGCTGCTTCGAGGCGGCGGCGAGGCTCGAAAGCTTCAGCCGCGCTGCGGAGGCGTTGCATCTAACCCATGGCGCGATCAGTCGGGCAGTCCGTCTCGTGGAGGACGAGTTGGACGTGGCGCTGTTTGAAAGGCGGAGCCGACGCGTCTTCCTGACGGACGCCGGCCGCAAGCTCGCGACCGCCGTGCGCGAGGGTTTTGCTCTCGTCGAGGCGGCCGTCCGGGAGATCAGGGAAGAGGCGAGGGGGCCCGCCCTCGTAGTTTCCTGCGAGCCGACGCTTCTGATGCGCTGGCTCATCCCGCGATTGCCGGATTTTCAAGGGCGGCACCCGGATGTCCCTGTCCATCTCGTTGCCGGGGGCGGTCCGGTAACACTGGGGCGCGGCATAGATCTCGCTATCCGGCGAAACGATTTCCTGCAGACGGGCGCGGTCCATGCGACCCCGCTGTTTCGTGAACGCACCGGCCCGATCTGCCGTGTCGACAAGGTTGCATCTTTTTTTGACCCGCCTGACGCACACCGCCTGCCGGAACTGCGCGCCGATGCGGTACTCCTCCAGTCGCGTAGCCGCCCGGACGCGTGGGAAACCTGGGCAAGGCTCGCCGATTGCCGCACGCTCGGGCGGCGCTCACAGAGTTTCGAGCATTTCTACATAAGCCTTCAGGCCGCGGTCGCCGGAATCGGTGTCGCGATCGGTCCTTGGCAACTTGTACGTGATGACATCGATAGCGGCATTCTCGCCGCACCCGCGGGATTTATCGATGACGGAACGGTCTACCAACTGCTCGCACCAGCAGCCATTATCGAGGAGAGCCCCCACGCCAAACTGCGTGACTGGCTGTTGGAAGCCGCTATCTGAAACGAAGCGTTTTCAATTCTGTTATTTGCATAAAGGGCAACAACGTCATACGTTTACCAGCGAAGCACGCACAACCGGTGATGCCGATCATCCAAAGGATGTGTATGCCATCTGAAATGCAAACCATTCGACCCCGCGGGTCCCGGAGCGGCGCCATGACTATCCTCAAAACCGATCTCGACCACGGGTGCGGCGCGATGCGCCAGTCCACGGTGCTGCGCCGGAAAGCGCTGAACGGGATGGCTCGCACGGTGAAAAAATTGCTGGCGCCGGCAATCACGGCTGGCCTTGTCGCCCTGGCGGCGCCGGCGGTCGGCCACGCCGCGAGTTGCAAGGACTCGGCGGCACCCGGCGCGGATTGGACCGACTGCAACAAGAAAGCGCTCATGCTTGGCGGCAGCGATCTTCAGGGTGCCAATCTGGTCAACACTGATTTCACGTTGACGGATCTGCGGGGCGCGAACTTAACGGACGCCAACCTAGAGAAGGCAACGCTCGTGCGTTCATCCGTGGCGGGAGCCACTGCAAATGGTGCGAATTTCGCAAAAATAGAGGCCTATCGCTGCAACTTTGCAGGCGTCTCGGCCGAGAAGGCTTCCTTCGTCAATTCCGAACTGCAGCGCGCCAACTTTAGCGGCGCGCAGTTGACAGGCACCAGCTTTGAGAAGGCCGAACTCGGACGCGCCAATTTCGATAAGGCGGAACTGACGGGGACCCGCTTCTCGCACGCCAATCTTTCCCGTGCCGATTTCACCAATACGAGCTTCACCGGGCCGATCGACTTCAATGGTGCTTTCATGTTTCTGACGCGGATCGAGGGCGTCAATTTGTCCGAGGCAACAGGACTGGAACAGGAGCAGGTGGATATGACTTGCGGCGACAGTTCGACCAAATTGCCGGCAGGTCTGAGCACGCCGACAGGCTGGCCCTGCGCCTCCGATTAGGACTTTCGCTGCCCTTTGAACACTCGCGGGGTGCGTTTGACCTGAACTTCGGCGAAAGCTCTTAGCGATGACGGCGGGACGGCAGTTTCGCGACTCCGCCGCGCGCGTGCTTCGCGAAATCGACCGGGTCCGCGACGAAAGTGGCACACCTGAAAACGAGCCACTGCATTCCGATCTGGCGTCCGGAAAGCCGTGGCTTATTTTTTGTGCCTGATCCGTACGTGGAAGGCAGCGGCTGATCTATCAACGCTGGGCTGGCAGGGCGGACGGTGCAGATACAGGGCGGGGATGCGTTGCCGCAGCGTTAGCTGTAACAAGCAGTTAATCTGATCTCGGAATTCGTGGTGGCGGTGAAACAAGGCCTTTTAGGATTGCACTGCGTAGTTCGGCTAAATCGACAACCTGACGAGTTTGGCGCGGCCCGCGATCAAGTCCGCAAAGTGATTTATCGTAGCGGAATCGATGCATTGGTTTGAGAGGTCTTCCAATACTCTCGCTACCGCTTCAGCGGTGGAGTCGACCAAGTCTGTAATCCGGGGCGCGCTTCGGAAGGGAGGCTGAAAGCGGAAGTGTGCTTTCATCATCAAGCCAAGCTTCAGCGTAGGCGAAGCCGATATCGCCGTGCCGATCCTGGGTGAATTGCTCGACAATTCGACTATCCCATCAGATGTTGAGAACCGTTGTCATCATTGTCTGCGTTCACCAGGAACCAGAATATCGATCGAACAGCCGAGCGTTTGCAGAACCTGCAACACCTTTCCTATCTGTGCTGTCGGCTTGCCGGCCTCAAGATCGACAATGAACCGGAGCCCGACGCCAGCAACGCCGGCGAGTTCGTCCTGCCGCAAGTTTTGCTCCTTGCGTGCGCTTCGGACCAGGGCGCCGATATCAGATGGAGTTTTAACCCGTTTTGCCATCATTATTTTACCGCTCGGGAAAGTATCAGCATATTGGGTGCTCTGTCGAGATTAATTTTCCCGAACGGGAAAATCAACGCGGCCGCATGATGTTTTTCCGCAGATAATTTCCCGATCGGTAAACTCTATGGCGCTCGGCGCGGCCAATCGATCGATGCGGTTGAGCGGCGCTTCTGGCCGCAACGATATCAGAGATATAAGTTTCGGCGACCGGGCCGTCACGGTCGATGATTTCTTCGAATTCGGCAGGCACCTCGCCGGACAACAGGACCAACCGTAACACTACGACAAGTGCCGCTTTGCGGCGATGGCCAGGCATTCCTTGAAAGCCTCGAGGTCGGTAAAGCGATCGGCCTCAGGCACTTCGCGTTTGATCAGCGCGCCCTCGCGGCGAACGATGCCACCATCCAGCATCAGGTTATCGGCCATGTCGAAATCTTCGATGCTGAGGCCGTCGGCGCCTGCCATGCGTCCGTCGGGGCGCAGTGCAGCTTGGCCTCTGTAATAATCATTCAGGATACGTTCGTAGTAGCTGCGCGAAGTGTTGGTATAGGCATAGACGTGCTTGCCACGGCCGCACATGAAGCCGAGTTCGAACACCGTGCCGACATCGGCACTGATGCCGCGAAACGGCGTCAGGTTGGCGATGATCATATCCGAGGCGAGCATCATGCCCTCGTCGACCGCATAGATTGCTAGGCCACGTTCATGTTTGGTGGGGGCCGGAGGGATTTCGAGATCGCCCGGCACCAGCGGCGTGAAGCCGGCCCTACGCGCCAGAGCCGCCTTCTCCTTCTGGATCTCGACCGCATTGGACAGAAAAACTTCCGGGCCAGCGAGATAGACTTTCACGCTCATTTCTCCTCACGTCTGAAACGGCCAATCTAGGAGTGCAACGCAGCCGCGCCTAGCTGCCGACCAAAACAGGCGCGCTTACCCACGGATTTTTCTCACTTTTTGCCAAACCGATATAGGCGTGGCCGCCGATGTGACGTTGTTCCGGATCACCATGGACAGAAGCGCCGGGCGTCCGCTATGTCTGGCAACCCATCCTACGCAACGATCGAGGCACCATGTCCATCCAAGCTTTGACAACCTATGTCGGCGTCGCTCACCCCTGGATGTGCGACACGATGGGACACTTGAATGTGCGCCACTACGCCGCAATGTTCGACGATGCGAGCTTCCAGCTTCTCGGCCACATCGCCGGCGTGGAGACGGAATCGGGCAGGGGGTGGGCAGACGTGCGCTCCGAGGTCGAGTACAAACACGAAACCAAGGCTGGCGCGCTGATCTCCATCCGGTCGTGCGTCATCAAGCTTGGCCGCTCGTCGGTCACCTTCGAGCAGATCATGTCCGGTACGCTCGACGGCATCGTGCATGCGGTCAACAGGACCACGACCGTACGTTTCGATCTTGAGGCACGCGCGGCCATTGCGTTGGAGCCAGACGCGCGGGCGCGCGCCGAGGCGCTCCTGTCGAGCAACGAGCCTGCACGCGCAGATCAATCGGCATAGACGCGATCTTCAACCGGCGTTTCTGCGATCAGCGTCTGCAAGCCGGCGATCAGCGCCTTCTCGGCGCGGTTGATCGCTTTCTCCGGGTTTGTCAGCATGAAGATGTCGATGGCGGGCGGATTGTCGTAGGGCGGCAGGCGCCACAGAAGCCCGTCCGCCACATCGCGGCGGGCGACATGCAGCGGCAGCGAGCCGACGCCGAGACCCGCGAGCGTCATCCGGCGCACCTCTTCGAGACTTGACGAAACGCCGACGACATTGGCGTTAAGCTTTGCTTCGCTGCGAAGCAGCGCCACAGGCCGGAGCGCGTCGGCGATATGGTCGGTGTGGAACGAAACCGACGTTTCCCCCTTGAGGTCGGCAAGTTTCAATCCGTCCCTGCCGAACAGTCGGTGATGCGGGCCGCAGAAGAAGCCGAAAAACTCCCGGAAGACCATCAGATAGTCGAGCGCCGGATCCCGCACACTGACGAGGCAAAGGCCGAAGGAGGCCCGTTTCTCCCGGACCTGGCGCGTCACCTCGCCGCTCGGCCCGACGTTGATCGTCAGCGTGGCGCGCGGATAGCTACGGTGAAACTCCATGAGCGCACGATCGAAGAGCGGTGAGACCACGTGGCTCGCAACTGCGATCGTAACATGTCCGGTGACGTCGTCGCTGACGCCGCGCACGAGTTGCGGCAGTTGCGAGATCGTGCCGAAGACCTCGACACTCTGCTCATAGAGCAGCTGTCCAACTTCAGTGAGATCGAAGCGAGTCGCGTCGCGCTCGACGAGGCGGCGACCAACACGATCTTCCAGCCGCCGGAGCGCGTTGCTGACGCTCGGTTGCTTGAGGTTCAGCCGCTCGGCCGCGCGCGTGATGCTTTTCACTTCGGCAATCACCACAAAGGTGCGCAGAAGGTTCCAGTCGAGCTCCCAGACGAGCCGTTCCAATCGCGGTGAAATCATTTCTGAAATCTATGCCCTCTATTTCCATTATCTATTTGCGCAATGCTGAAGCAGAAGCAATCATGAAATTCGGAAGGCGCCCCTTGCCAATCCCAAGCGCACAAGAAGGCGCGCCCCAATCCAGAGGAACAAGGAACATTTCATGAAGACCCTATTCTCCGGCCTGCTGGCCGCGACGCTCACCATTGCTGCGACTTTTTCCGCCGTCACGGCTCGGGCTGACGACCTAGAGAACGTCAAGTCCGCCGGCGAACTGAAGATCGCCATGTCGGGCCAGTACCCGCCCTTCAATTTCGTCAACGAAGAAAACCAGGTCGTCGGCTTCGACGCCTCGATCGGTCAGGCAATTGCCGAGCGCGTCGGCGTCAAGGGCACGCTGGTAACGACGGCCTGGGACGGCATCATCGCCGGCTTGCTTGCCAACAAATACGACACCATCGTCGGCTCGATGACGATTACCCCGGAGCGGGAGAAGGTCGTCGACTTCGTCGGCCCCTATTACCATGCCGGCCGCGCCGTCTTCGTCAGCGAAGCATCTGGTGCCCAGAAGCTCGACGAACTCAAGGGCAAGACGCTTGGCGTAACGCTCGGCGAAACCCATGAGAAATGGGCGCGCGAGCAGGGCGGTTGGGATGTCCGCACCTACAAGGGTCTGCCCGAACTGCTGATGGAACTGAAGAGCGGCCGCGTCGATGCGATCGTCGTCGACAACATCCCGGTGATGGTTGCCGTCAAGGAGACCGGCGAGAAGGTCCGCCGTCTCGAAACGCCTGATATCGAAGGCGGCAGCGTCGCGATCGGTATCGCCATCCGCAAGAACAATCCGGAACTGAAGGCGGCAATGCAGAAGGCACTCGAGGACATGCTGGCAGACGGCTCCTACGAGAAGATCGCGATGCAATGGGTCGGCAGCGACATCCGCTGATCCCCTACGCTTCCGTCTCTCCGGCCGCCGCATGAGCTGCGGCCGGAGATCATGAGTTTGCCTTCCGGAGTTTCCCCATGGACGTTTCGCTGGTGCAGCGCGTCTTCCCGTTTTTCGTGGAAGCGGCGTGGATCACGATCGAGATCTCGGTACTTGCGCTTGCGCTTGGCCTCGTCGTTGCGTTCCTGATTTCAGCGGCGAAGATGTCGCGCTCGTTCCCTTTGCGCGCCTTCGGCACCGCCTATGTCAGCTTGTTTCGCGGCACGCCCTGCCTCATCCAGCTTTTCGTGCTCTACTTCGGTGGCCCGCAGATCGGTATCAATCTGGAGCCCTTCGCGGCCGGCGTCATCGGCCTCGGCCTCAACATCGGCGCCTATATGGCAGAATCCATCCGCGGCGCCATCCTGTCGGTTGACCGTGGGCAAACGGAAGCCGCCCGGTCGATCGGCTTCAGCCGGTTCCAGACCATGCGCAAGGTCGTGTTGCCGCAAGCCGCGCGTCTCATGATCCGCCCGCTCGGCGTCAATGCCGTGGCGCTCGTCAAGGGATCGGCGCTGGTCTCGACGATCTCGGTGGTCGAACTCACCTACACCGCGCAGCGCTACATCGGCTCGACCTACAAGCCGTTCGAGATCTTCGGCGTGGCCGCCGTGCTCTACATGCTTATCGTCTATGTCGTCGCGCGGATCGTCGATCTGCTTGATCGACGCTACGCCATAGCCTGAGGGAGGTGCGCCATATGCAAGGTCTCGATTTCAGCGTCGTTCCACCCTATGCCGATATCCTCTGGATGGGTGTCTGGTGGACGGTCGTTCTGACCATTTCCGCCGCAGCGATCAGCTTCATCTTCGGCATCGTTTTCGCCCTCGTCGTGCTCTATGCCCCGAAAACGGTCGCCCTTCCGGTGCGCGGCTTCATGTGGCTGTTCATGGGCACGCCGCTGCTGTTGCAGCTGTTCCTGATCTACTACGGCCTCGGGCAACTGGGCTTCAAGATACCGGCACTGATCGCCGGCATCATCGGCCTTGGCCTGCACTTCGCCGTCTACAATGCCGATATCCTTCGTGCCGGCATCGTGGCGGTCGATGCCGGGCAAACGGAGGGGGCCCGCAGCCTTGGCTTTGGCCGGATGCAGACGTTGCGCTACTTCATCGTGCCGCAGGCGATCCGCAACACCATTCCAGCCATGGGCAACAACCTGATCGTGCTCCTGAAGGAATCCTCGCTCGTCTCGATCATCGGCATTGCCGAACTGGTGCACGCAGCGCAGCTCGCGATCAGCGAGACATTCCGGCCGTTCGAATTCTACATCACGGTTGCCGCCCTCTATTACATCATCAATCTCGTCCTCGAAGCGGGTCTGCGCCAGGTCGAAAAGAACGTGGAGGTCTCCCGATGACCGCTCTAAAACCCATGGTCGAAGTCAAGGGCGCCCGCAAAAACTACGGCGCGCTGGAGGTCCTGAAGGGCATCGACCTCTCCGTTGCCCGAGGGCAGATTGTCGCGATCATCGGCCCGAGCGGGTCGGGCAAGAGCACGCTCTTGAGATCGATCAATCACCTGGAGACGCTGAATGGCGGCGAGGTCTGGCTCGATGGCGTAAAGGTCAACCAGAACCTGAAAGGCCAAGCCTTCGAACGGCACATCAATGCGGTGCGCCAGCAGATGGGTATGGTGTTCCAGCACTTCAATCTGTTCCCACATCTGACAGTGCTACAGAACATCACCATGGGCCCGATCATCCTGAAGGGCATGGGAAAGGCTGCGGCGCGTGAACTCGCCATCGAGCTTCTGTCGAAGGTGGGGCTCAAGGATAAGGTCGACGCCTTTCCGTCGCGGCTTTCCGGTGGACAGAAGCAACGCGTCGCGATCGCCCGGGCGCTCGCCATGCAGCCGAAGGTAATGCTCTTCGACGAGGCCACCTCGGCACTCGACCCGGAACTGGTCGATGAGGTCAACGCCGTCATGAAACAGCTCGCAGCCGAGCACATGACCATGCTGATCGTCACCCACGAAATGCGCTTTGCCGGCGAGGTCGCCGATCGCGTGCTGTTCATGGATGGCGGGGTCGTCGTCGAGCAGGGGGCGCCAAGCGAGATTTTCCGCCAGCCGACGCAGGAGCGCACCCGGGCGTTCCTCAAGAAATACCTGGCAGCGTGATGGGTGCCATGATGGAAAAAAGCAACCACTACCCGGATTTCGGCCTGACGCCGCAACAGCGCCGCGAGGCGGTGCTCGGTCACTATTACGAATATCCGGGCATGGACGGCGAGCGCGGTGAGATCTGGTGCTACACCGATGGCTATGCCTATCCGCCCGGTGCCACCGCGCGGCTACAAGTGAGCTCTTCAGCTTCACGGTTCTCGCTCGAAATTACGCGCGATGGAGCGACGGAGACGACGGTTTTCAAGCGCGACGGCCTTGCGGCCCGCTGGCAGGAAACGCCGGACCAATGTTCAGTCATCGGCTGCGGCTGGGAAACGAGCTTCGAATTCAAGATCGCCGAAGACTGGCCGTCAGGCGCCTATCGCATCACGCTGAGAGCCGAGGGCAGGGATGGCGCGCCGATCCATTGCCATCACCTCTTCATCGTCCGGCCACTCGCCGGTCGCAAGCCGGGCCGCGTGTTGCAGGTTGCTGCCACCGGCTCCTGGACCTCCTACAATACCTGGGGCGGGTCCAACCACTATCAGGGCATCACCGGCCCCAACCGCGATCAATATGCGACGACCGTCAGCATCGAACGTCCGTTCTGCCGCGGCTTCGTCGTGCTGCCCCCGGATGCTCCGCGGGTGCCTTTAGAAATCTATGCGCCGATGGCGGTTGCTCCGCGCTATCCGCACATGGAATGGGCCTATGCCAACGGCTATTCCAAGAAATATGCCTCGTCCGGCTGGGCGAGCTATGACAGCCACTTCTTCCGCTGGGCGGAACGTCAAGGTTATGCCGTCGATCTCGCCAGCCAGCACGAGCTTCATTTCAACCCGGAGATCCTCGACGGCTACGATTGCGTCGTCTTCGTCGGCCATGACGAATACTGGACTTGGGAAATGCGCGATGCGGTCGACAACTATGTCGAACGCGGCGGAAAGGCGGCCCGCTTTGCCGGCAACTTCATGTGGCAGACGCGCCTCGAAGACGGCGGCAAGCGCCAGGTTTGCTACAAATACCGCTCACGGGCCGAAGACCCAGCCTATCGCTCGGCAGATCCGACGCGCACCAGCGGCTCCTGGGAAGCAGCCGAGATCGGCCGGCCTGGGGCGGCGACATTTGGGCTCAACGCCACCCGCGGCCTTTATGTCGGCTGGGGCGGTTGCGCCCCGCGTGGTGCGCGGGGCTTCCCGGTCTATCGGCCCGAGCATTGGGCCTTCTCCGGAACGGGCATCTATTACGGCGATATCCTCGGTTCGGAAGGCCATGCGTTTGGTTACGAGGTTGATGGCCTCGACTATATTATCCGTAACGGCCTGCCGGAGCCGACGGAGGACAGCGGCGCGCCCGAGGGCCTCGAAATCCTCGCGCTCGGTATGTCGTCGCTGAAGGAAGAAAGCGCCGACATTCCCGCAGACGACCAATTCCTTTCGGATGCCGACGCAAAATTCGTCGCCGAAACGCTGATCGGCGACACTGCCCCTGCGGCCGTCGAACGCGTTAAGCGCGGCTGCGGCATGATCGTAAACTTCCCGCGCGGCAAGGGCGAGGTGTTCCACGCCGGTAGCTGCGAATGGGTGGCGGCCCTCAAGCGCGGCGATGCGATGGTCGAGCGCGTCACCGCCAATGTTCTCAATCACTATCTCACTCGCTGACAGAGATTTGCCATGCTCAAGACGACAGCTTCCAACGAACGACCTGCCTCGCATCTCTTCTACCAGTCGCGCCTACGTCGGCCGCTGGTCGATCGGGCCGAAGGCATCTATCTCTGGGACCAGGACGGACGCCGAGTAATCGACGGCTCAAGCGGCGCCATGGTGGTCAATATCGGTCACGGCAACCGCAATGTGCTCGATGCCATGAAGCGCCAGATGGACCGCGTCACCTTCGCCTATCGGCTGCACTTCGAAAACGAGCCGGCCGAAGATCTGGCCCGCCGCGCGGCGGAAAAGCTGCCCGAGGGCATGGACAAGATCTTCTTCGTTTCCGGTGGTTCGGAAGCGGTCGAATCCTGCCTCAAGCTCGCGCGGCAATGGGCGGTTGCGACCGGTCAGAAGGACCGCTGGAAGGTGATTTCGCGCTTTCCGTCCTACCATGGCGGCACGCTCGGGGCGCTGGCTGTCACCGGTTATGCGGCGCTCTCCGATCCTTTCTCGCCGATGATGCGCGAAATGCCGAAGGTGCCTGCGCCGACCGCCTATCTCGATCGGGACAACCTGACGATGGAGCAGCGCGGCATCAAATATGCCGACATGCTGGAGGAGCGGCTCCAGGCGGAAGGCCCGCAGAGCGTGCTCGCCTTCATCATGGAGCCGATCGGCGGCGCTTCCACCGGCGCGCTCGTGGCACCCGACAGCTACTATCCGCGCATTCGCGAGATCTGCGACAAGTACGGCATCCTATTGATCCATGACGAGGTCATGAGTGGTGCTGGCCGCACCGGAAAATTCCTCGGCGGCGACCACTGGAATTGCCGCCCGGATCTGATCGCGCTCTCGAAGGGCTTCGCCTCGGGTTATTGCCCGCTCGGCGCCATGGCAGCTCCGTCGCGGATCGTCCAGCCGGTGCTCGATGCCGGCGGCTTCCAGCACGGCTTCACCTATGCAGGCAATCCGCTCGCTTGCGCCGCTGGTCTCGCCGTTCTCGACGAAATCGACCGCCTTGGCCTGATCGATAATGCCGCTGCCATGGGCGATGCTTTGAAGGCTGAACTCGTGGCGCTCTCCAATCGCTTCCCCTTCATCGGCGATGTGCGCGGCAAGGGTCTGCTACTGGCGGCCGAATTCGTCTCCGATCGTGAGACGATGAAGCCGCTGCCGAAGGAGTTGAATGCGCACCAGCGCATGGTCGATCTCGCCTATGAGCGCGGCCTGATCATCTATTCACGGCGTACGCGCGGCGGTGTGGAGGGCGACCATTTCCTCGTCTGCCCGCCGATGATCATCACCCGTGAGCAGATCGGCGAGATCGTCGCCATCCTTGGCGACGTACTCGAAGTGCTCGCCGAAGAACTCAATCTTCCCGTCAACCGCTGAGGGCTTGACCATGACGAAGTCCAAAACATCGCGCAGAGTGATCATCACCTGCGCGGTGACGGGATCGGTGCATACGCCGACCATGTCGCCTTACCTTCCTGTTACCCCCGACCAGATCGCCTCCGAAGCAATCGCTGCAGCCGAGGCCGGCGCTTCCATCTTGCATCTCCATGCAAGGAACCCGGAAGACGGCCGCCCGTCGGCCGATCCGGCGCTGTTCATGCAGTTCCTGCCGCGCATCAAGCAGTCGACCGATGCGGTAATAAACATCTCCACCGGCGGTTCGTCACTGATGGCGCTGGAAGATCGGCTTGCGGCTTCGCTGCGCGCCGAACCGGAAATGTGTTCGCTGAACATGGGGTCGATGAACTTCGCTTTGTTTCCGGCGCTCGACAAGCCGACGGAGTGGAAACACGAATGGGAGCCGGAGCTTCTTGAAGCAACGCGGAGCTCCATCTTCAAGAACACCTTCGCCGACATGGAATTCATCCTGACGCGGCTTGGCCAGGGCTGCGGCACACGCTTCGAGTTTGAATGTTATGACGTCGGCCATCTCTATTCGCTGGCGCATTTCCGCGACCGCGGCCTGGTGTCCGGGCACCTCTTCATCCAGTTCGTCTTCGGCGTGCTCGGCGGCATCGGTGCGGATCCTGAGAACTTGACGCACATGAAACGCATCGCCGACAAGCTCTTCGGTGACGACTACAGCTTCTCGGTACTGGCCGCCGGCCGCCATCAGATGCCGATGATCACCATGGCCGCCGCCATGGGCGGAAACGTCCGCGTCGGGCTGGAAGACAGTCTCTACAACGGCCGCGGGACGCTTGCGGCCAGCAATGCCGAGCAGGTCCACCGCATCCGCACAGTTCTCGACGCCTTGTCCCTGGAGGTTGCAACCCCTAAGGAGGCGCGCGCGCTTCTCGGCCTCAAGGGCGGAGATCAGGTGGCATTCTGAGGCCGGCGACACGGGCATGGTAAGACTTGAGCCTTCGCCTGCTGGCAGTGAACGGGAAAACAGTGACGATGATGCAGCACTCAACGGCCGATGTCCGAATTCGCGCAGGCGAACCAGGGGATGCCGACACCATACACAACGCGATCCTGGCTATGGGGCGTGGGCTCGAAATGGCGGACAAGGTCACCTGCACGGTCGATGACTATCGCCGTTTCGGCTTCGGTCCGAACGCCGCCTTCCACAGTCTGATCGCCGAGGCGGGTGCAGATCTTGCCGGTCTTTGCCTGTTCTTCCCGATCTTTTCGACCTGGCGCGGGAGGCCCGGCGTCTTCGTGCAGGATCTGTATGTCGACGATCGTTTCCGTGGCCTCGGTATCGGCGAGCGCCTGCTTCGCGAAGTGGCCACATGGTCGAAGGCGCGGGGCGGCGACTATCTGCGGCTGGAAGTCGACGTGGAGAACTTGCCGGCGCAGCGCCTTTACGAGCGTATCGGCATCACCTGGCAGACGAAAGATCGCGCTCATGCCGCGTATGGCGAGGCGTTCGGGGCTCTGGCCCGGGACTGAAAGTTTGACGACGCAGGAAAGGGAGACAGCATGAAAGCCTTCTATGCAGCCGAACAGAAGCGCCATAACCCGAAGGCCTTTCTGTCGAGCGGCGCGCCGCAGCCCAATCCGGAGCAGCCGGAACGGGTCGAGCGCCTGCTCACCGGTGCCCGTGCCGCCGGCTGCGAGATCCTGCGGCCCCGCGATCACGGGCTCGGCCCGATCGCCGCGGTGCACACGCCGGAGTATCTCGATTTTCTCGAACATATCTACGCGCGCTGGCAGCGTATCGCCGAGGCTTCGGAGGAGGTTATCCCGAACATTCATCCGCTAGCGCGTAACGGTCGCTACCCGGCGTCCGCCGTTGGCCAGGCCGGCTACCACATGGCCGATACCGCGTGTCCGATCTCGGGCGAAACCTGGGAGAGCGTGTGCTGGAGCGCCTCGAGCGCTGTTGATGCCACCGATGCGGTCATGGCGGGCGAACGGGCGGCCTATGCGCTCTGCCGGCCACCGGGCCATCATGCCTTTGCCGACGTCGCCGGCGGCTTCTGCTTCGTCAACAATTCGGCGGTCGCCGCGCAGCGCTTCCTGACAAATGCTGCCCGCGTGGTGATCCTCGACATCGACCTGCACCATGGCAACGGCACGCAAGGCATCTTCTACCAGCGCGCCGACGTGCTCACGATCTCGATCCATGCGGACCCGGTGCGTTTCTACCCGTTCTTCTGGGGCCATGCGGACGAGCGCGGCGAGGGGCTGGGCCTCGGCTACAACCTCAACCTGCCGCTCGAACGCAAATCCGGCGATGCGGAATTTCTCGCCGCGCTCGACGTCGCCTTCCGCCGCATCCGCGCTTACGCGCCGGACGCGCTGGTTGTCGCGCTGGGCCTGGATGCCTTCGAAGGCGATCCTTTCGGGGGGCTCTCGGTCTCTACTCCGGGCTTTGCCCGGATTGGTGAGGCGATCGCGGCCCTCGGCCTTCCGACCGCGATCGTACAGGAAGGCGGCTATCTCTGCGATGCGCTGTCGGACAACTTGACGTCCTTCCTCACCGGCTTTGGCGGCGCGGCATAGCGCTCGAGCAATTCCGGGAAAAATGTGAAGCGGTTTTCCGCCCGGAATCGCGTGATCCAAGTGCGCTGACCGTCACTATTGCGTGGTCGGCCGGGTCGTTTTGCGATCGCGCGTGTCGGGAAATGCGCCCGGCAGCGGCGTCGCGAAGACCGCCTCGCTGTCGTCCGGCCGCAATCGGCCCGCCTCGTCGATAAATCCGCGGATCAGCGGCAGGTGCCGGCGCTCGGCAAGGCAGATGGCATATTCGTCGATGAGTTCGCGGGCGTCGTCGATCGGCACGAAGGCGAGACGGGCATCGTGGCCGAATTCGAGGTCGGCGACGACGCCGCAACCGACACCGTTGGCGATCGCTTCGCGCACCCCTTCGCGCGACGAGATCTCGACGATCTGCTGCACGGTGGTGCCGTGTTCGGCGAGGTTCCTTTCGAAGATCTCGCGTGTGCGTGACCCCCTTTCGCGCATGATGAAGGACATGCCCTCCAGCTCCCTCATCTTCACGCCGTCGCGCTCGGCAAGCGGATGGCCGACGGGTACGCATAACCCGATCCGCATGCTGAGGAAATGAACACCATAAAGGCGCGGATCGTCAGGCGTCTGCGCGGTGATCGCAACATCGGCCCGGTAGTCGAGGATCTGGTCGATGACGCGGGCGGAATTGTCGACCGCGAGCGAGAAGGTCAGTTTCGGCCGGTCGACTTTTAGCCGCGACAGGATCGGCAAAGCCAGGATCGGGCCGTCGGCCGCGACGCGCAAATGCCCGCCATTCGAGCCCGCTTCGCCGCGAAGGAATGCATTCGCCTCCTTCTCGGCCGTGAACAGGCGCGAGGTGATTTCGAACAGGCGCTCGCCGTCGGCACTGAGGCTGACACCGCGTGGCTTCCGCTCAAAGAGGTTGAGACCGCAATGGGCCTCGAGTTCGCGGACATGGGACGAGAGGGTGGACTGGCTGATCGCCATGTCGCGCGCGGCCTGAGAAAACCCGCCGGATTTCGCGACGATATGAAAGGCTCTCAACTGGGTGATCGACATATGGTCCGTTCTGCTGCTTGTGATTGCCGCCACCTGACGGCGCCGCACATCATTGTCGGCAAAGCTGACAGTCACGTGACATCCGCTCATGTTTTGCACGCTGATCAGGATGGCCCACGGACAAAACCGATGGCAGGCATGGGAAAACGCTATGGCCGTTTTACGCTTTGTTAAGCAACTGTCATCTGGCCGGTAAGCGACCTCGCTAACGGTGACGCACGGCCCAGAGCCGATCCCGTTCACCTTAGAGAGAAAGCCGACATGACTTCCTCCCCCAACTCGCTTGCAACGCCAATCCAATCGTCTTCCGATTGGCTTCTGAACATCCCACGCCTGTCGCAACAGCAGGGTATCCTGGTATCGCCGGGCGGCACCGGCACGGTCTCGTCCTACAGCCTCGTCTATGACGTCTACTTCCCATCCGCAGGCTCCAGCGGCTGGATCCCCTTCCTGCAGACGGATGCGACCAACGCGTCGGACGGCGACGTTTTCGGCAAGGTCGGTGGCGACAGTTTCGGCCTCGGCATCAACAGCGACTATCGCGGCGCTGCCAAGCTCGATGCCTGGAACCGCATCGGCCTGACGATCGAAAGGGACGCCAGCGGCGGCGTCTCGATGAAGAAGTACATCAATGGCGAGTTCGCAGCCGAACAGAAGATGACCGGCTCGCTCGCTGCCCGCTTCACCATCGACAAGGCCAAGGGCTTCCTGATCTTTGCCGACGACGACGGCGAAACCTCCTCGGGTTATCTCAGCAACTTTCTGTTCATCGAAAAGGTCTTGAGCGGTGACGAACTCTCCGCCCTCGGCAAGGCCAAGCCCGAAGACATCGTTCCGGACGCATTGAAGCCCGACGCGTTGCTGTCGAACGGCACGGAATTCCGCTTCGGCGAAGGCTCGACGACGCCGACCTTCGGCCAGGGCAGCCTCAGCGGCAAGGGCACCACGGTGACCACTACGACCCCGGCAACTGCCGGCATCCCGGCTGTCGGCCAGGATACGACGACGCCGAACCCGGGTTCGGTCACCAAGACCCTCGCCATCAAGGACATGATGGTGACACCGGACGCCGGCGACGTGACGATCGATCTGTCGCAGCATTTCTCCGGTGAAAGCCTGACCTACACTGTGCAGAACACCAAGGGCGAAGTGCTGAAGGCGGTTCTCGTCGACGGCAACAAGCTGGTGCTCGACTTCGCCGCCCTCGGCCATTCCGATATCCGCGTCACCGCGACGGATGCCGCCGGCAACGCGGTGATCGACGACTTCCGCGTCCGCGTCGCCGGTGCGAACGCCTATACGATCGCCGTCTTCCCGGACACCCAGGATTACACTTCGAACGACGGCCTCAAGCATTTCTTCGGTGACATGACCCAATGGCTGGTCGACAACCGCCAGGGCCACAACATCGTCTTCATGACGCATGTCGGTGACATCACCCAGAACAACCTCTCGGGCCAGTGGGATATCGCCGAGGCAGCGCTACGCAAGCTCGATGGCAAGATCCCCTATGCGCTTCTGCCGGGCAACCACGACCAGGCGAACGGCGGCAGTGCTGCCGACCATACGTCGATCTATCTCGACCAGCGCTTCTCGCCGGACAAGCAGAAGGTGACCAACCCGGGAACGTTCGGCGGCGCCTATGACCAGGAGCTGATGAGCGCCCGCAACACCTATAGCACCTTCACTGCCCCGGACGGCACCAAGTGGCTGTCGATCTCGCTCGAATTCGGCCCGCGCGACGACGTGATCCGCTGGGCCGGCGACGTGATCGAGGCCCATCCCGACTACCGCGTGATGCTCGCAACCCATTCGCTGACGAGCTATGCCGGCCGCCAGGACAATCTGGCCCTGCCACTCTACGATGAAGGTGCCGGCTACGACTACGGCATGCGCACCGACCAGCGCGGCGCCAACGACGGCGAATATGTTTCGCGCGAACTGCTTTCCCGCTACCCCAACATCGTCATGACCTTCTCCGGTCACATCTTCGGCGATGGCGCCGAAACCGACATCACCTACAACCAGTATGGCGAGCCGGTCTTCCAGTTCCTGGTCAACTACCAGAACGGCGTCTCGCGCGAGATCACCGGCAACGGCAATGAGGCGAAGGGCAACAATGGCGGCAACGGCGCGATCCGCCTGATCACGATCGACCCGGACAACAACCGCGTCTCGACCGAGACCTACTTCACCGGCTTCGACGACTATCTTGACGGTTTCCGCTCCAAGCCGGAACTCGATCGCGACGGCCTGACCGGCTATTACCGGGGCCATCAGGAAGTCTTCGAGAACATCGATGTCAGCGGCGGCAAGGCGCGCGCAATGGCGGAAGCGGGCGACGACATCCTCGCCGACGCCGCAACCGGCACATCCTCGGCGAACGTTTCGCTGTCGGGCGGGAAGTCGCTGCTGCCGGCAAACGTCAAGAGCTGGCTCTGGACCGATGAAAACGGCGATGTCGTCGCCGAAGGCAAGGAAGCCAAGGCCGAACTTGATTTTGGCAAGCACAAGCTGACGCTGACCACCACCGACGTCAACGGCGTCAAGACCAGCGACACGGTTGACGTGATCGTGCGCGGCGACCGGACGCTGCTCGTGGAAACCTTCAACGACGGCAATGCCAATGGCTGGGCGACCGAGATCGGTGCTGCCAACGGCAACACCGGCAACTTCCTCCTGAAGGGCACCGTCTTCTCCCGGCCGACAGGCACGGTAGGCCTCGCCGCCCCAGAGGCAGCGCTCTTCGACCAGAGCGATGCGGCCCGCAACAAGCTCGTGTACATCGGCGAAGGCTCGGCCAGCTGGAAGGACTACGTTTTCGAAGCGTCGCTGACGCAGCTCGACAACGACACGATCGGCGTTCTCTTCTACTATAAGGATGCCGACAATCACTACCGCTTCACCCTCGACGGCGAAACCAACCGCCGCCAGCTGGTGAAGGTCGCAAACGGCGTCGAGACGATCATCGCCTCTGTCAACGAGGGCTCGCCCTACAATATGGAAATTCCGCTGACCGTTGCCGTGACCGGCAATGCGATCAACGTCTTCCTCGGCGACAAGAACGTCTTCGGCGGTCCGGTCGTCGATGCGACCCAGCCGCTGCAGGGCGGCACCGTCGGCCTCTATTCCAGCGGCCAGCGCACCTCGGTCTTCGACGATATCGTCGTCACCAAGGCCGACACCACCGCCAAGGCCGGCATCGACCAGCGGACCTATGACATCGACGGCGACGGCAAGGCTTCGGTCGTGCTCGACGCTTCCGGCTCCTTCGGTCCGAAGCAGCTCGTCGACTATGTCTGGACCGACCTCGCCGGCAATGTTGTCGCCACAGGCAAGACTGCCAACGTCAACCTCGACGCGGGCGTCAACAAGCTCCTGCTCAAGGTGACTGCTGCGGATGGTTCGGTCTCGACCGACCGCATCGACGTAACCGTCGTCGACCGCACGAAGATCCTCGTTTCCGAGGACTTCTCGAACGCCAACGCTCTCACTCGCTTCAACATCATCGATGAGGGTGAGTTCGGCGGCATCGGCCCGAACGGGAAGTCGTCGGAATGGCTGGTGAACAATGGCAAGCTCATTCAGACGACCGACCTGCAGAGCCGCGAGCTCACCTGGTCAGGTGCCACCGCTGCCGACTACTGGAAGCGCGGCTGGAGCCCGCTCGGCGACGGCGTCAATGTGCTGCGTCTCGGCACCTATGCGCTGTTCAAGGATCCGGCGGCCCTTGCCTGGACCGACTATGCGGTCGAGGCGACGATCCAGACGCCGGACAAGGACGGCCTCGGCTTCCTGTTCCGCTACAAGGACAACAAGAACTACTATAAGCTCGAGCTCGACGCTGACGGCATTCTTGACCGCAACCCGGGCAATGGCGCCGGCAGCATCTTCAACCTCATCCGTATGAAGAACGGGGTTGAGGAAATCCTCGCACAGGTTCCGGGCAAGTACGAACCGGGCCAGGCGATGAAGCTTCGGGTCGAAGTCGTCGGTGACAAAATTACCGCATTCCTGAATGACGAGGCGCTGTTTGCCTATCCGGTCGGCGACCGTGGGCTCGATGCCGGCACCTTCGGCCTCTATTCCTGGGGCAATGCAGGCCTTACGTTCGATAACCTCACGGTTGTCGATCTGAAGTCCGGCCTCGAAGGCGGCCAGATCATCAATGGCACCAAGGCCCGTGACGTGCTCGCCGGTACCGATGCTGATGATACGATCTATGGTCTCGGCGGCAACGACACGCTGCTCGGCAATGGTGGCAACGACCGTCTCGACGGTGGCGATGGCGACGATACTCTGCTTGGCGGCGCCGGGCGTGACGCGCTCGTCGGCGGCAAGGGTGCCGACGTCCTGATGGGCGGCGACGACGCCGATATGATCGCCGGTGGCCTCGGGGACGACGTCATCGAAGGTGGAGCCGGGAACGACGTGCTGATCGGCGGCGACGGTTCCGACAACTATGTCTACGGACGCGGCGAAGGCTCTGACGAAATCGTGGAAACGGCGACGACGTCGGGCGGTCGGGACGTTCTCGTCCTGCACGACATCGCCCACGGCGAAGCCGTGCTGCACAAATACGGTGAAGCCGTCGCGGTCGAATTCGCCAATGGCGAAAAGCTGACCTTGAAGGGCCAGCTTGCCGGCGGTGGCGTCGAGCTCGTGACCTTTGCCGACGGCACGGTCTTGAACCGTGCGGCGATCGCTAACGGCCTTGTCAACCGCGGCCCGGTTGCCGTGGCCGATACGCTGGCGGCAGTCGATGAGGATGCGACCTCCTTCCTTATCCCGTTATCGAGCCTCATCGGCAACGACGCCGATGCGGACCTCGACAGCCTGACGGTGACCGGCGTCACCTCAGTCGCAGGCGGTACGGCCGTCCTCGAACAGGGCGGCATCCGCTTCACGCCTGCCGGCAATTTCAACGGCGAGGCTTCGTTCCGCTACCAGATCTCCGATGGATGCGGTGGTTCGAGCGAGACGGCTGCCTCCTTCACGGTCAAGCCGGTCAACGATGCGCCGACGGCATCGCCGCTCTCGGTCGAGACCAACGAGGATACGCCGATCAACGGCCAGATCGTCGCTGCGGATGTGGACGGCGATGCCCTGAGCTATGCGGTCAAGGATGGCGCCGGCACCGCCAATGGCCAGGTACAGCTTGACGCAGCGACCGGTGCCTGGACCTACCGTCCGAACGCCAATGTCAACGGCTCCGACAGCTTCACGGTCGTCGTGTCCGACGGCAAGGGCGGAAGCACCGAAAGCACGGTCAGCGTCACGGTAAAACCGGTCAACGACGCGCCGGTCGCGGTCGTCGACACGGGAACGGTCGCCGAGAACGAAACGGGCAGCTTCGATCTCGTCGCCAACGACACCGACATCGAGGGAGATCGCCTGACGCTCGTCGGGTTCGCGGTCACGGCAGTCGCCGGCCTTTCGCTGACGATCGCTCAAGCCGCTGCCGCCTTCTCGATCGTTGACGGCAAGCTGGTCGCCGACCCGTCCTCGGCCTTCGTGGCTCTCGAAGACGAGCAGAACGCGCTCGTCACCGTCACCTACACCGTGCGCGACGCTCAAGGCGGAGAGTCGTCCGGCACGGCGACGATCCGGGTCGACGGCTACACCGAGTACAATGTGGTCGAAGGCACCGACGGCAACGACACGCTGGTCGCCACCGACCGCAAGGACATGATCGAGGCCGGCAGCGGCAACGACACGGTGCTTGCCGGTGACGGCAACGACATGGTCGACGCCGGTGCTGGCAACGACCGGGTGGTCGCTGGTGACGGCAATGATGTCGTCGAAGGTGGCGCCGGCAATGACGTGCTGATGGGCGGTGGCGGCAACGATGCGCTCAATGGCGGTGCAGGCAACGACCAGCTCAATGGTGGTACCGGCAACGACACGCTGAATGGCGGCACGGGCAATGACGTGCTGTCGGGCGGTGCAGGCAACGACACCTTCGTCTTTGCTGCCGGCGATGGCCGGGATGTCGTCCTCGACTTCGAAGCCGGGGCGCAAGGTGGCGACGTGGTCGTGCTCTCCAAGGACCTCTTTGCCGACTATCAGGCACTGATGGCCTCGGGCGCCATCACTGACGGTGAGAACGGCGCGCAAATTGCGCTTAACGACGGCTCGTCGATCACCTTCAACGGCGTCAAGACGGAGAACTTCGTCATCGACGATTTCCGCTTCGCCTGATGAAAGACGAGGGGCGGGCACCGTGCTCGCCCCTCTCACCAACATCCCTGTCATTTCCCTGTGATGGCTGACTGCTACCGCCGCGATCTCAACGGACCACGGACCATGCGCGATATCTCCTCGACCAAAAGTGCCAATCAATTCAAAGGCGTCTTTGCCGGATGCATGAACGCCTTCGTCGGCATCGGCCTGCTCAGCGCCGTCGTCAACATCCTCTATCTCACGGGCTCCCTGTTCATGATGGAGGTCTATGACCGGGTGCTGCCGAGCCGAAGCCTGCCGACGCTTGCGGCTCTGCTTGCCATCGTCGCGGTCCTCTATAGCTTCCAAGGGCTGTTCGACGCCCTACGCGGGCGTCTCCTGGTGCGCATTGCCGATCGTCTCGATCTGGCAATTTCGCCACGCGTCTACGATGCGATCCTCGGCCTGCAGCTTCAAGCGCCGATGAGCGCCCGCTACGCCCAGCCCCTTCGCGATCTCGACGCCATCCGCTCGTTCCTCTCCGGAAATGGCCCGACCGCGCTCTTCGATCTGCCCTGGCTGCCCTTCTACATTGCCATCTGCTTCGCCTTCCATTTCTGGCTCGGGGTCACGGCACTCGGCGGCGCAATCGTGCTTGCAGCCATCACGCTGCTGACCGAGCTTGTCTCCAAACGACCCGTCGAGGAAGCCGCCAAGCATTCTTCCAAGCGCAGCCGCATGGCCGAAAGCGCGCGGCGCAATGCCGATGTCATTTCGGTTCTCGGGATGGGGCCGCACCTGCGTCGCCGCTGGCAGGATGAGAACCGCGCCTTTACCCGCGAGCAACGCCGAGCAAGCGATATCGCCTCCGGTTTCAGCGTTTTCAGCAAGGTGCTGCGCATGCTGCTGCAGTCCGGCATTCTCGCCGTCGGCGCCTGGCTGGTGATCAACCAGCAGGCGACCCCCGGCATCATCATCGCCGGCTCGATACTCTCGGCGCGGGCGCTGGCGCCCGTCGACCTCGCTATCGCCAACTGGAAAGGCTTCATCGCGGCCCGCCAGAGCCGGGTGCGTCTGCAGAAGACGCTGTCGCTTCTGCCGGAGATGCAGGGCCGCATGGATTTGCCCGCGCCGAAGGCGATGCTTTCGGTCGAGCGCATCACGGCGGTTCCCCCGGAAACCAGTGAATCCGTACTTCAGGACATCGTGTTCTCGCTGGAAGCCGGTACCGGCCTCGGTGTCATCGGCGCCAGTGGTTCGGGCAAGAGTTCGCTGGCGCGCATTCTCGTTGGCATCTGGAAGCCGGCCCGCGGCGCGATCCGTCTCGATCGCGCCACGCCCGACCAATGGCCGGCGGCAGCGCTCGCGCGACACATCGGCTACATGCCGCAGGCGATCGAGCTGCTTGACGGCACGATCGCGGAGAACATTGCTTCCTTCGAGCCCGACGCTCAAGCCGACGATGTGATCGCAGCAGCGCGTGCGGCGCGAGTTCACGACCTGATCGTCAGCCTGCCGGACGGCTATTCGACGGAAGTCGGCGAAAATGGCCGCGCGCTTTCCGCCGGCCAGAAACAGCGCATCGCGCTGGCGCGGGCGCTCTATCGCGATCCGTTCCTTGTCATTCTCGACGAGCCGAACTCCAATCTCGATTCCGAAGGGGAGGAGGCGCTGACCGCGGCAATCCTCGGCATCCGGGAGCGCGGCGGCATCGCCATCGTCATCGCCCATCGCCCGAGCGCGCTGATTGCGGTCGACAAGGTGCTGATGCTGGCCGCCGGCAAACAGCAGGCCTTCGGTCCGAAAGATGAGGTTCTCTCGAAGGTCTTGAGGCAGGCGCCGGGCAATCCCGGTGCGCTCAAGGTCGTGCAAACAGCAGAAGCAGCAAAGGCATGATGGACATGGACGATTGGCAGAATCTGCGGCGCTCGATCCGCACGCATTTGATCGTCGGCGCGCTCGGCTTTGCCACGCTCGTTGGGCTTTTCGGCGGCTGGGCCATTGGAACTGAAATCGTCGGCGCCGTGATTGCGCAGGGTTCGGTTGTTGTCGAAAGCAGCCTGAAGAAGGTACAGCACCCGATGGGCGGCGTCGTCAGCGAGCTCATGGTTCGTGACGGCGATCGGGTTCGGGCCGGCGACGTGGTCATGCGTCTCGATGCGACGATGACGAAAGCCAATCTTTCGATCATCCTGAAAAGCCTCGACCAGTTCGCGGCGCGAAAGGCAAGGCTCGAAGGCGAGCGCGACCGTAGTGAAAGCGTGGCATTTCCCGAGACCCTGCTTGCACGCGACAATGAGCCGGAGATCGCAGCTATGATGCACGCGGAGGAACAGCTTTATCAAAACCGGCGCGACGTTCGCGACAGCAAGAAGCGCCAACTCGAACGGCGCGTGCAGCAGCTGAACGACGAAATCCGCGGTATGGAGGCGGAGCGCGCTGCAAGCGAGCGGGAGCGGGTGTTGATCAAGGACGAACTCGACCGCTACGTCTTCCTGCATGACATGGGCCTACTGGAGAAAAGCCGCATCAGCACGCTCGAGCGTCAGGCAACCGACATTGACGGAGAGATCGGCCGCCTCACCGCGGGGATCGCCGGCGTTCACGAAAAGATCGCCGAGACGGCGCTGCAGATCATTCAGGTGGACGAGCAATGGGCGGAAGAGGTCGGCAGCGATCTGCGCGAAATGGATGCCCGCATCGGCGAATATGTCGAGCGCAAGGTGGCGGCCGAAGACCAGTTGAAACGGGTCGATATCGTGGCGCCGCAGAACGGGATCGTGCATCAGCTCTCGGTCCACACGGTGGGTGGCGTCGTCGCGCCTGGCGAACAGATCATGATGATCGTGCCCGACATCGGCAAGCTGGTGGTCGAAGCCAAGGTGGCGCCGCAGGATATCGACCAGATCTTTTCCGGCCAGCGCGCTATTTTGCGCTTCTCTGCCTTTAGCCAGAAGACGACGCCGGAGATCGATGGTTCGGTGGAACGCGTCTCGGCCGACGTTACCGTCGATCAACGGACTGGTGCGAGCTACTACGTCGCGCGCATCGCGATATCCCCCGACGAGATCCGTCGTCTCGGCAATGTGTCCCTGATGCCAGGCATGCCGGTTGAGACATTCATTACCACCGGTGCGCGCAGCGTCGCCTCCTATTTCGTCAAGCCCCTGATGGATCAGGTCAACCGGGCGTTCCGCGAGACCTGACGCGCCCAAGCACCGAGTAATCTGACAAATCGCATTCGCCCGTCGGTATCGAAAGATATCGGCGGGCGTGCCGTTTCAGGCGCTCCGACGGATTTTATTCGCCTCATAGTTGCTGCGCGACCACCGTCTTTCAGGCTGTTTGTTGGGGGAACCGATCCCCACTTTTTACACCGTATGCGACTTAAAACATTTATGCATACAAAATTGTCGACAAAATAGTTGACATTGTCGCCAACAGCTTCAAATCTAGGGTCGCTTGCTCACGAGTGGGCGAGAGCGCCGGCATAGGGCGACTGACGAGAAAACAGAGGGAACGACATGAAACTGAGAAAGCATCTCCTCGCGGGGTTGGCATTTACCGTCCTCGCATCCTCGGCATCCGCCGAAACGCTGCGCTGGGGAAGCCCGCGGGATATCTTCTCGCTCGACCCCTATTCCTACGGCAGCACCTCGAACCTGGCCTTCCTGAACCATGTCTATGAGGGCCTGACGCGCTATACGCCGGAATTCAAGGTCGAGCCGGCGCTCGCCACGAGCTGGGAGATGGTGAAGGACAAGGTCTGGCGCTTCCATCTGCGCAAGGGCGTGAAGTTCCAGAACGGTGCCGATTTCACCGCCGACGACGTCGTTGCCTCGATGGCCCGCGTCAGCCACCCGACCTCGCCATTGCGCGGCAACATCCCCGCCTATGTCTCGACCACCAAGGTCGACGACTACACGGTCGACATCGAAGTGAATACGCTGAACCCGCTGTTCCTCAACGACATGACCAACATCTTCATGTTCGACAAGGACTGGCTGGTCGACAACAAGTCCGAGCTGCCGACCGACGTCGGCGCCAAGGTCGAAGGCTACGCCACCTACAACACCAACGGTACCGGCCCGTTCAAGGTCGAGTCCCGCGTTCCCGACAGCAAGACCGTGCTGATCAAGAACGATGGCTGGTGGGATACGCCCAAGCACAATCTCGACCGCATCGAATTCATGCCGATCACCTCGGCAGCCACCCGGGTCGCGGCGCTGCTTTCGGGCGAGATCGACCTCACCGATGGTGCCCCGGTACAGGATCTGGAGCGCCTCAAGAGTTCGCCGGATATCAAGGTCGTCGAGCGCACCGACCTGCGCACCGTGCATATGGTCTTCAACCGCCACGAGACCTTCGCCGACGGTCGCGAAAACTTCTTCAACAACATCAAGGTACGCCAGGCGATCGACCATGCGATCGACCGCCAGCTCATCTTCAAGCGCGTGATGCGCGGCAAGTCGCATGTTGCCGGCACCATGGTGGCGCCTGAGATCCCCGGCTACACCGCCGAGCTCGATGTGCCGACCGCTTACGATCCGGAGCTCTCCAAGAAGCTACTTGAAGAGGCCGGCGCCGTCGGCAAGGAGTTCACGCTCGTCTGCATGAACGACGAGAGCGTCAACGAGGAAGACGTCTGCAGCGCGCTCGTTTCGATGCTGTCGCGCGTCGGTCTCAAGCCGACCCTCGACATCGGCCCGCGTGCGGTTCAGGCGCCGAAGCGCGCCGGCGGCAAGTCCGACGCCTACATGATCGGCTGGGCCAACGAGCCGACGCTCGATGCCTATTCGATCCTGGTTCAGGTTCTCTCGACACGCGAAGGTGCCGCCGGCGTCGCCAACTACGGCGGCTGGTCCTATCCGGAACTCGACGCCATGGTGAAGAAGGCCGCAGTCGAGATGGATCACGACAAGCGTCTGGCGATCGAAACCGAAGCGCTGAAGTTCGCCAAGGACGAGGTCATCATGATCCCGCTGCACCAGCAGCCGATGGCCTGGGCGATGTCCAAGAACGTCACGGACGTCACCATTCGCGCCGACAACAAGCCGCGCCACTGGCTGACGCGCATCGGCGACTGAGTTTCCTTGCCCCGGCAGAGCCTGCTCTGCCGGGCTTTCTCATTCAGCGAGAAACCCAATGATTGTCTTTCTCATCAAGCGACTGGCCAATGCCGTGCTGGTCATGCTCGCCGTTGCGCTGCTCGCCTTCTTGATCTTCCGCTTCGCCGGCGATCCGGTGGAGTTGATGGCCAACGAGCAGATGTCGCAGGCCGACCGCATCGAGCTGCGCGAAAAGCTCGGGCTCAACGATCCGTTCGTGACCCAGTTCGGCCGGTTCGTCGTCAACGCCGCACAGGGCGATTTCGGAATCAGCTACCGCAACGGCCAGGACGTCATGAAGCTGATTGCCGAACGCTTCCCGGCGACGATGGAGCTGGCGCTGGTCGCAACCGTGCTGTCCCTGCTGATCGGTATCCCGCTTGGCGTCATCACCGCGATCCACCGAGGACGATGGTACTCGGAGGGGCTACAGTTCGTCAGCATCATCGGCGTCTCGTTGCCGAGCTTCGTCGTCGGCATCCTCTTGATCCTCGTCTTTGCCGTAACGCTTGGCCTCGTACCCGCCTTCGGCCGCGGCGACGTGGTGCAGCTTGGCTGGTGGAGCACCGGTTTGCTGACAGCCTCGGGTCGCGCGTCCCTGCTGTTGCCGTCCCTTGCGCTCGCGCTTTACCAGATCACTCTGGTCATGCGCCTTGTCCGCGCCGAGATGATGGAAGTGCTGCGCTCGGACTTCGTCAAATTCGCACGTGCCCGCGGCGTGCCGCGCTGGCGGATCTATTTCCGCCATGCACTCCGCAACTGTCTGATGCCCGTCGTCACCATGACGGCGATGAACTTCGGCTCGCTGATTGCCTTCGCGCTGATCACCGAAACCGTGTTCCAGTGGCCGGGCATGGGCATGCTGTTCATCCAGGCGGTGACCTTCCTCGATATGCCTGTCATGGCGGGGTATCTCTGCATCGTCTCCTTCATCTTCGTCACGCTCAATACGCTCGTCGATATCGCCTATGCGGTCATCGATCCGCGGTTGCGTGATGCCACCCGCTGAGGTCGCTGCCATGACAGATCACGTCCAGCAAACCACACCACCACGCCGGCCCTCGCGGCTTGCCCGCTGGCGCCAGAGCGATCTCTGGTGGTCCTTCACCCACAAGCCGTCGGCGATCATCGGCGCGGTCATCCTCACCTTCCTGATCGTAACCGCCTTTTCCGCGCCGCTGATTGCGCCGCAGAACCCGTTCGATCCGGCCCAGCTCGAGCTCTGGAACTCCGAGCTGCCGCCGATCTGGGAAGCCGACGGCCAGTGGCCCTACGTGCTCGGCACGGACACGCAAGGCCGCGACATGCTTTCGGCGATCCTCTACGGCTCGCGCATCTCGATCCTGATCGGCGTCGCCTCGGTCGTCCTTTCATTGGCCGTGGGTTTGAGCCTCGGGCTCGTCGCCGGATATTTCGGCCGCTTCATCGACAACCTCTTGATGCGCATCGGCGACGTGCTTCTGTCGATCCCGACCATTCTGATCGCGATCCTCGTCAGTGCCGTCGCACGTCAGATGCTGCCGCCGGAACTGCGGGACGTCGGCTCGGCCGCCGTGCTGGTGCTCGCGATCACGCTCAGCGCCTGGGTGCAATATGCTCGCACCGTGCGCGCCCAGACGATCGTCGAACGCGGCAAGGAATATGTTCAGGCCGCCCGGCTTTTGAAGACACCGGCGCGGCGCATCATGTTGAACCACATCCTGCCGAACACGCTGACGCCGATCATGGTCGCCGCCACGCTGAACTTCGGCATGGCGATCCTGACCGAGGCGACGCTCTCCTTCCTCGGTATCGGCATGCCGCCGAGCCAGCCTAGTTTGGGAACACTGATCCGCCTCGGCAACCAGTTTTTGTTCTCGGGCATCTGGTGGGTCGTGCTCTTCCCCGTCGTCCAGCTTTGCCTTCTCGTGGTTTCCGTCAACCTGCTCGGTGACTGGCTGCGCGATGCGCTCAATCCGAAATTGAGGTGAATGATGTCCAATCTCCTGCTCCGTAACGTCAGGCCCAATGCCGGCGAAGCGACCGACATCCTCGTGCGCGACGGCAAGATCGCGGCCTTCGGTAAAGGACTTTCCGCTGAAGGCGTAGCAACCGAGGACGGCAACGGCCATATCGTGATCTGTGGTCTCGTCGAAGCCCATACGCATCTCGACAAGTCGGTCTGGGGCATGCCCTGGCATGTGAACGCCAAGTCTGCGAGCTTGCGCGAACGCATCGACTTCGAGCGCGAGCAGCGGCTTGAAATCGGCATCGAGCCGCACCGCCAGTCCATGCGCCAAGCGATCATGCTTGCCGCCAACGGTGCGAGCCACATCCGCAGCCACGTCGACATCGACACGACCCACGGTCTCAGGCTGATGGAAGGCATCGTCGAGACCCGCAAGGCGCTTGAGGGCATCATCGACATCGAGATCGTCGCCTTCCCGCAGTCGGGCCTCGTCACCCGCCCGGGCACCGTCGAACTCCTCGACAAGGCTCTCAGCAACGGCGCGGAAGTCCTTGGCGGCATTGATCCTTGCGGCATCGACCGGGACCCGAAGGGACACCTCGACGCGATCTTCGGCCTTGCCGACAAACATGCAAAGCCGATCGATATTCACCTGCACGAGCAGGGCGAACTCGGTGCCTTCAGCATGGAGATGATGTTCGAGCGCATCCGCGCCCTCGGCATGCAGGGCAAGGTGGCGATCAGTCACGCCTTCGCGCTCGGAGCACCGGATTATCTGCGCGTCGCCGGCCTGATCGAACAGATTGCCGAGCTCGATATCCGCATCGTCACAACCGGCTCGCCGTCGTCGACCGTGCCGTCGATCCTTCGATTGAAGGAAGCCGGCGTCAAGGTCGCGGCCGGCTGCGACGGCATCCGCGACACCTGGGGTCCGTGGGGACAGCCCGACATGATGGATCGCGCCCGCATCCTCGGCATGAAGAACGGGCTTCGCCGTGATGTCGATCTCGAACATGCGCTGCATGTCTGCTCCAAGGGGGGCGCCGAGGTCATGGACATTAGGGGATACGGCCTGGATGTGGGCTGCGACGCCGATTTCACCCTGCTCACCGGCGAGACGCTGGCCCATGCCGTCGTCGACGTCGCGCCGCGGCCGCTGGTCGTCAAGCGCGGACGTGTCATCGCTCGAAACGGCATTGCGGAGGTAGCAATCCCATGAACACCATCAAGGATTTGACACTTGGCCAACGTCCCGAGGGACGCACGCTTCTGACGGCGCAATGGGTGCTCGGTCACAGTGACGGCTCGCACCGGCTGATCCCGAACGGCGAAGTCGTGATCGAAGGCGGCACGCTGCTTTATGTCGGCCCACGCTTTGAGGGAGAAGTGGCGCGCCGCATCGATCTCGGCGCGGCGATGATCAGCCCCGGCCTGATCGACCTCGACGCGCTCTCGGATCTCGATACGACGGTCCTCTCGATCGACCATCAGCCCGGTTGGGCCAAGGGTCGCGTCTGGCCGCGCTCCTATATCGAGCGCGGGCCCTATGAGATGTACACGCAGGAGGAACTGGCGTTCCAGAAGCGCTTTGCCTTCGCCCAGCTTCTCCTGAACGGCATCACCACGGCAGCCCCGATCGCCTCGCTCTTCTACCGCGAGTGGGGCGAGACCGTCGCGGAGTTCGCCGCCGCTTCCGACGCGGCCGGCGATCTGGGTCTGCGCGTCTATCTGAGCCCGGCCTATCGCGCCGGCGGCATGATGGTGACGGCGCCGGGCCAGCTCGAAGCGATCTTCGACGAAGCAAGGGGCCTGAGGGGCCTCGAGGATGCCATCGGTTTCATCCGCGAGCATGAAGGGCGCCACGGTGGACTGGTCAAGGGTTTGCTGGCTCCGGACCGGGTGGAAACCTGCACCGAGAAGCTTCTCATCCGCACTGCCGACGCGGCGCGCGACCTTGATTGTCCGATCCGCCTGCATGCGGCGCAGGGCACCATGGA
The DNA here is from genome assembly GCF_052044795.1 of Ensifer sp. 22521. NCBI lineage: Bacteria > Pseudomonadati > Pseudomonadota > Alphaproteobacteria > Hyphomicrobiales > Rhizobiaceae > Ensifer > Ensifer sp. 22521. Next base: position 109,934 of record NZ_JBQENM010000014.1, read on the forward strand.
AGTCGATACCGTTCGCCGCTTGCACGACAAGACGGCGCCGGAGTGGTTGGCAAGCTTCGGCTTCCTCAGCGACCGGTTGATTGCGCCGCATGCGACGCAGGCGACCGACAACGATCTGCGCCTTTATGCCGAAAACGGCGTCAGCATCGTCCATTGCCCGCTGGTTTCGGCTCGCGGCGGCAGCACGCTGAACTCGTTCCGCTCCGTCAAGTCCCGCGGCGTCAACATCGCCATGGGCACCGACACGACACCGCCGGACATGCTGATGAACCTTCTGGTCGGCCTAATTACCTGCCGCGTGGTCGAAAACGATCCAGGCGCCGTCAGCTGTGCCGATCTCTTCGACGCCGCGACACTTGGCGGCGCCAAGGCCCTCCGCCGGTCGGATCTCGGCCGCCTGGAAGCGGGGGCTCGGGCCGACATCGCCGTCTTCGATCTCATGGATCACCACATGGCCCCGGCGGTCGATCCGATCACCACGCTGGTGGTCGGCGGTTCTGGACGCGTCACCAAGGCGGTCTTCGTCGATGGCCGTCTGTCGATGCGTGACGGCGAAGTGGCAGGCTTCGATATGAACGAGGCGCGCGCAAAGGCGCAGGTACAGTTCGATGGCCTGATCGCCAAATATCCCGAAAGAAGCTGGGGTCACCCGCCGGTCAGCGAGATCTTCCCGCCGAGCTACCCTCTGGAGATGCCGCGATGACGGAACATGTTTCATCGGCCGTGCTTGACGTTCGCGGCCTCTGCGTTGAATTCCCCGGTCGCCATGGCACTGTTTCGGCACTGTCAGACGTTTCGCTCAGCATTCGCCCGGGTGAGATCCTTGGCGTCGTCGGCGAATCCGGCGCAGGCAAGTCAATGACCGGTCTTGCGGTCCAGGGACTGCTGGAGCCGCCCGGCCGTATCTCCGGCGGAGAGGTCTGGCTCGCCGGCCGCCGCATCGACCAGCTCGGCGACAAGGAGATGCAGAACGTGCGTGGCCGGCAGATCGGCGCGATCTTCCAGGATCCGCTGACCTCGCTCAACCCGCTCTTCACGATCGGAGCGCAACTTGTCGAGACCATTCGCCTCCACCTGAAGCTCTCCAAGGCCGACGCCAAGGCGCGTGCCATCCAGTTGCTGAAGGAGGTCGGTATTCCGGCGCCCGAGGCGCGCTACGATCACTATCCGCATCAGTTCTCGGGCGGCATGCGCCAGCGCGTCGTCATCGCCTTGGCGCTCGCCGCAGAGCCGAAGCTGATCATTGCCGACGAGCCGACGACGGCACTCGACGTCTCGATCCAGGCGCAGATCACCTCGCTGCTCCGCCGTCTTTGCGACGATCATGGAACCGCGGTCATGCTGGTCACCCACGACATGGGCGTCATCGCAGAGACCGCCGACCGTGTCGCAGTCATGTATGCCGGACGGCTGGTTGAGATCGGTCCAGTCGGCGACGTGCTGAAGAATGCGCGTCATCCTTATACCCGCGGTCTGATGGGCTCGATCCCGGCACTCGGCCGTCGCGTCGAGCGCCTGAACCAGATCGACGGTTCGATGCCGCGGCTGAACGCAATCCCGACCGGCTGCGCCTTCAACCCGCGTTGCCCGGAGGCGGGGCCGCGCTGCCGCAAGGATCGTCCCGAGCCGGCCCCGGTCGGCTCCGGCGTCGCCGCATGCTGGCTCAATGCAGGAGGAGTTCTATGAGTGATGCCCTGACGGTCAACGACCTGACCTGCAATTTCGATGTTTCCGCGCCCTGGCTCAACCGGGTGATCGAGCGCAAGCCGCGGCAGTTCGTGCGGGCGGTGGACGACATCAGTTTCAGCGTGCCGATGGGCGGCTGTCTGAGCCTCGTCGGTGAATCCGGCTGCGGCAAGTCGACGGTGGCAAGGCTTGTCACCGGTCTCTACCGGGCGAGCGAAGGCGAGGTGCGATTTGCGCCCGGCAAGAACGGGCAACCGCTTTCGGCGCAGATGATCTTCCAAGATCCCTATGCCAGCCTCAACCCGCGCTGGCGCGTGCGCAACATCATCGCCGAGCCGCTGCGCGAGCTGAAGCTTCGCAATTCGGAAGCCGAGGTCATGGAGCGTGTCGGCGAACTGCTGACGATCGTCGGCCTCGCGCCTTCGGACGGAACCAAGTTTCCGCACGAATTCTCCGGTGGCCAGCGCCAGCGCATATCGATCGCACGGGCACTTGCCGGCGAGCCGGAGTTCCTCGTTTGCGACGAGCCGACCTCTGCACTCGATGTGTCGGTCCAGGCCCAGATCCTGAACCTCATGCGCAAGCTGCAGGACGAGATGGGGCTGACCTATCTCTTCATCAGCCACGACATGAGCGTGGTGCGCCACATGTCGGACCGTATCGCGGTGATGTATCTGGGGCGCATCGTCGAAGAGGCGGACACCGAAACGCTCTTCGCCAATCCGCGGCATCCCTATACGCAACTGCTGCTGGAGACGATTCCGGACATCACCCATCCGAAGCGTGGACGAAGCATCGCTGCCAGCGAGGTGCCGAGCCCGCTCAATCCACCGTCCGGCTGCACGTTCCATCCACGCTGCCCCTTTGCGGACCAGCGCTGCAAGAGTGAGCGGCCGGAAATGCGCAATTTCGCCGACGGTTCGCGTGCCGCCTGCCACCGCATCGAAGAAACGGTGAAGGCTACCCACGCGGCCTGACACATCTAGTTCCCTGAAGCCTTGGGCTCCGTGTCGTGCCAGTCGCGGAGCCTCTTTTTTTGGGGCGATGTTCAGGCGAACCGTATTGTGAGCGAACATGTTTCGCATCCCTGTCGTCAGGCGAATGCTACGGTGCTAACCGGAATTCAACGAAATAAACCGATGACCATTTCCGGGCTTCGACACTCACGTTAGGGTAGGGGCCGAAAGCCGGGCAGCATTCCGTTTGGGGGGGCTCGGTTGGGATCGAATGCGTTGATTTGAAGAGTTGGCTTATGAACACGACCTCCGACACCGATTTCCCCGTCCTCAATGCCGTTGAAGCCCGCATTCTCGGCTGCCTGATCGAAAAAAAGGAAACGACGCCCGACGTCTACCCGCTGACGCTCAATTCGGCGCATGCAGCCGCCAACCAGAAGACGGCCCGCGATCCCGTCATGGCGGTCGAACAGGTGGACGTCCACCGCGCGCTCTCGTCGCTGGCGCAGAAGGGGTTGGTCCGCCAGGCGTTTGCGTCCAGGGTCGAGCGCTACGAGCATCTGGTAGCCAACCGCTTCTCGCTGACCTCGCCGCAGATCGTCATGCTGGGTCTTCTGCTTCTTCGCGGTCCGCAGACCGCTTACGAGCTCTGGGCACGCAGCGAGCGCATGGCGCGGTTCTCCTCGATCGAGGAGCTGAAGGACAATCTCGATCTGATGATAGGCCGCCGGCCGCCACTGATCGTTCAATTGAACCGAGGCGCCGGCCAGCGCGAGGACCGCTTCGCGCATCTGCTGTGCGGTGAAGTCGAGCAGCCGGCTGCCGAAAGGGTGGCGATGTCTTCGGCTCCGAGTGGCTCAGCGCTATCCGCCCTCGAGGAACGACTGGAAGCGCTCGAGCAGAAGGTGGCGACGCTGCAGGAGCAGCTTGACGCCTTGATGCGCTGATCTAGCCAATCGGCATTAGCGCGAGAGCTACCGGACGGAGGTGCCGCCCGGTGGCCCGTAAAGGCTTGAGATTTAGCCGGCGACGTCAGCCAGCCTGCAGGCCGGGTTTTCTTTGGCACGGGGATAGTCATAGGCGCCGACCTTTGAGGTGGCATAACCGCCACCGACCAGGGCTTCGGCTAGCTTCACCGCAGCGGTCACGCCGTCGATAACAGGCATGCCGGTGCGCGCCTTCAGGCGGTCGCAAAGCTCGGACATGCCGGCGCAGCCGAGAATGATTGCTTCGGCACCATCTTCCTGCCGCGCCTTGAGGATCTCCTGCACCAGCATCTCCTCGGTATGGGCGAGGTCCTCTTCCAGCGCCAGCACCGGCATGTCCACCGAACGGACCTTGCGGCAGCGATGACCGGCGCCATAGGCGTCAGCCAGATCCTCTATGATCGGCACGGAACGGGGCAGGGTGGTGATGATCGTAAAGCGGGTCGCGATGTTCATCGCCACTTGCACGGCCGCCTGACAGATGCCGATCACCGGACCACGGGCGATCTCACGCGCAGCACCAAGGCCCGGGTCATCGAAGCAGGCGATGACATAGGCGTCGATGCCGCGCATCTCGCCCTTACGAATCTCTGCGAGCATCGCCGGTACGGCCATGGCTTCGTCGGCATGCCCTTCAATGCTGGGCGGGCTTGACGTTGGGTTAACGGACTCCAGTAGGGTATGAGGGGCTGCGACGCGCTCGGCACTGCGATGCGCCTGTTCGGTCATGGAGCCGGTAGAATTCGGGTTAATGAGCAGGAGGCGCATGGATCAGCTCGTCTTCCGAAGGCCGGCAATCAAGGGGGCGTCGGCGGTGATATCGGGAGAGCGCGTCACGCTCAACTCCTGGTCCGGCAGTTCTGTGAATTCAAGGTCCATCGGGGCTCTCAAGTGGCATCGCGCCCCGGTTTCGGGCCGGTGGCACGGTCGTGTTTAAGCAGTTGCCATTGCACATCAAGTTGCGGTACACAATATTGTCTACAATTTTGTAGTCAATATCTAACTGCAGCTGATGGAATTGACTTTGAGCGCCGCACGGCGAGAGTAAGCGAACGGCTAAGGGAGATTTCATGTACAACGCGGACGAAGCCGCCGGTGCTCCGACGGCGATCATTTGCGAGAAGATCTGGCTTGCGATTGCAGAGCGGCGGTTACGACCGGGAACGCGGCTGAAAGAAGAGCAACTTGCCGAGATATTCTCCGTCAGCAGAGCCCGCATCCGACAGGCACTGACCGCGCTGGAGCGCGATGGCCTGGTGACGATCATGCCGAACCGGGGCGCCTTCGTCTCTGAGCCCTCCGTCGATGAGGCGCGCGATGTCTTCGTTGCCCGCCGGGCTATTGAGCAGCGCGTCGTCGAGCGCCTGTGCGAACGCGCCAACCCCAAGGATATCGTCCGGCTGCGAGGCCATATCGAGGAAGAGCGCATTGCCGGCCGATCCGGAAATCTTTCTGATATCGTTCGGCTTTCCGGCGGTTTCCACCTCTTGCTTGCGGAACTTTCTGGTTCTGCCTTTCTCTTCGGCATCCTGCGCGACCTGGTCTCCCGTACATCCTTGATCACCGCGATGTACCGTTCGAACCATCTTCACAATTGCGGGCCGGACGAACATCTGGCTGTGGTTGAACACATTGCAGCGCGCGATGTCGCCAGCGCGATCAAGGAAATGGCCGAACACCTGAACCATGTGGAAGCGGAACTGGATCTGGACGAGGAGAAGGATCAGCCCCGCGATCTTCGCACCGCCTTGCTTTGACGCTCAAACGAACCAATTGCACCGCTGATAAGAGGAGGCGGTGCCTGCCAGCAGACTGAAGGAAGATATGACCAACCGTAGTTACTATGCGCCGCATGGCGGCAACCCGCCGCAAACCCAACTTCTTTCGGATCGCGCGGTCTTCACCGAAGCCTACGCCGTGATTCCAAAGGGGACGATGATGGATATCGTCACCAGCTATCTGCCGTTCTGGGACAAGACCCGGCTGTGGATATTGTCGCGACCGCTCTCCGGTTTTGCTGAAACATTTTCACAATATATCATGGAAATCGCTCCGGGCGGTGGCAGCGACAAGCCCGAACTGGACGAGGGAGCCGAGGGCGCGATCTTCGTCGTCGAAGGCGAATTGACCGTCACGCTCGACGGCAAGGCGCACAAGATGCAGCCGGGCGGCTTCGCCTTCATCCCACCGGCCAGCAACTGGAGCGTTCGCAATGGAAGCGAAGCGCCGGTTCGCTTCCATTGGGTGCGCAAGGCCTATGAGTATGTCGATGGCTTGCCTGTGCCGGAAGCCATCTTCACCAATGAAGCCGAAATCACCCCGTCGCCGATGCCTGGCACCGACGGCAAGTGGGCGACGACGCGCTTCGTCGATCCGGCCGATCTGCGCCACGACATGCACATGACAATCGTCACGTTCGAGCCCGGCGCGATCATTCCCTTCGCCGAGACACACGTCATGGAGCATGGCCTTTACGTGCTGGAAGGCAAGGCGGTCTACCGGCTCAATCAGGATTGGGTCGAGGTCGAGGCCGGCGACTACATGTGGCTTCGCGCCTTCTGCCCGCAGGCCTGCTACGCCGGTGGTCCGGGCAAGTTCCGCTATCTGCTCTACAAGGACGTGAACCGCCATATGAAGCTGCGGGCGCGCTAAGGAAACTTACGCTAGGTAAAGCAAAACCGCGCATTCGACGAATGCGCGGTTTTCTATTTTCCTCAATGCGTTACTGGCGCTTCCGAATGGCTCGCTTGCTTCAATCCACCAATTGCGGATCGGCGGGCTGAAGGCTCCTTGGCTGCAGTCGCCGTAGCGTATTGCCTGCCGGGTTCTTGTCGAGGTGTAGCACGCGGGTGAAGAAGTCATTGCCGCGTTCGGTGCGTCCGATATTGACGATCGCGACACCTTTGAGCTCTTCATCCATGAACTTCAGAACGCGCTGGTAGGCGTCGTCCTCAAGCGTGTCGAGCGCCTCGTCGATGATCAGCCACCGCGGCTTGTGCAAGCTGAGCCGGGCAATCGCCAAAAGGCGCTGTTCCGCTTCGCTGAGGTTCATCTCCTTTCGCGCATCCTGGTCAAGCCGGCCGCTGAGGCGACCAAGCCCGACCTTGGAGAGCACCGCTGCAAGTTCACCCTTGCTGTAGCTATCAGTTGGACCGGGGTAGGCGAGAACTTCGCCCAGGGTCCCGGGTGGGAAGTAAGGTGACTTCGGAACGAAGGCGAGGCCATCATCGACCGGCAGTGCAATGCGGCCGTGACCCCAGGGCCAAAGGCCGGCGATCGCCCGGAAGAATGGCGCCTTCTCCACCTCAGGCGCACCGGTGACAAGCACCCGTTCGCCCGGATCGATTGTCACGCTTTGCTCCCGCAGCGTGATGCAGCCCGTCGGCGAGACGATTTCGATATTGTCGAAACTCATCTGCGACGTTTTCGACGTCTTGAAGTCGATACGTTTGTCGCCCTCGTGCCTTTCGTCGGTCATCAGCAATGCGGAACGGAAGGCGGCAACGCGTAGCAGCGTGGCACGCCAGTCGGCGATCGCGCCGATGTTGTCGACGAACCAGCGCAACGACGCATGCACCTGGTTGAAGGCACCAACCGCCATCATCAGCCCGCCGAAGCTCAGGTCGCCGGCAAAGTAAACCGGTGCCGCAATGACGATCGGGGCAACGACCGTGATCCAGCCATAACCGCCCGTCACCCAGGTCAGGCGTGTCACCGCGCGCAACAGGCCGTAGCTGATCTCGAGCACCGAGGCGAGATCGCGCTGCAACCGCTTCTTTTCATTGGCCTCGCCTGAAGATAGAGACACGGCCTCGATATGCTCGTTAACGCGCATCAGCGAGAAACGCAGCGCCGCCTCACGGGCATAGTGTTCACCGTTCAGCGCCACCAGCGGACGGCCGACCAGCCAGCTTAGCCACGAGGCCGTGCCTGCATAGAGAATGGCGGCCCAGACCATATAGCCAGGTATGGCGAAGGCGTAGCCCGCCACATGGAAGACGAAGCCGTCGGACAGCGACCACAACACGCCGATGAAGCTCACCAGCAAAATACCCGATTGGAAAAGGCCGATTGAAAGCCCGGCTGACAGATCAGTCAGGTGGCGTGCATCCTCATGGATGCGTTGATCCGGGTTGATGCCGATTGCGCCGGCGTTCGCCAGACGAAACGCGCGCGAGGGGCGCATCCATTCGGTTATGAGATCGTCCGTCAGGCCCTCGCGCAGCCGCAGCTTGATGACCTGTCCGAGCCAGGTTTGCAGGACGTTGAGGACGAGAAGCACGCCAGCGATCTGGGCGAAGACGACCAACTGATGAAGAAAGGCGGGCAGGTCGCGTCGCTCGAGCGTGTCGTAGAATGGTTTGTACCATCGATTGAGGATGATCTGGCCGAAGGCTGTCACAACGATAACAACGACGATGGTTATGCTGAGCCAAATGATCTTATTGCGTAGCGGCGAGGCCATGAATGCCCGATGCATCATCCGCAATTGATCACCGAGGGATTGTTCGTCGCTGGGCTGTATCCGGCCGCTATTCTTGACGTTCGTCCGGTTCGACATCGGTGCGAATCTCTCCCTCCCGGTATCTTTAATTGGAATATAGCGTGCCTTACGCTCTCACCCTAGAGCGGATTGTCTAAGCTCACATGTAACCGCGGTCACAAAGGCCCTCGTATCCCGGCGCAAAATTGATTTGTGCCATTCGAAAGCGGGTTCATAGTTTCGCCAGACGACGTCGAAAAACGGCGCCAAGGGAGGAACCTGTATGTCCGCGCATCTCGATCAAATCCGCGATCAGCAAAGAGAAACCTGGGACCGCTTTTCCGCCGGTTGGAAGAAATGGGACGCTCTCGTTCTCGGCTGGCTTGCCCCCTTCGGCCAGGCGATGATCCGCCAAGCAGCGATCAAAGACGGCGATCAGGTGCTTGACGTCGCTGCCGGGACAGGCGAGCCGGGACTGACCGTCGCCGCCTCGATCCCGAACGGGCGCGTCACCGTCACAGATCTATCCGAGCGCATGCTTCAGGTGGCGAGCGAAAACGCCAGGAACCGCGGTCTGACGAACTTTGAAACCAGGATCTGCGACGCCGGCGCATTGCCTTTCTCCGACGCTACGTTCGACGCTGTTCTTTGCCGGTTTGGCTTCATGTTTTTCCCTGATGTTGCGGCAGCAGCCGAACAATTGAAGCGGGTCGCGAAACCGGGTGCACGTGTTTGTGCCGCCGTCTGGGCCTCGCCTGACAAGAACATCTGGGCAACGACGATCATGTCGACCATTGCGCGCCACGTGGAAATGCCGAAGCCGCCGGCGGGAGCGCCCGGCCTGTTCCGCTGTGCGCCCGAGGGCCTGATGACTGCCGTCTTTACTGACGCGGGCCTGCGAGACGTCCGTGAGGAAGAGGTCACGACCACGATGGTTCACGACACGCCCGAAGACTATTGGACCTTCATGACCGAAATCGCCGCACCCGTGGTCGCGGGGTTGGGCCAGGCCGATATTGCAACACGGGAGCGTATCAAGGCTGAGGTTCTGGATCTTGCCCGACAGTCGATCCGGGCGGGCAAAGTCGAATTGCGCTCCACCGCAACAGTCGTCGCCGGTACGTGTTAGCCGCTAGAGCGCGCTTGCGCTCGAGGCTTTGGCGTGAGGCGCCTGGGGCATGAACATTGAGCGGACTAGCGTGTCAACGCTGGGTCGAGTGGCGCGGAAATCCGGCCATTTTTGCCGGCGGCGAGCATCCGGGCCATCCCGTTGATCGCCGCCTCCCGCTGTGGATCCCTTCCTGCCGCATAGGCAAGCGGCGACGCCACCGAAATATCCGGCTCGATGCCGACAGCTTCGAGCCGAAGATCGTTGTCGATCACCGCATCGGAAACCGCGAGTTCGAACAGACTGTCATCCGGCAAGACATAGGCGCGACCTGCGAGCAGGGCGCCCGCCGTCCGTTCACCGACCAGCGGGATGGCATTCTGCCTGAGGGCGTAGGCGAAGAGCTCCAGGCCGCTGCGCGTGCCTTTATCGATCAGCGCGATCACCGGCTTTCGCCAACGGAAGTTTGCGAGTGTCGCATCCCCGCGGCGCGGCACCAACCGGAAGGACGGCGTGTCGCCAACGAAAAGCTCCGCCGCATCGGCAGGGCCACCACCCCAGCGCCCGCGCAAGTCAACGACAACACCCTCGGCGTCCTTGAGGCGGCCGGTCGCAAGCGCTTCCGCGACAATATCGAGGCCATTGCGCGTTGAGAGCGTCCACATCCGCACGTAACCGATCTTGTGGCCATCGCGTTCCTTGAGTGTCATGCTCTCGTCGATCGCCCGCTCGAACATCGGCAGCGGCCGCAAGCGCTCCACCTGGACTTTCGCCGAAATCGGTGCGGCGTCGCGATGGCGTCGAAGCCGGATCTCGACGCTCCGACCTACCTTATCGGCGAAAGAGCCGATTTCCCGGTAGGGGAGCCCGTCCACCGACAGGATCTCGTCACCAACGAGCAGGCCGGCCTTCTCGGCCGGCGATCCATCGTAGACATCGGCAACGAAGCGACGATCACCATCAACGGCCGTCACCATGCCGATGCCGGGATAGCGGACCTCGCCATCCGGCGGAAAGAGGCGGCGCACGTCATTCCGAATTGCGAAACGGAAAATGTCGGAGAGTTCGAAATAGTCGATCGTATCGGGCTTGTAGCGTCCGGTATGCGAGACCCGAAGGCTGGAAAGGACCGATGTGATTGCGTCGTCGACGTCGCTGGGCGAACTCGCGGCCGCGATCGAGTGCAACCTCCCGTCGATTTGTGCCCGGGCAGCGGCGGTAAAGCGGGCCAGCGCCGTTGTGTCGTAGAATTCCTTATCCACCAGTTCGACGACGCGGTCAAACACAGGCTGGCCCGAACGCGTAACGTCGGCAGCGTGGGGAGCAGTCGGCTCCGACAGGAGCAACGAAAAGGTCAGCAACGTACCTGCGAAGCCAGGGCGCATAGCTCGTCCTCCGGTTTCCGATCGCTTGATTATCGGCCAAACACGGCTTCTTGGGAGGCGGCCTGATTGCAAAATCGCGTGATCTCGGCAGTGGCCGCCGGCCGCCCTGTGGTTCCGCTCGTTTTCAGATCGGAGTTCCCGGTGGCAGGCAAGGCGTCGCAACGATCGTAGACTATTGGAGTGCAATTGTTGATTGCAATCCAATCGATCATTAAACGCGAGGCGATTAATCGACACCCGAATGGCGGTCATGTGGCGTACGAACCGGCGCTGAGCAGATCGGGCCTCTGATCACTTTGGGTCATCAAAAAGAGGCGGCCGAATTAGCTCGTAGGAGCTATAAAATCCATTCAAACCAATCCGTTAATGGCGACAGATCTATTATGAAAATTTTGTAACGCAGTTGTCATATGCTTTCCGGTTTAAGTAAAAATCGAGCGGATTATGAAGATTTATTGACTGCGAAAGATTACGGCTTGTCTTTCCGCATTAGAGTTTGTTAACATTCGAATATAGGGGTTTCATTACAGCTTTGAACGCGGGAGGGTGGCATGCCGCTGTCGTCGATGCTTGATTCCAAGAATTCCCGACACCTCCGCCGAAAGTCAGCCGCACAGGATGGGCCACCTCCCCAGGAAACGGCGATGATCGAACGCCTTTTCCGGTGGTTCGGTGGCAGGAAGGCACGAAGCTTCACACCGCGCTCGGAAACCAGCCATCTAACCGGGCTCGCGCTCGAGACGCTTGAGCCCCGTTATCTGTTGTCTGCCGATATCATGCCCTTTGCGGTGGACATGGTCGGTGATGGCGGCGCTGACTACAGCCTGCGCTATGACAACCTGATCCAGGCGGTCCAGGTTTACGACAACAGGTCGAGCCTCCTCGTTGCACAGCGGAATGCTGCGGAAATCGACTATATCCGGGTGACCGGTACTGCTGCGAACGACACGCTGACAATCGATTTCGGCACGGATTTCCTTCAGGCGCTCGATATCGATTTTCAAGGCGGCGCCGGCGACGACAGACTCTCGCTGACCGGCGGCGTGTTCGATCTCGTCGAGTTCGCGGTCGATGGTGCAGGCTCCGGTGTGTTTACCGCCGTAGACGGCGAGATTAGCCATCGGATCGGTATCGGTGGCGTTTCGACCGTGACCGATGCGACAACCGCGCAGGAGCGGATCTTTGCCGACATGACGGGCGAGGGGCAGACTTTGCGTCTCAGCGATGCCGGCACGCCGGGAGACGGGTTCTCGACGCTTGACAGCATCAATGGTGGCGCGCTGGTGTCCTACACCTTTGCTTCGCCTAATCTGAAGCTGACGATCGACACCGGCGCCGGCGACGACACCTTCGTCCATAATGGATTCGACAACGCCGTTTCGGGCAAGGTCCTGCTGAGCGGTGGGGCCGGCAGTGACGCAGTGATCGGACCGCCGGAAGATACCGACTGGAACATAACCGGATTGAATTCCGGCAACGTTTCAGGGGTGTCTTTCGTCGAGGTTGAGAATCTCAGGGGTTCTGCCGACAACGAGGACACCTTCTTCGTTTCAGCTGGCGGCGGTCTGACCGGCGTCATGGACGGTGGTGCCGGCGGCTTCGACAGTCTCGTTCTCGATGGCGGCGTCTTCCATTCCGTCACCTACGTTGCGACCGGTCCCGCGTCCGGCACGATCACCCGCGATGGTCAGGTTCTGCGCTACGATGGCCTGGAGCCGATCACAGACAATACGGTCGTCGCCGATCGTATTATCGCGACCAGCGATTTCGACGACGAAGCAAGGCTGAAGGATAACGGTGACGGCACTCTGACGCTCGAGTCGCTGTCGCTTATCCCGACCTTCGAGAAGGTTACCTTCGCCAAGCCCACCAACAGCCTGACAATCAAACTTGGCGCCGACCTCGGGATCCCGCTGCTGTCGAAGGATGTCCTAACGGTTACCGGTGTCAATCTCGGGGCTGCAAGCTTTACTGTTTTTGGCGAGAACGCTGCCGATACGGCTGGCGATGACGGCAAGGACGAAGTCTTCATCGAGGGGACGAACACATTCGGCGCCCTGGCGGTTCATGCCGAAAAGATCACGGTTTCAGGTGGTGTTTCGGCGACGACGGTCACCCTTGTGGCGCTCGCCGAAGACGACGGCAAAATCACCGGCGGCGCCTATTTCGCGACACCCGAGGCGATCATCGACCTCAGCGGCGCGACCATCACCGCCTCTGGCGCCGTGCAGATCTCGGCGACGGCGGATGCGACCGTTTCGGCTTCGACCGCGGAGGTAGGGCCGCTCGAAGGTGTCATCGTTACCGTTCTGCCGGAGGCGAGGATCAGATTTGACAACAGCACGTTGACGGCCGCGAGCCTGACGGCCGGCAGTTCGGTCAGCATTTCGCTGACCGCGGCAGACGAAGGCGATGCAAGCGAGAACGACACGACCAAGGATGCTGCGGTTTCCGTGACGGTTGTTCTCAGCGATTCCATCACAGAAGTGCTGGGCGGCAGCGCCCTCAACGTATCCGGCGCCGTTTCGCTGACCGCCGACACCCAGCTGGCACTGACGACAACCGCGGATGGCGGCTCGGGCTCCAAGGGCGCGAGCGTTGCCGTTTCGGAAGTGAACGCGACGACGCGCGCCTATATGGCGGGCAACTCGTCGCTCAACGCCAATGGCGGTAACTTGCCCGATTCCGCCGCCTTCAGCGCGACTTTGACCAGCAATGTCAGCACCACCGCGATCTCCAGCGCCGGTGGTTCGAACCAGGGCGATGGCACGAGCGAATCCGAAAAGCGGCTCGCCGACCCGAACCAGGACAGCAATACCTCGGACAAGGCGGCGACCAGCGGCGGCGACATCACCTTTGCAGGTGCCGTCACGGTTTCCGATTACCGGACAACGACGGAAGCCTATCTCGATAGTTCCACCCTCGTTTCCGCAAGCACACTTGCCTTGACGGCGACCTCCACGGAGAGCGTCACGGCAGCCGCCGACGGCTCGGCTACGGGCAGCGCCGGGACCGGCGTCGGCGTGGCTGTCGCGCTTGGCATCGCCGATGTAACCACCCGTGCCTATGTCGCTGGAACGTCGGATCTGACGGCGAGCGCCGTCAACCTCAATGCCACGCTGAATGCCGGCGACAGCTTTGTCGTGACGGCGGAAGCCGGTGCGGGCGGCGCCGAAACCAATGTCGCCGGGGCTCTCGCGATCAACATCATCATGACCGACGTCGAAGCCGTGATCGAGGCCGGTGCGACGGTCGATCTCAATGGCGCGGACCTCAGCCTCACGGCCTCGTCGACCACTCACGCCGAGACGGCCGCCACCCCCAATGGCGATGATCTCGGTGAAGCCGGCGAGACCGGCATCGGTGGCTCGGTGGCTCTTGTCGTCATCGACAACAATTCCATCGCGGAGCTCGAAAACGGTGCGACGGTCACGGCCGCAGACGACGTGACGCTTTCGGCAACCGGCAGCCATGAATCCGAGACGACGGCGGAAGCCGGCGGCACCGGCGGCAGCACCGGCATCGGTGGCGCAGTGGCGATCGACGTGATCGACAACACCACCCGCGCCTCGCTCGGGACGGACGATGTCGAGCTCGACATAACCGGTGATTTCTCGGCAACGGCAACACATCATGGGCTGAGCACGACCACGGCTGACGGCACGGCGATCGGTTCGACCGCGGTCGGCGCCGCGATTGCGCTTGCCTTCGTCGACAACCGTGCGATTTCGACCACGAACCGGAATCTGCGCGCCGACGGTTCGGTCAGCCTGTCGGCGCTCGGCGATGGCTCCAGCAAGGCGGAAGCGAAAGCCAGCGCCAAAGGCGCCGACAAGAACGACGAATCCGCCGATGGCAACACCAAGGCCGATCAGCAGAAGCAGAAGCAGGTAGACTTCGCCAACAGCAAATCCGGCGATGCAGACAACACGAGCCAGACCGCCAATACCGGCGGTGGCAGCGGTGGCGATGTCGGCGTCGCGGCCGCGCTTGCGATCAACGTCTCCGACAGCGAAGCGCTGGCCAGCATCGCCATTGGCCGCACCGTTACGGCTGGCGACGGCGCCGGAACCGGCGGTGTTAGCCTGCAGGCGAAAAACAACATGGATGCCTCGGCCATCGCCGATGGCAGCGCGACGCTCGAAAGCGAAACCTCGGGCACGGCGGTCGGCGCCGCCGTGGCGATCAACGTCGCGGACATGAGCAACAGGGCGATCATCGGCAACGGTGCGGTTGTCAACGCCGACGGCGGCGTCATCCTGTCTGCCACCATGAAGAATGTCGGCGGCGACCAGAAGAACGTCTTCGAAGCGCATTCGACCTCCGGCGCCAGCGGTGGCGACACCGGCGTTGCCGGATCGTTTGCGCTCAACGTGTCGGATGCCACAGCAGAATCGGCGATCCGGCCTTCCGCCAGCGTCACGCTCAGCAGCGACGACGCTTCGCTGACGGTCTCCAATATTTCGGAAAGCAGCGCGGTCGCCGAGGCGGATGCCGAGAGTGCCAGCACCGGCGTCGGAGCCTCCTTCGCCATCAACGCAGCCGACAACACGGCATCGGCCAAGGTCGAAAATTCCGTGGTCCTCACCGGCCTCGACGACCTGACGCTCAACGCCACCGGTAGCCACAAGACCACCACGACGGCGGAATCCGGCGCGACAGCCGAAGATGGTACCGGTGTTGGCGGCGCCATCGCGATCACTGTTGCCGACAATGTGACGGAGGCAAAGCTCGGCACCGGCGGCCTTATCGACCTTGACGGCGCCTTCGCCGCGACCGCGACCCACCATGGCGACAGCGCGACTTCCGCACTCGGCGACGCAATCGCCGGGAATACGGCCGTCGGCGCCGCTATTGCGCTTGCGTTCGTCGATGACAGCGCGACGGCGAGCACCGCCCGCAACATCACCGCGGATGGCAATGTCAGCTTCTCAGCCCATGGCGATGGCGCGAGCAAGGCCGAGGCTACAGCCAGTGCCGCGGGTGCGGACAAGGATAAGGAAAGCGACAGCGGCAACACGACCGCTGACGACCAGAAGAACAAACAAAAGCAACTCGCCAACGAGAAATCGGGCAAGACGAACACGGGTGACAAGTCCGCAACGAGCCAGGGCGGTACCGGCGGGGGCCAGGTAAGCGTCGCCGCAGCGCTCGCCCTCAACGTCTCCTCGTCGCTTGCCGTCGCCTCGATCGGTGATGGCGTCACGATCATTGCCGGGCAAGGTGGGGACACCGGAGCGCTTCAGCTCCAGTCCTCCAACAACATGAATGCCAGTGCCACGGGCGACGGCAAGGCGACGACCACGAGCAGTGGCACCGGCGTCGGAGTCGCCGTTGCCATCAACGTTGCGACCATGCGCAACGAAGCTTCGGTCGGCGCCGGCGCGCACATCACGGCCGACGGCCTCACCGCATCGGCGACGATGAAGACGGTCGGCGGCAATGCCGAGCACAATTTCGGTGCGAAATCCACGTCAGGTGCGAGCGGCGGCGAAACCGGCGTGGCGGGCTCGTTTGCGTTGAGCGTTGCAACCACCAATACGCTCGGCACGATTGGGCTCGACCACGGCGGTGGCGGCACGACGTCCGTGACGCTCACTGGCGGCAATGTCAGCCTGCAGGCAACCAACACGACCAAATCGACGACGGAAGCGACGGCGCATGGTGCCGGCAGCGGCTCAGGAAGCACTGGTGTCGGCGCATCGATAGCGCTTGGTATTTCGCTCAACACGACCTTCGCCGGGATCGAAAACGGCGAAACGATCAGCGGCAACACCGACAACTTCCAGGCATTTGCCACCTCGAACGATACGGTCACCACCACGGCAAAGGCGGGCGCAGCCGGCAACACTGCCGTCGGTGGCGCAATTGCAGTCGCCTACGTGGATAATGACACGGATGCACATATCGGCTCGGGTGCTGGCGGTGCGATCACGCTGACCGGAAATCTCGCCGCGCAGGCGAGCCATGCCAGCACGATCCACACGCTCGGCGACGGCGAAGCGGCCGGCAGCAATGTCGGCGTCGGCGTTTCGCTCGCTTTGAATATCGCCGAAGTGACCAACGATGCCTTTGTCGGCAGGAACTTCTCCGGCCCAAACAATGTCAGTGTCACCGCCACGTCGACTTTCGACACGAAGGCAGAGTCCAAGGCGAGCGCTAAGGGAAATGATACCTCGAAGGCGAATTCCGACCAGGAGAGCAGCAACCAGACGAACATGGCGCAGAACCAGAGTGGCGGCTCGAAGGCGCCGACCCAATCTGGCAGCAGCAGTCTCGGCACCGCCGATAGCAATAGCACGAATGAGACGGGTAAGTCGACACAGGGCGGGACCAGCGTCGCCGCAACGATCGCCGTCAACTTCCTCGACGCCGACAACACCGCGACGATCGCAAGCAATGTCGTGATCGGGTCTTCGGGCGCGATGGAAATCGCTGCGACCATGACCACCGATGCGCGTGCGCTCGGCACGGCGACGGCGACCAACACGAGCGCCAATACCGGCGTTGCCGCCGCTGTCGGCCTCAATATCGCCTTGCTCGACAATACCGCGCAGGTCAATTCCGGCGCCGATCTTACCGCCGGTTCGATCAAGGTGCGGGCAATCACGGCCGATGGCGAAAGGAATACCTTCCAGGCGCGGGCACTGGCAGGCGCCGTCTCGAAGAACACCGCCGTCGGCGGCTCCGTCGCGATCAACTATCTCGACGTCAATTCGAGTGCCATCATCGGCAACAACGCCGATCTCGACGCCAACGCCGGCGGGATCGCTATCAATGCGGTCAGCGTCAACGAGATGCAGAGCATCGCCGGCGGCGCGGCGCTGAGCCTCAATGGCGGCACCGGTGTCGGCGTCGCGGTTTCCATCAATATCGTCAACGATCTCAACACCAAGGCCGACGTCGGGACCGGCGTCGATGCCGAGGCGAGCGGCGCGATTGGTGTCACGGCCCATGCCGAACTGCTGCCGATTACGGAGAGCATTCCTGTCATCGGCAATCTGGCGGTGACCAGCTTTGCTGCCGGCGTTGCGGCAAGCAACGGAACGGCGGTGGGCGGTTCCTCAAGCGTCAACGTCGTCTTCATGGAGACGCATGCCTTCATCAATGACGGCTCCGATTTCGACGGCATTGGCGGGGTGACCGTCGAAGCGACCGATATCTTGACCATGGTCAGTGGTGCTGGCGGCATCGGACTGTCCGGCGGCAGCAATGCCGGTGTCGGCATCGGCCTCGACGTGAATGTCATCATCCGCAATACCAGCGCCTGGGTCGGCGGAACTGCGGATCTAGGTGCCATTGCCGGCAATATCCTCGTCAATGCCGATTCGTTCGACACCATCACCTCGATTGCCGCCACCTTCGGCTTAAGCCTCAGCGGCTCTGGCGTCGCCGCGTCCGTCGGTGTCGTCGTGCTCGACACCTCGACCGAAGCCTATCTCGAGACGGGAACAGCACTCAACAAATCCGAGCTTCATGCCGGCGGAAATGTCTCCGTCAAGGCAACCGGTGACGCCAAGATCTTTGCGCTCGCCGGCGGCATCGCCTTCGGGCAGGGGGCCGGCATCGGCATCGGCGGCACGGTCTTCGTTCACATCGACGATGTGAAAGCCGAGATCCGCGGCCACGCCGACGTTGAAACCGGCGGCCCGGCAGGCCTCGACGTCTCGGCCATTTCGACCGAGGACGTGACCACGATCGCCGCCGCCGGTGGTGTATCGACCAGCAGCGCCGCCGTGGCTGGTTCTGTCGCTGTCACGGTGCTGACGGAAACGACGATCGCGCGCATCGGCTCGAATACGGCGGTCACGGCCCAGTCCGGTGCAAACGATCCGGGTGTTGCCGTCTACGCCTATGGCGAGACGGATCTCCTGACGGTTGCGGGATCGCTTGCTGCGTCCGGCGGCAGCGCCGCAGTTGGCGCCGGCGTGAATATCGCGACATTGATCAAGACCACGCAGGCATCGATCGATTCCGGCATGGATATGGATGCCGATGGCAACATCAAGGTCGAAGCGACCAGCAACGAGGACGTCGGCTCCTTCTCGGTCGCAGCCGGCGGGGCCTCCTCAGCCGCAATCACGGTCTCGGCGGATGTGTTCATCTTCGACGTGAAGACTCGCGCCTTCATCGGCGACGATCCGATCGACGGCATTGGCAATGCGGGCCTGACCGACGTTCGCGCCCTTGGCAGCGTGCTGGTGCAGGCGGTTGATGAAACGGAGCTCGATCTGATCGTCGGCGGCGTTGCCGTCGGCGGCAGCGCCGGCGTCGGTGTCGCAGCCGGTGTGGCCGTCGTCACCAAGACGACGGAATCGTTCATCGGTGAAGACGCGCGCGTGACCGGCGAGGGCCAGCACAGCGTGGCTGCACGCACTGGCCGGTTCGACATCAGCTTTGCCGGATCGCAAAGCATGGGCGATGGCTATGACCCGCAGACCGACGGCCAGGTCAGCAAGGACAGTCTCGAAGCGGGGGTGCCGGTCAAGCAAGGGGGCGGGGGCCTCGGCCAGTTCAATGACCTCGACCAGGATGAGAGCGATGACGGTACCCCAACCGATCCGGGCTTGACCCAGCAGCGGACGGCGACGGCCGCCGTTGATGGCGGCTTCCGCGGGGTGGCGGTTTCGGCAAGCACGAAGGACGATATCGAAACGGCGGCCATCAGCGTCGGCGGCGGCGGGTCCGTCGGTGTCGCCGTCGGTGCGGCGGTCAACGTACTCAACACGACGACGACCGCGCTGATCGGGGAAGGTGCCCGCATCAATCAGGACATGAGCGGCAGCGGCAATGCTGGACAATCGGTTCTGGTCGCGGCGGCGAGCGACTTCAGCCATCTGGGCGTTGGCGCAGGTGCCGCCGTCGGCGGATCTGCTGCTGCCGCTCCGGCCGTCGACGTGTCGGTGGTAACGACGAAAACGACGGCGATCATCGGCGATGACAGTCTGGTCGATGCGAACAATGACGTCGCGGTCATTGCGACGGCGAAGGAGAAGGTTCTCGTCGTCTCCGCCGGTCTGGCGCTCAGCGGTGCCGTCAGCCTTGCCGGCGGCGTCTCGGTCGTCTCGATCGATGCGGACACCTTTGCGCGCATTGGGGATTCGACCGTCGAGGCCGGGGGCGACGTTGCCGTCATGGCCAAGGACGACTCGCAGTTCACCATCGTTTCCGGTGCGGTCGCCATCGGTCTCGCCGGCGGTGGTGCCGCTGGCTCCGTTGGCGTCGTCAACGTCACCAAGGACACTGAAGCGACGATTGGCGAGAATGCCTCGATCGATGCGCGCGCCAACGGCGCGGGCATCGCGAATGTGCTCAACGGCAACATCGCCACGAGCGGTGGCGACCCGACCGGCTTCTCGACGCTTTCGGGTGAGGCCCATGGTGTCATCGTCCAGGCGCAATCGTCCGAAGTCGTCACCCACATAGCCGTTGCCGGCGCGGGCGGGCTTTATGTCGGCATTGCCGGCGCGGTCAGTGTGACAATCATCGATTCCGACACTTTGGCCGCGATCGGCGATGGTGCCGCGATCAACCAGGGCTTTGCCAACTACAAGCTCCACCCGGCCAATGTCGGCCTGGCACAGGGTGTCTACGTCAACGCAGCCAATGATGTTCGTATCACGTCCTTTGCCGGGTCGGCAGCCGTCGGTTTCGTCGGCATTGGCGGCGGCATCGATTTCGGCAGCATCAAGAACGATACGACCGCCTCGATCGGCGCGAATGCCGACATCCTGGCGCGCAACGATGTCGCCGTCAGCGCGGACTCGATCCAGGTCCTCAAGGGCTTTGCCTTCAGCGGCGTTGGCGGCGTCGTCGGCCTCGGTGCGTCGGTGTCCGTCTGGTCGATCGGCCAGGACTTCAAGGACGGTTATACCAACGAGAAAGAAGGCACGTCCGACAATGCTACCACGGGCGGTGGCGACACCGCCGCTTCTGATGCTGGCGAGAAGACCGACGGCGGCGTCGGCGAACTGACCGGTCAGATGACCGGCTTCAGCGGCGACGGAAATGCGCGTACAGCCGATTCCCGCGTCCGGGACAATATGCAGGGCGCATCGAACCGGTTGAGCGACCCATCGTTCTTCTCTGCCGCCGACCTGAATGCTGCCCTGGCTCCAACGAGTGAGGAGCATGGCACCACTGCGACCATCGAAGCCGGTGCGGAGGTGGAAGCCGGCCACGATATCCTGGTCGTATCGCGCCAGAACATGAAGGTCGATCTGCTGATCGGCAACGCCGCCGTCGGTCTGGTCGGCGCCGGCGCAGCTGTTACGGTTCTCAATGTGTCCGAGCAGGTCAAAGCAAAGGCCGGCGGCAATCTCAAAGCCGGCAACCAGATCAAGGTCGAAGCTGAACTCGACGAAGAGATTGATGTAACCACCGTCGCCTTCCAGGGCGGGTTTGTTGGCCTCGGCGCCTCGGTCATCGTTATCAACGATACCAGCCGCGTACAGGCGCGCCTGCTCGATGGAACCGTGGTGGATGGCGCAAACCTGCTGTCGGTTACCGCATCGAACACGCAGGATTTCGACGTCACGACGACGGGCATACAGGCAGGCCTATTGGCGGCCGGCGCCTCCTATGTCGACCTCAATATTGGCGATACCGACGACAACACGATCGAATCTCTGGCGAGCATCGGGGCTGGCAGCCAGATCGGCCAGACCGACACGGTCGGTGCGATCACTGTGCATGCGGACTCGACCGTCGACGCCAAGGCGGAGACCTTTGCGCTCGCCGGCGGTGCGCTCGGCCTCTCGTTCAATTTTGCGCTGATCGATGTCGAGACCAACATCGAAGCATCGATCCTTGGCGGCGCAAACATCGATGCCACCGGCACCGTGACGCTGGAAGCGCTTTCGAGCCACAATGCCAAGGGCGATGTTTTCGCGCTCACCATCGGTATCGGCGCGGTCGGCACGAGCTTCGTGACGGTGAATGTCGTACCGACGACAAGTGCGCTGATCGGTGGCAATTCGACTATTACAGCCGGCGGCATCGTCATGCTCGCCTCCCACAATTTCGCCGGCGAAACGGCGACGGATCGTGGCGCCAAGGCCTTTGCCGAAGCCTCGGGTGGCGGCCTGTTCAGCGGCCAGGGCGCCGTGCCCACCGCCAAGGCCAACGCCATCGTCAACGCTACGATCGGCGCGGGCGGCAGCCTGACCATTACTAACGACATCGATATCAAGTCGCGCCTGCGCAACTACGCCGTCGCCAACACCGAGGCGAATTCCTTCGGTGCGGCCGCTGTCGGTGCAACCGATGCCGAAGCGACCGCTAACGGCCAGTCGAACGCAGCGATGAATGCCAATATCGTTTCGGTTCGCGACATCGGGGTCGACGCGCTTGCGATCAACGGCGCGCTCGCCGTTGCGGAAGCGACAGGCGGCGGCGTCCTCGGGGCGCTGACGCTCAACAGCGCCACGGCAACCGCAAGCCCGTCCTCCGTTGCGGCGACCATCGGCAACAACACGTCCGTTCAGTCCGCACGCCATATCCGGCTCAAGGCACTCGCTAACACGGAAGGGGATTCGAAGGTCGTCGGCGTGACGATCGGCGGCGTTTTCGGCGCCGGCGATTCCGATGCCACGACCAATGTCAGCCCGACCGTCTCCAGCACCATTGGCACTGGCAGCGTCATCAATGCGACCGGCACGGTTTCGGTCGAGGCGATTGCAGCGCCCATTCCGGGCACGCAGCCCGACTATGCAGTCGTCGACGCCGATGGTGTCGCCAACACCATCACCGTCAACAACCATGGTCTCGTGACCGGCGATACCGTCGAATACGATGCCGGCAGCGGTGGCGCGGTGATCCCCGGTCTTAACTGGCCTGATCCGCAGGATCCGGCGGTCAACCGTCAGTACAACGTCATCAACGTCATCGATGGCGGCAATGTCGACCCGAACAAGCTATACTTCGGCTCGACTTTCAATGCCGCAAGCATCGATTCCGAAACCGAGATTATTACTTTCCAGGGTGCGCATAACTTCATCAGCGGCGATGCCGTGCGTTACTATGCCGGGCCCGACGAAACGGTTAACAGCTTCGGCCTGACAGAAGGCAATCTCTACTACGTATTGGTTATCGACGAGTCCCATATCAAACTGGTCAATACGCATGACAAGGCGGTCAACCCGCAAAACTACTTCAAGAACTTCCAGCCCGACGACATCGCCGGCAATCAGATCACGATCTCCGGTCATGGGTTCACCAATGGCATGGCCGTCACCTATGACGCGCCCGACGCCAAGACCTTCGTCAGCCGGCAGGTCGATGTCCATCCGACGGCACTCAATCCCGATGGCTCACCGATTGACGACGGCACGCAGAACAACATTCGCTTCTTTGACGACAACGGCAACGCGCTGAACCATGGGTTCAGCGAGGGCGAGCACGTCGTCTACAACGTCGAAACGGAAACGGGAGCGCCCGGAACGCCGATCGGGGGGCTGTCTGATGGCCAGACCTACCGTGTCCACGTCGTCAATTCGACGACGATCCAACTGAAACGCAATGACGTGGTCACCGAACAGGTTCAGTTCGTCCGCAATGGGGCCGGCGACCGGATCATCCGTACCGATGGCGAGAACTGGGCCGATTTCGGTTTTGGAACTGGTACTCTGTTCATCAGCGGCGCCGGTGCCAACAGCGGTACCTACACCGTTACCGGCGTCAGCGGCAGCACGCTGATCCTGTCGGTCGTCAACAGTGTTACTGAAACGACGCTCACCAAGACCTTCGATCAGTCGATCATCACGCTCACGCCCAACAAGGCGAAGACTGCCGACGACATCCATTCGCTGATCAACGCCAAGAATCTGCCAATCGGCGGGCTCGAAGACGGCAAGACCTATTATGTCCGTGGCGTCAGCGGGCCCGGCGACGATACCTTCGAACTGTGGGACGCGCCTTCCGGCGGCACGCAGATGACGTTGACGCCGACCGGGCTTTCCGGCCCCTACGCCAACCATCGCATTGGCGCGCTGGCCGTCGACATATCGAGCGACAGCACGAGCGAGCAACAGCTTCGGATCGACATCAACGATGCAGTGACGTCGGTAGCTGGCGGCCAGTTCCTGTTCGGCCCAGGCGAGGTCTCGCTCAGCGAAATCGCGCCGCAGTCAGGCGACGGCGTATCCTCGGCCTATTCAAAGGGTTCCGGCGGCGGCTTTGTTGGCGTCAACGGCAATGACGCCAATATCACCAGCAATCCGAACGTGACCGCCACGATATCGGCGACGCTTGTAACGACGAGCGGCGATGTCTCGATCACCACATCGGCCACCACCAATACGACGGCGCACGCGGTCAACGGCACCGGCGGCTTCGTCGCCGTCGGCGACGCGGATGCCAACAGCTACCAGGACATCAACAGTGTTGCCTCGGTTGGGGACGGCACGCGCATCGTCGCCGGCAAGAACGTCACCGTTGCATCCAGCACCAATGCCAATACCGGAGCCTCGTCGCATGCGAGCGCCGGCGGTGCCGTTGGCTTGGCTTCGCCGACGACCGTAGTCTGGATCGAGTACAACAGTGCCGCGACGATCGGCGCCGACGCGATCGTCGTCGCCGGCGAACTGGCACGGCTAACCGCCTATTCCGAAGCCGGCGTTTCCGCCAAGTCGACCGGTTCAGGCGTCGGCTTCGGCGGAGATGGCGACGCCGTCACGCATGTCTATATCGGTGTTGCGGATCCGAACCCCGATCCGGATCAGGCCGACACGATCGCAACGCTCGGCGACCGGGCTGTTCTGAGCGCCAAGCGGGCCGTTGCCAGCGCGAAAGTCGGGCGCTTCGACGTCTTCGCCGGCAGCGACGGCCGCGGCGCCGGCTTCTATGGCGAAGGCCAGGCCGAAAGCACCATAACGGCCCGGCCGAAGGCGGAAGTGCACATCAATGCCGACGCCGAACTGACCGGCTGGGAGGGCGTCGACCTCGTCACCCGCTACGACAACGTCAAGACGCATGCCAAGTCCTATGCCCGTGCCACAGGCCTTTTCGGCTTCGTCGATTCCGATGCGCACAACGACACCGACGTGGCGTCGAAGATATTCGGCGCCGCCGGCGCTCTGATCACGGCCGGCCCGCGCGACAATGCGGATGGTGTTCTCGGCCATCCGGATTACCCGCAGGAGCCCGCGGCATCGAGCGAACACCTGGCGCTCTATGCTTCCACCGTCAACGGCTCGATCTCGCAGACGGATGACGCCGACCACAGCAAGCGTTCGCTTGCCGCCGGCGGCTCCGATGGCAGCAGCCCCGACGAGCGGCCGCAACAGATCGACTTCAATTCGGATGTCCTCATTCTCTCCGGCCGCTCGCCAGAACTGGTTGTCAAACAGCTCGTCATCGGTGCTGACGGCCAGATCGACGTCGCGGTCGAGGTGACCGTCAACGATAGCGCCAGCGGTGGTGGCAGCAGCGAAGGAGAGGGCAATACGATCCAGAGCGCCGACATCGTCGTCAACGACATCGTCAATCCCGGCCCGGGCGACGTCGTCTTCGATTCCGACACGATGGTCGGTTCCGGCGGCACTTGGACGTTCCGCGACACGCTGCAGCGCGTTACGATCCGCAACGAGTCCGACAAGGACATCGTCATCAACAACATCGATGTCGTCACCGACGAGCAGCCGCTTGCCTGGTTGAACCCGTCGAAGACAGTGACCCTGACGTTCAACATCGAGCGCGAGGTGGCGCCGACGCTGATTGAGATCACCGACACGGGCGGCCGGTCGGATATCTATATCAACGGCACCATCGAAAACCCGATCGGGACCACCTCGATCGTCAATACCGACGGATCGGTTTTCGCGACCAACGATCGCGGTGTGCTCGGCAGCGACGGCCGGGAATCCCTGATCCGCACGCACATCCTCAATATCCGGGCGGACGAAAACGTCGGCACGACAGGGAACCGCGTCAACATCGACATCGTCGACAGCGCCGGCCTGCCGCAGCTTGTCACCTTCGATACCGGCCGTGTCAGCGGCTTGACGGAGCAGATCTTCCTCGGGCACGAAAACCGCTTCTATACCGGCCAACTCGTGCGCTATGACGCGGTCAGCACAGCGATCGGTGGGCTCGTCGATGGCGGCTACTACTATGTCATCGCTTCCTCCGACGGCCTGAGCGTCAGGCTGGCAAGCACGCTGGCGAATTCCCTCGCCGGTGTCGCGATCAATCTTTCGCCGAGCGGGCCGCTCACCAACCAGCACAGCCTGATTGCGGCGGAGACATTTACCGTCGATGCCGTCCAGAACATCAACCTCGACCTCAAGGCCCTGTTGCGCGAAGACCTCGGCGGCGGCTACTACATTGTCGAAATCGACCGGATAAGCGCCGGCGATAGCGCCAATGTGCTGCTACAGGCGAGCCTCGAGCAGAGCGGCGCAGGCGCCTCGGGCGGCGTGCTCGTCAAGGCGCCGAGCCAGGCAGCCGGGATCACCCATTACAATTTCTTCCGGCCGGACAGCGGCCTTCCTGAAGAGCTGAGCCGCGGCGTTTTCGGAACCGGCAACATGCCGATCGCTTCCACCTACGACTTCCGTGGCATCGATCCGGCTACCGGCAATCGGTCTCTGCCCGGCCTCCAGGCCGGAGCGGTCACCAGCGGTGGCGATATCATCGTCGCTGCAGCAAATCCCGATCCCGGCGCAACGACGATC
The DNA here is from genome assembly GCF_052044795.1 of Ensifer sp. 22521. Taxonomy (NCBI): domain Bacteria; kingdom Pseudomonadati; phylum Pseudomonadota; class Alphaproteobacteria; order Hyphomicrobiales; family Rhizobiaceae; genus Ensifer; species Ensifer sp. 22521. The sequence continues at coordinate 136,212 of NZ_JBQENM010000014.1, forward strand.
AATGTCCTCGGAATCACCGAAATCACCGGAAACGGCGATATCGATGTGGTGACCAACGGCTATATCGCCTTGAGCGAAAAGACCGGCGACATGCGCGTCGAGCGGATCAAGTCGACCGCGTCGGACGTTCTGCTCTATTCGCCGCGACGCATTCTCGATGCGCGCGGCCTGACGGAAGGCGATGTCGAAGCCGATGTCGCCGGCCGCAACATCACCATGGCCGCCGGTGTCGGTCTCTTTAACCCGAACCATGCACAGGTCGCTGCGCAGGTTCTCAACCCGACGCTGCTCGACATCAATTCACCGCTTGGCGGTATCGGCCTGCCGACCGATTTCCTCGAGATCAACGTCGACATCCGCAACGGCCTTGGTGGCCTCGGTGTCCTCAGGGCATTCGATACGACCGCAGACAGCACGCTCGGCATCTTCCTCGATGAAGTTGTCGGCGATCTGCTCGTCCACACGGTCCATACGACGCGTGACATCTCGCTGCGCACCGTCTCGGGCTCGATCCTCGATGCGCGCAACAACGGCGCCGGCGATGATTTCGCCGACCTGCTTGGCCAGAGCATCGATCTCGACGCCAATGGCGGCGGCTCCATCGGCGCCTTCAACAATGATCTGGAGATCGATTCCTCACGCGGCTCGTCGAACGACGACGTCGCGCTGGAAGCCGACAACAACATCTATCTGGCGGAAGCACCCGTTAATCCCGGCGAGAGCGCCGGCAACCTCAGGCTCGTGCTCGCCCATACCTATGACGGCGACATTCGCATCACCGTGCGCGAGACGGCGGTCCAGGGCGAGAACCTCGACCTGCTGCACAGCGGCAGCGCGCGCTTCTCCGAGGACGGCCTCACCTTCCCGACCTTCCAGTCTGATGCCGAGCGTCTCATCCCGCATGGCCAGATCTTCGCCGAGAAGGGCAATGTGCAGTTGCGCGTCGGCGACAACGTCACACTCGACTCCAACAGCGAGATCCTGGCCGCCAAGCGGATCGACATCTACGGCGACGTCACCGCCTTCGACGAGGCCATCACCCTGCTTGCCAATGCCGATATCGGCTTCGGTTCGGTCATGCTGCTGCGCGGGCGCATCATCGCCAACGCCGCGGTGACCCCCGGCAACAAGACCAACGGGACGCCGGTCGGGACAGCCGCGCCGAAGACGACGGCACCGCACCCGACGAATCTGACCTGGATCTTCGGCAATACCGATGTCGATACCATCCAGTTCGGCGATCCCTCGGGCGCCGGCGGCACCAACAGCCAGGGCAGCCCCGGCTATATCTTCCTCGGCTCGAAGACGCGGGCCTATGGCAGCCAGAACCTCGACCCGACCAACGCCGACGGCGAAGATCGCTTCACGGTCTACTACCTGCAGGATACAGCGACGCAGACATCACCAAACATGACGACGGCAGCCGAACATACGCTGACGCTCGACGGTGTCTCCGGCAGCGACCTCTACGAGGTCTACACGCTCGGCTCGAACAATCCGGGCCTCGGTAATGCCGGTACGGACTTCAACCGCAACTACGTCATCAACGTGCTCGACAGCGGGCGCTCCAACGACGGCGTCGATGCTCTGAACGTCTATGGCTACAACTCGGCATTCAACGGCAAGGACGGCGACGGCAACAAGCCGATCGACGACATCTTCCTGCTGCGCGGCGCGAACTATCTGCCGCATGAAACGGCTGATCGCCCGGCCTATGTCGCGATGGTCTATGGCCAGCCGACCACCTATGCGGACACGATCGAAGACAACGAACCGTCGAACGAGAGCGCACGCATCAACTACGACACGGCCCTCAATGGTCGCGTCACCGTCGAAGGCCTCGGCGGTAACGACAACTTCTATTCCGACGATACGACGGCGATCGTGTCGCTTCAGGGCGGAGCGGGGGACGACGCCTTCCAGATCGGGCAGATCTTCGGCAACAAGCGCACCGACGATCCGGAAAATGGCGTCACGCCGTTCTTCGGCGGCGGCCTGCTCGCCCAGGACGTCTTCCCGGACATGGTTGCTACGACTCGCGGCTGGCTGAGCCCCGGCATCAGTGCGCCGCTGGTCGCGCAGGGCGGAACCGGCAACGACGAGTTCCGTGTCTATTCGAACCAGGCTGAACTGAGGCTCGAAGGCGACGACAACAACGACCTGTTCATCGTGCGCGCCTTTGCGATCGCCGCTGTTGCCAACCAGGATTGGAATGGCGACGGCATGATCGACCAGGACGACCTGCCGGCTGTCACGCTCGACACCAATGGCGATGGCGTCATCAACTTCGCCGACGCCGATTCCACGCCCGACGACTACACCGACGACGTGATCGTTCGCGACGACCAGGGCGTTGCCATGCCGATCATCGGGCTCGGCTTCTCTGTTGCGCGGGCGCCCGACATCCGCGCCGGTGGTGGTGAGGACGAGGTCCAGTACAACGTCAATGCTCCGGTTTCCGTCGACGGCGGCACGGGCTTCGACAAGCTCGTCATCCTCGGCACGGAGTTCGCCGACGACTTTGCGATCACCGAACGTGGCATTTTCGGCGCCGGCCTTAATGTGCGCTACACCACGATCGAAGTGGTCGAAGTCGATGGTCTCGAAGGTGACGACGAATTCTTTGTCCAGTCGACCGCTTTCGGCGTTGCCTATCGCGTCATTGGCGGCCTGGGATCCGATACGATCAACGTCACCGGCGACGTGACCGAAGACATCGTGACCCGCGAGCTCGAAGGGGCCTCCGGTGCTGTCGATCATCTCGTCACGTCCGGTGACGCGCTCTACGACGGTGTGCTGGTCGACGGTTTCGACTACAACGTCGCTTCCGGAGAAGAGGGCATCATCCGCATCGACGAAACCGGCGGCTTTACTGCCGTGCGCGAAGGCGGCCCGGTCAATGTGGACAGCTACACGGTGAAGCTGGCAATCGCTCCGCTCGCCGGCCAGGTGGTCTATGTCACCGTGTCTGCGGCACGCTCGCCGCAGGAAGAGGAAGACGGCACACTGTTGAACCCAGCGCCCTTGCCGAACGGCCTTGGCGATACGGTCTGGCTGTCCACCGTCAACCCCGGCGGAACCGTCACCGACAGCGACTTCCAGCATGTTGTCATGGTCAACGGCGTACCGCAGATCATCAAGGATCGCGCGGTCGTGCTGCGGTTCGACAGCGGCAACTGGATGAATCCGCAGATGGTCTACGTCTATGCGCCGGACGACCCGCGGGCAGAAGGCGACCGCGTGGTCGTCATCCAGCACAGCGTGATTTCCGATCTGAGCGGCGTCGACACCAATGTCATGGACATCGATGCCGAATATCCCGACGGCGACCCCTTTGACGCGGCTGACGTCCGCAATGTTGAAGTGCTGCTCAGGGACAACGACACACCCGGGATCTATGTCACCGAGGTGGCGCCTGGCACGAACATCGAAGACGGCCGGTCGCTGGTCATCGAAGGCAGCCCGACGACCCAGTTGACGGACGAGATCCTCGTTCAGCTTTCGACGGCGCCGGAAGTGGGTGACATCATCGTCGTCAAGCTCTTCCTCAACGAGGCGAGCGACGAGGATATCCAGATCTTCGATGTCGACGATCCGACGAACATCTTCAACTCGGTCGGCGACCGCATGTACAAACATGCCGACGGCTACTGGCGCCTAACCTTCGACCATACCAACTGGGATGACCCGGTTCGCATCGGCGTTCAGGCGCGTGACGATATCCCGCGCGAAGATCCGCATACGGCGGTCATTTACTTCCAGCGCGACGACGTTCTGACGACTGACGCCGACCACGACTATGTCTTCCCGAATCTGCGCTCCGGCCCCGGCTATGTCGACATCGAAGTCATTGACAACGACACGGCCGGCGCCGTCGTGCTCGAAAGCGGCGGCACGACGCTGCTCAATGCCGATGGCAGCGACACGGACGACTACACGATCCGGCTGACGAAGGCGCCCAGCACCACCGTACAGGTCGCGATCGTCACCGATGGACTGGCGGATGCCGTCAGCGTCAACGGCGTCGCCGTCACACCCGGCTCGGGCTATACGGTGATCGGCGGGCTCCGGCCGACGCAGATTTTCGACGGCAACCTTGTCTTCAGCAATGACGGCTTCAACGGCAAGATTACCCGCGGCACGGGCGCCGATCTCGGCAGCTTCGTCGATGAAGGCTTCTTCGTCGGCCAGCAGATCCGCGTCGGCAACGCCGGCGGCAACAGCGGTGATTATTACATCACCGCGATCGACACGGTCGACGGCAAGTTCATCAAGGTCGACCGGACGTTCGGTACCGGCGGCCAGCTTGCCGATGTCATCCTCTCGGACCTCGCCAGCGATGGCGCCTTTACGGGCAATATCCAGTTCCATACGGTCATCGAGGACGGCACGCCCACCTATCGGATGACGATCGCCGGCCTTGCCGACGATGCGGACGGCTGGCTCGCCCATGGCTTCCTGGAAGGCCAGTGGATCCGTGTCTTCGACGCCGCCGACAACGTTATCGGCAACTTCAAGATCGCGATCATTCGCGGCGAGAACGACACCAAGGATGCCACGATCCAGATCACCTCGGAGAACGCTGGACTGCTGCCGGTCGGCAGCACGCTTGCGGGCGTCAAGGTGCTGCGCACCGCGGCGGTCGCGACGTTCAATCCGGGGAACTACTATATCCAGCAGACGGTCGTCCTGCAGGCGGACGACAACTACGACATCCCCGTCACGCGCGAAGGCGTGAAGGTCTTCCCGGCTTCGGGACATTATCTCTCGAAGCTGCGCGGACCGCTGGCTGTTGAAGGCGGCCCGACGGGCGCTGACCGTTCACTGGAAAACGGCCTGAAACTGCCGGGTGAAGCGGACGACTTCCTGATCGCCATCGGCGCCCAGCCGCCGGAATCGCAACAGATCGATGTCCTCAACATCTTCAACGACACCAGCAAGGAAGATGTCGACGGCATCATGACGCAGACGACGCTGACCGGCTTCAACATGGCCGATGATCTGAGCCTCGGCCTCGGTGTCACCGGCGACCCGACCTTCGGCGAATCGGGCTTCTTCCCGGGCGGCATCAGCTTCGGCAAGATCAGCGTCGGTTCTGACGGCCAGTTCGGCACCAATGCGACGCAAAGCACCATCGAGGTCGTCAATCTGATGCTCGGCGAGGGCAATGATGGTCTCGTCATCCAGGGCACGCTCGATCCGGCGCCCTCCGTTCAGGTCACCAATAATTTCACGGTGACGCCGAACGGCAGCAACGGCGGCACGATCGAGCGCGCGGGCTTCGATTGGAAGTCCGTGGGCTTCCTCGTCGGCCAGACCGTGAAGATTGCGGGGCAGGTGGGCACCTGGACCGTGGTCGCGATCAACGACGCCCTCATCGATCCGCTGCATCCGGAAGAAGGCGCCGACCCGAACGACAATTCGATCCTGGTTCTCAGCGGCCCATCGCTCGCTGGCGTTGCCAGCGGCGCACTAACCATCACCGCGATCGACAAGGACGTGATCACCGTCAACAAGTCCGTCGACGTCGCCCAGACGATTGCCGGCGGGATCATCGTGCGTACCGATGGAGGCTCATGGACCGGCTTTGCGGTCGGCGATTTCATCACTATCGACGAGGACTTCGCGAAGGGTGAATACCAGATCGTCTCGATTGTCGGCTCGACGATGCGCGTCACCGGCGGTCAGCTCGCGCTCGTCAGCGACGCGCCCCGGACCATCAACCGCATCAACCCGGTCACCAACGCGATCCTGCAAACGGTGGTCACCGATGTCAGTATCGATCCGACCTATACCGGTGGCATCGTCACCCGTCAGGACGGCATCAAGTGGGCGGACGAGGGTTATCTTGCCGGTCACCTCATCACCATGGTCGATGAAAACGGCAAGCGCGACTTCCGCATCATCGAGATCTCCGATGACGGCCTCTCGCTGAAGCTAGAAGGCGCATTGCTCGCCACACAGAACGATGCGGTCAAGAGCTTCTATGTGCAGGGTGCGCATGGCGGCCTGACGCTCGTCCACGGCGGCGGCAACATGTACCTCGAAAGCGCCGGCAAGATGAACATTGCCAGTGCCGGCGGTGGCTCGATCGTCGTGACCCGCCTCGATGGGCGCGACTGGTCCGAAGACCGGTACCAGGTCGGCCAAGTCATCCAGCTTGAGGGCGAGACCTACACCCGGACGATCCTTGCCATCGTCGACGCGACCCTTCCGCCGCCGCCGAACTCGGCCCTGACCTGGGGCGATCTCAGCGCCCTGGTATTGAGCGCGCCGAACACCCACATCGGGCAGGGCGCCGGCGTCTCGCTGCCGGCCGATGCGTTCAACAGCTACGCCGAACGCTCTCTGCATGTCGCCGAAGCACGCACGATCACGGCTTCCGGCACGATGAACGTTGCCACCAACAGCCTGACGCGCAGCGCCGGGAGCTGGCAAGCAGACGGCTTCTATGTCGGCCAGAAGGTCTATGTCAGCGGCTATGCCGGACTGTTCACGATCCAGGCGCTGACTGCCGCGGTGATGACGTTGCAGAACGTGGCGTTGACACCGGCAACGGGCGTCCAACTGACCGTGTTCGGCTATGACACCACACTCGATGGCGGCAAGCGCGTCGGCGGCGACTACATCAAGGTCAATGGCGGCGCCGGTCCGAACTCGCCGCTCGTCATCTATGGCGACACCAGCCAGGATGGCATCTGGTATTCCGGCCAGCCGCACAACGTGCTCGGCATGGAATTCGGTGAAAAGCCGTTCGATCCCTTCCCGCAACTGCAGGATGGCGAGAACGAAGACGATGAGTGGGTCTTCCCGCTCGCCAACCCCTACAAGCTCGCCGGCAACGACGTCATCGACGCCAGCGCACTGTTTGCGGGCGTTGCAGGGGGGAGTCTGCCCAGCGTCGGCCTGACGATCTATGGCGGCGCGGGCAACGACACGATCTATGGCAGCCAGGCCGGCGATCATCTGGCCGGTGGTTCCGGCGACGATCTGATCATCGGCAACCGCGGCGTCGATCATATCTATGGCGACAGCGGCGTGAACGTGAACATCTTCACCCGCCAGCTCTTCATCGACACGGTCGACAACAGCCCGCTGCCTTCCGCCAACCCGAACACCGACACCAACGGCACCACGATCAAGCCGGTGAAGTCGTCGGTCCGCGATCTCATGCAGGCAGGCCGTGACCTGATCTTCGGTGATGGAGCGTCCCATCTCGGCTACGGCCCGAGTGCCGTCGCTGCGGCCGGCGTACTCGGCGACTTCGACGACATCATCTTCGCCGACCATGGCATCATCGAGATGTTCGTGGACGATCCGAACCTGCCGTCCGGTCTCAAACAGCGAATCCAGACGACCGAGCTCGTGCTCGTGACGGCGATCAAGTCGGCCGAGCTGCAGAACGGCGCCGACGATATCGTGTTCGGCGGGCTTGACCGCGACGTGATCGTCGGCGGTGCCGGCCATGACATGCTGGACGGCGATCAGCAGGACGATCGCATCTTCGGCGACAACGTCTACCTCACCCGCCAGGGAGGCGCCGACGGCAACTTGCTGGACGACACATTCAGCAAGCGCTTCCAGACCTTGGCCGGCGCGCTGCTCTACAGCCGCACCGACAGGCCGATCCCGTCTGGCTTCGGCACCGTCACTGGCGACAACAGCGGTCTCCTCTTGGTCGACGGTATCGCACGCCGTTACCGCGACCCGGACGGCGCGCCGTGGTGGAGCGAGTATGCGGTCGACTATGCGACCCTTCACACATTCGCCTTCGACCAGGGAGCTGCCGGCGTTGGCAGTTTCGGCAACGACTACATTGCCGGCAGCGAAGGTCATGACGAAATCTTCGGCCAACTGGGTAATGACGTCATCCAGGGCGACGGCGGTATCGAACTTGCCTTCGCCGGCACGTCGCATGTCGGCGCCTCCCGGACGTCGGGCGGTGTTGCCGATCCGATTGGCCCGTTGACGGTGATCGCATCCTTTGCTGCTGCGAGCGATGGCCAGGACTACATCGAAGGCGGTGGTGGCGATGACCAATTGTTCGGCGGCCTCGGCCAGGACGACCTGGTCGGCGGCTCGTCCTCGTTCTTCAGCCTGACCGATGCAAATGCACGGCCTGACGGCGACGACTACATCTTCGGCGGTACCGGCGCCGAAATCGACCGGAACGACCTCGACCTTCCGGGCGACGGCACCCTTGCGGCTGCGCGTTATGCCCGCGATGCCGACACCATGGTCGGCGACAACGGCAATATCGTCCGTATTGTCGGGATCAATGGCGTCGATATCAACCCGAACGGGCTGGCAAACCAACAGCTCTACGTCCGGTACAATTACGATGTGAACGATCCGGCCCGCACCGGCGCCGAACGCATCGTCGTCCGCGGCGTGCACCTTCTCGACTACACACCGGGCGGCCCGGATTTCCGTCCTGACCTGTTCTCGAAGACGAACCCGAACGACGCGGCCTATCGCAACGAATTCGGTCTGTGGGCGAAGAATGACATCGGCGGTCATGACGAATTCCACGGCGAAACCGGCGACGACATCGCCTATGGCGGCGGTGGCCACGACCGCATGTTCGGCGATGCCGAGAATGACGATCTAATCGGCGGTTGGGGCAATGACTGGATCTCTGGCGGTACCGGCCAGGACGGCATCCTCGGCGACGACGGACGGATCTTCACGAGCCGCAACAGCGCCACCTATGCCGAGCCGCTTTACGGCGTCCTAGCCCTCCTTGCTACCGACCCGGATCCCCGCACCAGCCAGGGCGACGTGCTCAACGAATTCATCTACACGCCCGGGCAGGTGCAGACCGAGACGATCAATATCGGCGGCCAGCTGAAGAAATCCGTCGACCTCACGCCCTATAACCTGAAGCCGAACGCACAGGGCGCAGATGATCCGCTGTTCGACGCCAATGTCGTCGACGACATCATCTTCGGCGGTCTCGGTGACGACTTCATCCATGGCGGCGCCGGTGACGATGCCGTCGGCGGCGGCGAAGCCCTGCCGCTCAGCTACACCCAGCGCTTCGAAAACGGCGTCGTGGTCGGGCTGGTGCGCACCGATTTCACACGGCCCTGGAACCCGGGAGACATCCTGCGCTTTGGTGCCGATACCGATCCGTGGAACGCACCGAAGCCGGTTCAGAGTAAGCTCGGCGAATTCTTCCTCTATGACGAATACGATCCGCGCCGGACGATTCTGTTCAATGCTGACGGAACCGTCTGGAAGTCGGGTGCTGCGCCAACACAATTCCAGTATTTCCTCAACCTGGTCGACAACGAAGGACCGTTGGTCAACGGCGCGATCGCGTTCTCGCCCAACGGCACACCGATCGCCTTCGCCGACCGCAATACGGACGGCAGTGACGCCATCTTCGGCGACCTCGGCAACGACTGGATCGTCGGCGGCACAGGACGCGATCACATCTATGGCGGCTGGGGCAATGACCTCATGAATGCCGACGATGTGCTTAGCACCAATGGCTGGATGAACGACCAGCCGGAAACGCATCCGGTCTACGAGGATCGTGTCTTCGGCGGCGCCGGGCTCGACATCCTGATCGGCAACACCGGCGGCGACCGCCTGATCGATTGGGTCGGCGAGTTCAACAGCTATCTCGTGCCGTTCGCTCCGTTCGGCATCGCGACGGTCAGCCGTCAGGTGCCGCCGCAGCTCTTCGACTTCCTCTATGCGCAAGCCTTCAGCGATGGTGTCGACATCACCCGCACGGCCGATACCGGAAGCGTCAATGGCAGTGACCAGTACAGCCATGTGTCGCAGTTCCAGGGCGGAGTCGAAGGCGAAATCGGACTCGTGACGCAGAAGGATCACGGCATCTGGCAGGATCAGACCGGCGGTCCGACCGATCCGCAACCGGGCAATATCCCCGGTGGACGACGCGACGTTCTGCGCACGGCCGACTTCAACGACGGCACGCTCGACGTGTTCGCCGCCGACCAGGGCAAGTTCGCAGTCTCGAGCGGCATGATGACCGTCGAGTCCGAGACATCATGGGGGCAGGCGGCGGCGGTCTTCTATGCCGACCAGTACCTGCCGATCTATTTCGAGATCTCGGCCAAGATCACCGCCCAGAAGCCTTTGGCGGGCTGGAAGGCCAACTCTTATGTCATCTTCGACTACCACTCGCCGACCGACTTCAAATGGGCTGGTATCAACATCTCGAATGACAAGATCGAAATGGGCTACCGCGATGCCAGCGGCTGGCACCAGGTCGCCCAGTCGAACAAGCCCGTCCAGTTGAAGGCTGGCATAGCCTATGACGTGCTCGTTGCCGTCAACGGCACGAACGTCACGGTAACGGTCGCGGGTGTGAACTGGTTCGGCTACACCTTCGCACCGAGGATCGAGGAAGGCGTGCCCGTGGGCCTCAACCGCGGCCTGGTCGGCGCCGGCAACGATGGCTCCAAGTCGAAGGTGGACAACTTCTCGGTTCAGATCCTGCCGCCAAACCTGTCGCTTGACTATACCGACAACTTCGACGCAACCAGCCGGTTCCCGATGAGCGGTACGGCGGCCACGGGCTGGACGGTCGCAGGTGGTCGCTTCGTCGGCGCCGCCGGCGCTTCCATCAGCACGTTCAACCTTGGCACCAAGCTCCGGGCGGACTCCTACCTCGAACTCGAGGCCAAGCTACTGACGGCAGGCACGGGCGGTATCGTCTTCGACAGCTATGGTCCGAACGACTACAAGTTCGTCGCCCTCGATGCCGTCAACGACAAGGTCCTTGTCGGCCACGTCAGTGCCAAGGGCGGCTATAAGATCGATCAGTCCTTCAGTCGCGTCCTTGATGTCGGCGTCGACTATACTTTGAAGGTGATCTTCAAGGGGGCGGCGGTCAGCATTCAGGTGAACGGCGGCCTCGTCGGCACCTATGGCTTCAATGCTGCACTGGTCGATGGCGGCTTCGGCACGATGTCACGTGTCGGATCAAGCTCGTTCGATCGCTTCCTGATCCGTACCAACGATCCCGCCTTCAACACGTCGACCAATCTGCTGGCGGCGACCGGCGGCACGACCGTCGCCGGTGGCGAGATCACGAGAGGACAGGCACTCTCCGTGCTCGACGATGCCGTCGCCCTCTGGGCGAAATCGGGACTGCTCGATGCATCAACCTTGGCGCGCCTCGGCACGATCGACCTGCAGATCGTCGATCTCGAGGGCGACCGACTGGCCGAGGCCGTGTTCGGCGCAATCAGGATCGACCGCAACGCCGCGGGACGGGGCTGGTTCGTCGATCTCACGCCGCAGGATTACGAGGAGTACAGCCTTGTCGACGGTAAGTGGCAGGCGATCGGTGGCGGCCCAGCCGCGGGACGCTTCGATCTGCTCTCGGTCCTGCTCCATGAAATGGGTCACGAGGCCGGATTGGTCCACTCTGCCGACGATGCTGTCGGCGGCGTAATGGCCGAAACGCTTGAGGTCGGCGAGCGCCGGTTGCCGCTGCCGGCAACCCAGTCCGAAACGCGAAACGACGCCCAGGTATTCGATGAGGAGCTCGGTCTGTTCGTAACCCCGACTGAGCGACGGCTGATGAAACTTGCCGGCATCAGCGCCTCGGATCTCCATATCCCAGGGGTTAGCGAGGCGAACGAGACAGCCGCGGCATCCGGCTGGGCCGGAAGCGCCAGAGGCGCTCTGGCGGCCGCGTGGCAACCGGCAACGGGCGGGGGCGATGGCATAGCGCGCTTCGGCAGTAGCGACGAGAAGTCATGGATCTTCGACGAGGCAACCGGCACGTTTGTCGACCCAACGGCCTGGACACAGGTCGGAGATCATGCCGCCAAGACTTCAGGCGCCGGTGAGAATGATGCGGATGCGAGTGAGCAAGAAGTGTTGAACGGCATAATCGAGTGGGAGGCCCGAAAGGGACTGCTTTCTCGACTGGTCAGTCTCTTTGGAGGGCGCTAGCGTGCAAGTAAACTGTCTGGCCACCGCGTGCCGGCATGACTGATCACATCGCCAGGGAATATGCACCACCGCCCCCGGTCGAAGGCCCGGGGGCGGTGAAGTATGCTATTTTGGATCAAGCACTCTGGCAAAAATTCCGCAATGCGACTGAGCCAGACGAATTCATGGAGACGTGGCTGGCTATACTCTGCCGGCAGATCTCAGGCGTCGCCAGCGGCATGGTCATGCTCGGGGAACCGGACACCGGGCCCTACACGCCGATCGCCTTCTGGCCGGAAAGGGCCGCCGACGAGGGGTTGACGGCCGCCGCCGAGAGGGCGCTGAGCCAACGCCAGGGCATCTCCACCGGAACGACCGGTAGCCGTATGGTGCAACTGATCGCTTCGCCGTTGATCGTCAACGAGCGCTTGTATGGCGCCTGCGCGCTTTCGCTTTCCGTCGAGCCTGCTGCCATCAACGCGGTGATGCGCAAGGTGCAATGGGCCTCCGGCTGGGTCGAGGTCCTGCTGAGGCGCCAGCTCCAAGTCGAAAACGAAGAAATCAGCGAACGCAACAGGCTGGCCTTCGACATGCTTGCCGCGGTGATCGAGGCAAAAGGTTTCGCCGAAGCGGCCACCGCGCTCGTGACGGAACTCGCCATGCGGCTTGCCTGCGACCCTGTCAGCGTCGGTTTCGTCCGCGGACGGCGATGTCGTGTCGCGACGGTCTCGCATGCGGCAGGCTTCGGCAACAAAGTAAACATCATTCGCGACATCGGCGCGGCGATGGACGAGGCTGTCGATCAGCGCGCCATCGTTCTCTACCCGCCGCAGGAGCACTGGGAGTATCGTGTCCTTCGGGCGCACGAAGAGCTGGTCGAGACGCACAAGTGCGGAGGCGTGCTGACGATCCCCCTGCAATCTGGGCATCAGATCGTGGGCGCTCTGACGCTGCAGCGCCCACGCGGTAGTGCCTTCGACGAGACGACCGTCGACCTGTGCGATGCAGTGGCAGCGGTCGTCGGACCGTTACTTGAGGAAAAACGCCGCAACGACAGGAACGTCTTGGTGAAGCTTTGGGAGGCCGCCGGCAACCAGTTGCGGCGCCTGCTGGGCCCAGGCTATTTCGGCCGCAAGCTCGCGACGCTGATTGCCGTCATCCTGGCCGCCTATTTCAGCGTGGCCACGACGGAATACTCCGTCACGTCTTCGGCCGTCGTGCGCGGTACAATCCAGCGAACGGTCGTGGCGCCATTCAACGGCTATGTATCCAGCCAGTCGGCAAGGGCCGGCGAAGTGGTCAAACAGGGGCAGATCCTGGCGCAGCTCGACGACCAGGATCTGACACTGGAACGGCTTCGGCTGACGACCACCCGACAGCAGAAGACGACCGAATATGACCGGGCGCTGATGCAGCACGAACGGGCCGAAGCGCTCATCGTCAAGGCGCAGATCGATCAGGCCGACGCCCAGCTCGCTTTGATCGACGAACAGCTCAAGCGCACCCGGCTGCTCGCTCCCTTTGACGGCTATGTCGTCAACGGCGACCTCAGCCAGTCGATCGGCGCTGCGGTCGAGCGCGGGCAGGAGCTCTTCACGGTCGCACCGCTCGAGTCCTATCGCGTCATCCTCGAAGTCGATGAAAGCGACATTGACGATGTCGAGATCGGCCGCCAGGGAGTCCTGCGGGTTTCCGCGCTTCCGCAGGAGACGCTCACCTATCGGATCGAGCAGATCACCGCGATTTCCACCCAGAAGGAGGGACACAATTTCTTCAAGGTCGAAGCAGCTCTGGATCATCTGAGCGATCGGCTCCGGCCCGGCATGGAGGGCATTGCCAAGACCGCCGTCGACGAACGGCTCCTGATCCGCGTTTACACCGACAAGATGGTGCAATGGGCCTATCTCGCCGCGTGGCGCTGGATGCCGTGAGGGCGCGGACATGGAACGGTCCTACTTCAGCTCATCCTGGTACCGCGTCGCGCAACTGAAGCTGAAGCTGCGCGGCCATGTACGCATCCACCGCACGGTCTTTCGTGATCAGCTCTGGTACGTGCTGCAGGACCGGACATCCGGGCGTTTCCATCGCTTCACGCCCGAGACCTATCTCATCATCAGCCTGATGGATGGCCACCGGACGATGCAGGCGATCTGGGACATCGCCTGCGACAAGCTCACCGACAAGGTCGTGACCCAGGATGAGGTCATCCAGCTTCTCGGGCAGTTGCACGCGGCGGACGTCCTGTTCGGCAATGTTCCGCCCGACATCAATGAAATCGCCGAGCGCGGCAAGAAGGCGCGCAATCGCAAGCTCTTGATGAGTTTCGGCAATCCCCTCGCCATTCGCTTTGGCCTTCTCGACCCGAACGAGTTTCTGAACGCCACCGCCATTGTCGGCCGGGTGCTGTTCTCATGGTTCGGCGCGCTCGTCTTCATCTGTCTTGTCGCCTATGCCGCCGTTCTTGCCGGCATGAATTGGAACGCGCTGACCGCCAATGTGACCGACCGCGTTCTGTCAACGTCGAACCTCTTCCTGATGCTGATCGCCTATCCCCTCATCAAGACCCTGCATGAGCTAGGGCACGCCTACGCAGTCAAGCGATGGGGCGGCGATGTCCACGAGGTGGGTGCGATGATGCTGGTCTTCATGCCGGTCCCATATGTCGATGCATCCGACAGCCTGGCTTTTGCCAGCAAGTGGCAGCGCGCCCTCGTCGGTGCCGCCGGCATTTTCGTGGAAATGACGCTCGCCGCGGTCGCCCTCATCGTATGGGTCAATGCGCAGGAGGGGCTCGTGCGGGCCTTCGCCTTCAACGTCATGCTGATCGGCGGCGTGTCAACCTTGCTCTTCAACGGCAACCCGCTTCTGCGCTTCGACGGTTACTACGTCCTGAGCGATCTTTTGGAGATACCCAACCTCGCGAGCCGGGCCAATAAATATCTCGCCTATCTCGTTCAGCGCTACGCCTTCAAGATCGGCTCGGTCAATTCGCCGGCGACGGCGCCTGGGGAGGAGTTCTGGTTCGTTCTCTACGGCGTCTCGGCGTTCTTCTACCGCCTTGTGGTCACCGGCGCGATCATCGCGCTCGTCAGTCAGAAGTTTTTCATCGTCGGTACCTTGCTCGCCATCTGGGCGCTCATTCTGATGTTTGCAGTGCCGCTGGCAAAGGCTTTCTGGTTCCTGCTGACGAGCCCGCTCCTGCGGCGAAGCCGGGGCCGCGCATTCGCAGTGGTCGGCTCCGTCCTCGCCGCAGTCGCGCTGGGAGTCTTCGTGTTGCCCATTCCGCACGCGACTGTCGTACAGGGGATCGTATGGTTGCCAGGTGATGCAATCGTCCATGTTCAGACCGATGGTACGGTCGATGAAATCGCCGCCGCACCCGCCGCTGAGGTCAAGGCTGGCGATCCACTGATCCGGCAGGAGGATCCGCTGCTGTCGGCGCGCGTCGACCTGCTGCAACTGCGTGTCGCCGAGCTCCAACGGCGTCTTACCAAGCAGGATCTGTCGGATCTTGCCCATGCGAGCATGGTCAAGGAGGAATTGCGGCTTGCGCGTGCCGATCTCGACCTGACACGGCAAAGGCAGGAGAATTTGATCGTCCGAGCACCATCGAGCGGCACGCTGATCCTGCCCGACGATCGCGACCTGCCCGGCAAGTTCGTGCGACGTGGCAAGGTGATCGCCTACGTTGCGCACTTCGACAAGCCAACCATTCGGGTCATCGTCCCGGAGGAGGACGCCGACCTTGTCCGTTCGCAAACACGGGACGTAAGTCTGCGCTTCGTCGAGGATTTTTCGAAGATCTACAGGGCGGTCGTTGTCCGCGAGGTTCCGGCGCTAACCGACACATTGCCCAATGCGGCGCTCAGCACCGCCGGCGGCGGCGCCATTGCGCTCGACCCCCGCGACACGTCACAGCGGCGGGTGCTTGCCAATCTTTTGCATCTCGACCTGATGTTGACCGAGAGCCCGACCGTGCCTCGAATAGGTGGGCGTGTCTTTGTGAGGTTCTCTCACGGGTCCTCGCCCGTCGCCAGTAGAATTTATCGTTCAACGCGACAGATATTCCTGCGTTTATTTAAAGTTTGACTGGACACGAAGTCTAATAAAGTGTTCGATCAAATTAGCCTGAGTAAAAATCTGGCGATTGCCTTTTATAATACCTGAGTGACACTTACAAGATACTAGAGGAAACCACCATGACAGCGCAACTTCTTTTCTATCAAGACGTGCATCCTGTCTCGGCAGATCGCCATAAGGATGTGTCAATTAAAACCGGAACTTCGTACAAGTTCGCAAAAGAAGTGAACTCGGTTCCGGTGACGGCCATCGAATTTGCTCAGGCTGCCGCCGAATATCCGATCGTCTTTGCCGGCACGGACGACACGGTGACACCTGCGGTGGTTCTCGGCGCCCAGCAGACGCAAAACCTCTTCGTCGGCGACGACGGTGCCTGGCTCGGCAAATATGTGCCGGCGTTCGTGCGCCGGTATCCGTTCGTCTTTTCAACGGACCGCAGCGGCAAGACGTTCATCCTTCACATCGACGAAAGTTTCGACGGCTTCAATCGCGAAGGCCGCGGCGAGCGCCTGTTCGACAGCGAGGGACAGCAAACCCAATACCTGAAGAGCGTGCTCGGCTTCCTGCAGGACTATCAGGCAAGACACCAGCGAACCCGCCAGTATTGTGAGCGGTTGAAATCACTGGGGCTGCTGCAGCCGATGCAGGCCCAGTTCAACCTCAACAGCGGCGAACGCCGGTCGCTTTCCGGATTCATGACGGTCAACCGTGAAAAGCTGAAAGCGCTGGCAAGCGAAGACCTGCAGGCCATGTTCACCAATGACGAGCTGGAATGCACGTACCTGCATCTTCACTCGCTCAGGCATTTCTCCAGCATGCTGGAGCGCATGCCCGAAGCCGTGGATGCTGCCGGTAAGGGAGACGCTCCGCCCGCCGTACCGAAACAGCCGAAGAGCTACCGGAACGGCCAAGATGCGCCCGTCGAGGAAGCGAGCGCCTAAGGCGGATTGGGCAAGCGACCATGAATATTCTCGTCCCGAGCTGGTCGCCGCCTCCATTGGTCGTCTACCCCGAACGCCAGGACAGACCCGAGCACTGGCTTGACGGCATCGAGAAGATGGTAACCAGCGTTCCGCAGATGGTTGCCGGTCGTTTGCACCGGCGCCATCTGAGGGAACTTGTCCAGAAGATCAATGCGGCGGGAGCAGCCCTGGGCGACGAAACCAGGCAGGGGCTCGCTACGCGCATCAGCGAGGTCCGTGCGGCGCTGCGGTGCCATGGCCTCACCGATGCCAATATTTGTCTCGGCTTTGCGATCGTGCGCGAAGTTTCACAGCGTACCATCGGATTGCGCCACCTCGACGTGCAGATACTTGCCGGCCTTGCCATGCTGAAGGGGCGCGTGGCGGAGATGGACACGGGCGAGGGCAAGACCTTGACCGCCGGCCTGCCGGCGTCGATCGCGGCGCTTGCCGGGCTTCCAGTCCACGTCATCACCGTCAATGACTACTTGGCGGCGCGCGATCGGGATATACTTCGCCCCATCTACGATTTTCTTGGGCTGACGACTGGCCTCGTCAACAGTACTGTGCCAAGACCGGATCGGCCGGCCGCCTACGCGTGCGATATCGTCTATGCCAGCAACAAGGAAATCGCCTTCGACTATCTGCGCGACCGCATCACTTTCGGCGGCCAGCCACGGCCCGTTCACGCGAAGGTGAACCGCATGCTGGACGAGCGCCGGGGCCAAGAGCCACCTTTTGTCATGCGTGGACTGCATTTCGCCATCGTCGACGAAGCCGACAGCGTACTAGTGGACGAGGCGAGAACGCCGCTCATCATTTCCCAAGAAACGGACGCGGACGGCGAGCGGCAATGGGTGGAGCAGACCTTCGCGCTGATCGACGGCTTCAAGGAGCCGACCCATTATCTGCTGCTGGTCGACGAGCGCAGGCTGGAATTGACCGAAGCCGGAAAGGCCAAGCTTGCAGAACGTGCCGAGGCGATCGGCGGCATCTGGCGCAATCGCATCCGGCGTGAGGAGGCTGCCAGCCAGGCGCTTGTCGCGCTGCTGCTCTTCAGGAAGGGCGAGCACTATCTCGTCAGCGACGGCAAGGTGCAGATCATCGACGAGTATACCGGCCGCGTGATGCCCGATCGCTCCTGGAGCGACGGCCTGCACCAACTGGTCGAAGGAAAGGAAGGCTGCGCGATCACCAGCCGCAAGCTGACAATGGCGAGGATGACCTATCAGCGGTTTTTCCGCCGCTACCTCCACCTGGCGGGAATGACGGGAACCGCACGAGAAATTACCGAAGAACTCCGGCATGTCTACGGGTTGCAGGTCATGCGCATTCCCCCGAACGCGCCCTCACGGCGCACGAAACTGCCGACGACGATTTGCCCCACGCTCGACGACAAATGGCTTACGATCGTGCGACGCGTCCAGGAACTGCAAGCCGCCGGCCGCCCGGTCCTGATTGCGACGCGCTCAGTCTCGGCCTCCGAGGCAGTGAGTGTCGTACTGCAGGGGCAAGGGATCGAGCATCGGGTGCTCAATGCAGAACAGAGTTCGGAGGAGGCCGAGATCATTGCGCAGGCCGGCGGCGTCGGTCGGGTGACGGTCGCCACCAACATGGCGGGCCGCGGCGTCGACATCGCCGTGGTCCCGCAGGCTCTCGCGCTGGGTGGCCTTCACGTTTTGCTCAGCGAACGACATGACGCGGGGCGCATCGACAGGCAGATGGAGGGACGAACCGCCCGCAAGGGGGACCCGGGAAGCACGGAAGCGATCCTGTCTCTGGAAGACCCGCTGCTTGATCTCATTCCCTGGCAGCCGCTGCGTCTGCTCGGTCGATGCGGAAAGCGTGCCCGGCTATTGCTTTTCGATCTGGCCCAGCAGCGGGCGGAACGAACGCATGCCAAGGACCGAAAGAACCTTCTGGCCCAGGATCGACGCCTGGGCACATTGCTGGCCTTTTCAGGCTTGGCGGAGTGACGCTATGACAAAAGACAAGACGGCCGAACAACGACCGGAAAGGCGCAGCAGGGCAGGGCGGATGCTGGCTGCTCTCGCCTCGCTTTGTGCTGCGCTGCCTCCTTCGGCGCAAGCTTTCGATTGCGTCATCGATCCCTCCGTCGTCGTCCGCGTCGGCAGCCCCGTCCCGGGCCTTTTGAAAGAGGTGCTGATCGCGCGCGGCGACCATGTGACCGAAAACCAGGTCATTGCCAGACTTCACGCCGATACGGAGCAGGCGACCGTGGCGCTGATGTCCGAGCAGGCCGCGAGCACCTCCGAAATCGAAGCGCAGAAGGCGCGCCTCGACCTAGCCCGTAGCCGCATGAAGCGGACCGAGGCGCTTCTCGCGCGTAACGTGGCCTCCACCGACAAATTGGAAGAGACCTTTGCCGAAATGGAAGTCATCAGGAAGGAACTCGCGACGGCGGAAACCCGCAAACGCAGCGCCGAGCTGGAACTGCGCCGGGCGCAGACGGTCCTTGAGCAAAGGACCATTCGCAGCCCGATCAGTGGCGTCGTTCTTGAACGGTCGCTCTTCGATGGCGAATATCTGGATCAGGACGGCAAGCTGGCGACCATCGCCAAGCTCGACCCGCTCTATGTCGAAGCCTTCATGCCGGTCAGCGAGTTCGGGAAATTGCGGGTGGGAATGAATGCGCAGGTGCTGCCCAAGGCCCCGATCAAGGGCAGATTTACCGGCAAGATCAAGGTGATCGATCAGGTTCTGGATGCCGCAAGCGGCACGTTCGGGCTGCGGATAGAGCTCCCCAATCCGGACAATTACATACCAGCCGGGCATCGCTGCACGGTGAGCTTCGAAGGCGACGCCGCAAATCTCGAATAACGGCGAACATTCGGTCGATTCTCTTGCTCTGCTCGTGCATCAACAGGATTGCGACCGGTTTGCGGATACACCTGATAATTCTGATATTCTATTTTATTTACAATCTATTGCCGAAGATTCTTTAGATTTCGAATTACCTCCCATGAGTATCTCGGGCGAATTTCCGCATTCACGGTATTTTCATCAAGGACCAACAGCCCAGTTTCAGTTCTCGCGAAGACTTCGCCGGCTGCTGTCGAGTATCGGAGCAAGAAGGTACGCGAAAAGGCTCTGTTCACCGTCCATAAGCATGACCTCGGCCGGCATGCCGGGAATAAGGTTTACGTCCTTGAGCTTTGCGAGGTCCGCCGGAGCGACCGCCACTTTCGCCAGGAAATAGGTCACGCCCGTTCGCTCATCCGCTATCGCATCCGCAGAGATCGAGCGCAGCTTGCCATGAATGAGTGGCAGGCTACGTTGCCGATAAGCCGTGAGAATGACGCGGGCGGACATGCCGGGCCGGATGCGCTCGATGTCGGTCGGTCGAACCCGGGCGTCGATTACCATTCCACTGTCATTCGGAACGAGGTCGAGCAGCCGCTGTCCTGGCTCTATGACGCCGCTCTCCGTCGTGACGTGGAGATTCATCACCGTGCCGGCAAGCGGAGCGCGAATAACAGTGCGCCTGAGTATGTCCTCGCGCGACGGCAGCTGGCTCTTGAGTTCCGCCAGGATCCGGCGCATCTCGGCGAGCTCCGCTCCGATCTTTTCCTGGCGCTCTTCGGTTATGGTAAGCAGCTGTAGCCTGGTTTCTCCAACGGCTTGTGCATTCTCGGCGATCTTGGCGCGGTTGGCTGCCTTCGCGGCCACGATATCGGCACGATGACGCTTGAGAGCCAGTAGTCGCGGTTTGCGCTCCAGGTTCTGTTCGAGAAGTTTCTGGGAGGCCGATATTTCTTCGTTAACCAATGTGATCTGCTCGGCTTCAGCGGCGATCACCTCCCGCAGGCCAGCGTTCTGCTCCTCGAGTTGGCGAATGCGCGCCTCCAAGATCTGGATGCGACCCTGATGCGCTGCACGCCGGCTCACGAACAATTGCCGCTGCCCCTCCATCAATCGCTGCAGGCCCGTGGAACTGTTGCTGATGAGAAGGTCGGGGAAGCTGATTTCGGCAGCGTCGGTCCGCTCGGCCTCGAGTCGGGCCTCGGTCGCAAGAATGTGCACAAGTCGCTCCCGGACTTCCGCCTCGAGGGACCTCGCCTTCGTGCCATCGAGCGTAATCAGCGGATCTCCAGCCCTGACCACGTCACCCTCGCGGACGTGGATCGAGCGAATGATCCCGCCTTCGAGATGCTGAATGGTCTTGCGATAGCCGTCGGGGCTGACGACGCCCGGGGCGAGGGCCGAGCTCGCCAGAGGGGCGAGGGCTGACCAGCCGCCCAGCACCAGAAGGAACAGCGTTATCGTCAGGAGCGCCAGACGTCGCGGCATCCTGGTGGCAGCCGCGAGCGCGTTTGACGACTTTTCGGCGCTGCGGCGCATGCCAAAGCGCAGCATCCGCGCGAGGGCGAAAACAGTGACTGCTGCAATAGCTAAAACGATGAGTTCAATGGCTGTTTCGCTCAATGTGATGCCGGCAAGCGACAACTGGTCACGGATTGCGGCGATCATCGCGGCATAACCGGCCAGAAGCCTGTCAATGGCGTGGGATAGTTGCATTTGGACGTTGCTAACAACAACGCTGAGATCCACCTGATCAGACATGCTTCATTCCCCCGCGGAAAGGCGGTTCTCACCGCCGAGGACCTGCGATGGCTCCTCGGGACGAACAGCCTGCAAGGGCCTCGCTGCCGTCAATCCGGCCGGCTGTACCTGCCGCACCATCTGCTCGCGCGGGCCGAAGCCTGCAACGATGCCGTTGTGAAGTGCCAGGACCTTATCCGCGCACTTCAGCACCGAAGCCCGGTGGGTGACGATCAAGACGGTCGTTCGCAGCTGCTTGAGTGTCGTCAGCACTTCGATCAGAGCTCGGTCTCCGGCCTCGTCCATGTTCGCATTCGGCTCATCCAGGACGACGAAGGCCGGATCGCCATACAAGGCACGCGCAAGACCGAGGCGCTGCCGTTGGCCCAATGAGATACGCTGCGAGTGCAGCGCGATCTCGGTTTCGTAGCCGTCCGGCAATGAGAGGATCAGTTCATGCACGGCGGCGATCTGCGCCGCCCGGATCAGCGCGCTGCTGTCCACCTCACCGAAACGTGCGATGTTCTGGGCCACAGTGCCCGGCAGGAGTTCGACCTGCTGCGGCAAATAGCCGATATGCGGACCGAGATCCTCCGGATCCCAGTCGAAAACGTCCGCCGCGTCGAGCCTGACGTGACCCTTGGTTGGCTTCCAAGCGCCGACAGCGAGGCGGCAGAGGGTTGATTTGCCAGCGCCGGATGGCCCGACTACGGCACAGTTCTCGCCCGGCTGAATCGCGAAGCTGACGGCATTGAGGACCGGTTCCTGACTGCCGGGAGGGACATAGACCACGTTCTCGAAAGCGAGCCCGCCTTTGGGGCGGGGGAGGACGACGCGGTCGCACGCATCGCGTGACGTGCCGGCGAAGAGCTCCTTCAGGTTTGCATGCGCGCTCCGCGCTGCGACGAAGGCACGCCAGGCGCCGGTCGCCCGTTCGATCGGGGCGAGCGCCCGGCCCATGACGATTGAGCCTGCAACCATGGCGCCCGCGGTTATCTCGCCGAGAAGGACGAAGTAGGCGCCGACAGCCAGGATGGCAATTTGCAGGATCAGCCGGAGGCTGCGCGAAATCGAAAGGATCGTGGTGGTCCGATCGGCCAATAGCTGCTGTTCGGCCACCACCTCGGCCTGACGACGGCGCCAGCGCTCGAAGACGGCCTGCGCCATGCCGAGCGGCGCGATCGTCTCGCCAGCATCGACATAGCGCATGGCATTCTCCTGGTGGGTTTTGGTGACGGCTGCGACGCGCTTCTGCCGGTCCCGCGTCAAGGCGTCGTTTGCCAAGGCGAGCCCCAGCAGGACGACCGCACCGGCCGTGGCGACCAAGCCCAGTGCCGGGTGCAGAGCCCAGATGAAGGCGAGGAAGATCATGCTCCAGGGCATGTCGAGAAAGGCGAGGACAGCGTCGCCTGCATAAAAGGTCCGCAGATCTGCCACGTCGCGGGTGCCGGCGCGCCCCTCCTTTCCGGCGAGCCGCACGTCCATGGCGCGCCTCAGCATCGGCACGTTGAGTTCGCCGTCGAGCCAGCCGGCGGCGCGGCTGAGAACCACGCGCCTTGCCTGCTCGAGCGCACCGTAGATTACGATGGCAAAGATCGCGATCAGCGTCAGCCACAGGAGCGTGTCCAGAGATCCGCTTGACAGCACCCGGTCATAGACCTGCAGCATGTAAATGCTGGCGACGAGGAGCAGTAGATTGAGAAGGCAACTCAGCACAACCAGTAGGGGTATCTCCCGGCGTACAGCGGCCATGACCTCCGCGAGACAGGTGGTGCTTGTATGAGGTAGCATTCAATGACCTTCCGTGACTGAATACTCTGCTGGGAAGGGTGCGAGCCCGCNCGCCACCGTGTCAGACGACCGTCTCGGCAAGATCGATCGTGAACGAGTCCGAACTGCTGTCGCCATCACCGTCGAACAACGTCGCGGTGAAGTCCATGCTCAGCGGTTCCGGTTCGAATGCCTGCTCGACGGAGAACGCGATCACTGGGACCTTAATGGTTCCCTTCCCCATGGTGAGCTGGATCGCGTCGATTTGCTTGGCCCCGCCATCGATCTCGAAGGAAACGCCGCCCGACGCCACGCCTGAGGTGACCGGGGTCAGCATGCCGGCCGTGACCTTCACCGGGGCCTGGACGGACCCGTCGGTAAAATAGACGGTGAAATACAGATCCTCGGTGGCCGGATTATAGCCGCCGACGGAGTTGTCGATGAACACCGTCACCTTGTCCACCACCTTTTCCGGGTTGACGACGAAGCTCTCGTCGCCCGAGGTGATCGTGGTGCCTGCAAACGCTCCAGTCCCGGCGCCCTGATCCGCGCCGTTGAGATTGTTGTTGTTGACGCCGATGCCCGAGGTCGACACGTTCATCTGCGTCCCTGGGGTGATCAGGCCTGGGAGCGGGAGCAGCGCCTCGATCTGCCCCTCCGTCAGGTCGGTGGCTCCAACAACAACGAGATCCTCGATGTCGTTAGTGGCGGGGGGTGGGGTCCCGTTTTCGAACGGCGCGGTTGGGACGACGCCGAAGAACACGATGTCGTCGGCTCCCGCCTCGCTGCCGCCGAACAACAGAGTCTGCACCGCGTCGGGACCGCCGGCCTTCAGCGACCCCTGCGAGGTGTCGAAGGTGATGATGGTCGTAGGCGGAGTCGTCACCTCGAGGTCGTAGGTGTTGGCCGCCCGATTGAAGGTGAGCGTGAACTCCACGGTCTCGTCGATCCCGTCGCCGTTGAAGTCGTCGGTGATGGATCCGTCGAAGGCCAGGCCCGTCTGCGTGAGCGCGCTGCCGGGTTGGGCACCGTTGGCGTCGATCTCGTAGCCGTCAAAGGTCACGCTCAGCGACGCGAACCCGTCGCTGCCGGGATCGTCGTCGGACCAGGTCCCTTCGGCACCTGCCGCGTATGTCCCGCTGGTGTCATTGACCGTGACGGCTGGCCCGTCATCCTCGAACTTGAGCGTCAACGGGTTGACCGCGGTCGCGCTGTCGGTATCGCCGTCACCGTCGGTGATGTGCTGCACCACGAACAGGTTGGCGGTGGCCGCCATCGTCAGCGCGTCGTCATGCGCTGCTGCGCTGCTGCCGTCGGTCGTGTGCTCGAGCGTCGCGCTGCTGCGGGTAAGGGTCACCTCGCCCGTCGAGCCGTTGATCGAGACGGTGAAGGCAAGCGTGCCACCCACTACACCCTTGTGGCCCTCCCACAGGGTGTCGCTGACCTTGAACAGCCGGATCTCGTTGGCCGCGCCGGACTCGCCGGTGAGCCACAGCCCCGTCTGCGCGTTGTCGGTGCCCGACAGCGTGTAGCTGACGCTGCCCT
>NZ_JBQENM010000015.1:0-154253 GCF_052044795.1 Ensifer sp. 22521
TTTCTGTCCCATCTTCGTTCTGAACTCGAGGGCCTGAAGACGGCCGGGCTTTACAAGTCGGAGCGTGTCATCACCTCGAAGCAGGCGGGCGCGATCGAGGTCGCCTCGGGCGACCGCGTGCTCAACTTCTGCGCCAACAACTATCTCGGCCTTGCCGACAACGCGGAACTGACTGAAGCCGGCAAGAAGGCGCTCGACCGTTACGGCTACGGCATGGCCTCGGTGCGCTTCATCTGCGGCACGCAGGAGGAGCATAAGCAACTCGAGGCGCGCATCTCGTCGTTTCTCGGCCTGGAAGACACCATCCTCTATTCCTCCTGTTTCGACGCCAATGGCGGCCTGTTCGAAACGCTGCTTGGCGAGGAGGACGCGATCATCTCCGACGCGCTCAACCACGCCTCGATCATCGACGGCGTGCGCCTCTCCAAGGCCAAACGCTTCCGCTACGCCAACAACGACATGGCGGCGCTGGAGGAGGAGCTGAAGAAGGCGGAGGGCAGTCGCTTCAAGCTGATCGCCACCGACGGCGTGTTCTCGATGGACGGCATCATCGCCAACCTGCAAGGCGTCTGCGACCTCGCCGACAAATACGGCGCCATGGTCATGGTCGACGACAGCCATGCGGTCGGCTTCGTCGGCAAAAATGGCCGCGGCTCGGCCGAACATTGCGGCGTCGAGGGCCGCATCGACATCATCACCGGCACGCTCGGCAAGGCGCTCGGTGGTGCCTCGGGCGGTTATACCTCGGCCAGGGCCGAGGTCGTCGAGTGGCTGCGGCAGCGCTCGCGGCCCTATCTGTTTTCCAACACGCTGGCGCCGGTCATTGCCGCCGCCTCGCTCACGGTCTTCGACCTGATCGAGAACGGCGATGCACTGCGGCAGCGGCTCTATGCCAATGCCACCCTGTTCCGCACCGAGATGTCGAAACTCGGCTTCACGCTCGCCGGCGAAGGGCACCCGATCATCCCGGTCATGCTCGGCGATGCGGCGCTCGCCCAGGAGATGGCGGCGCGCATGCTGCAGAAGGGCGTCTATGTCATCGGCTTTTCGTTCCCGGTGGTGCCGAAGGGCCAGGCGCGCATCCGCACGCAGATGTCGGCGGCCCACAGCGAGAACGACGTACGCCGGGCGATCGCCGCCTTCGAAGCGGTCGGCCGCGAGCTTGGCGTGATCTGAGGGAGAGACTGATGACGAACATGATGAAGGCGCTGGTGAAATCGAAGCCGGAAGAAGGCCTCTGGATGGAGCGGGTGCCGGTGCCGGAGATCGGCCCGAACGACGTGCTGATCAAGGTGAAGAAATCGGCGATCTGCGGCACCGACGTGCATATCTGGAACTGGGACCAGTGGGCGCAGAAGACCATTCCGGTGCCGATGGTCGTCGGCCACGAGTTCATGGGCGAGATCGCCGAGGTCGGCTCGGCCGTCACCAAGTATCATGTCGGCGAGCGGGTGTCGGGCGAGGGCCATATCGTCTGCGGCAAATGCCGCAACTGCCGCGCCGGCCGTGGGCATCTGTGCCGCAACACGCTCGGCGTCGGCGTCAACCGCCCGGGCTCCTTCGGCGAGTTCGTCTGCCTGCCGGAATACAACGTCGTGCCGATCCCTGAGGACGTGCCCGACGAGATCGCGGCGATCTTCGATCCGTTCGGCAATGCCGTGCACACCGCCCTTTCCTTCGATCTCGTCGGCGAGGACGTGCTCGTCACCGGCGCCGGGCCGATCGGTATCATGGGCGCGCTGGTTGCCAAGCGCTCGGGCGCGCGCAAGGTGGTGATCACCGACATCAACCCGACGCGGCTGGCGCTCGCCAAGAGCGTCGGCATCGACTACGTCGTCGACGCCTCGAAGCAAAACCTCGCCGACGTGATGAAGGCGATCGGCATGACCGAGGGCTTTGATGTCGGGCTGGAGATGTCGGGGGCGGCACCGGCCTTCCGCGACATGATCGACAAGATGAACAATGGCGGCAAGATCGCCATCCTCGGCATTGCGCCGGCCGGCTTCGAGATCGACTGGAACAAGGTGATCTTCAAGATGCTCAACCTCAAGGGCATCTACGGCCGCGAGATGTTCGAGACCTGGTACAAGATGATCGCCTTCGTGCAAGGCGGCCTCGATCTTTCTCCCGTCATCACCCACCGCATCAGGATCGACGAATTCCGCGACGGCTTCGAGGCCATGCGCTCCGGCAATTCCGGCAAGGTGGTGATGGACTGGTAAGGCGACGGGAGAGCTCCGCGCGATTTGCGTGGTCTCTGGAGCGATCATAGATAAGCGTTTGCCAGAGTCTTCGCTCGCGGCGGGTATCATCCGCGCTTCGGAGGGCGCTCGAGATCTCCCAAAGCTAGCCTGATCTTCTCGCGAAGGCGGGAGAGGGCGAGCAGTCCGCCCTCTCGTCGTTCACTTCCGTCAGCGTTTGTGATGAACGCTCTGCAGGCCATAGACCGGTGTCTGGATGCCCTCCAATCGTGCCTTCAGTTGCAGCGAGAGATACTGCGAGTAATGGCGCGACTGATGCAGGTTGCCGCCGTGGAACCACAGCGCCTCCTGTTGCGTCGGCTTCCACATGTTGCGCTGCTCGCCCTCCCAGGGGCCGGGGTCCTTTGGCGTATCGGAGCCGAGCCCCCAGACCTTGCCGACCCTGTCGGCGGTCTCCTGATCGATGAGGTCTGCGACCCAGCCGTTCATCGAGCCGTAGCCCGTCGCATAGACGATGACGTCGGCCGGGATTTCCTTGCCGTCAGACAGTTTTACGGAGGTCTCGGTGATCTCTTCCACCTGTCCCGCGGCAAGCTTCACCTTGCCATCGATGATCAGCTGTGAAGCGCCGATATCGATGTAGTAGCCAGATCCGCGGCGCAGGTACTTCATGAAAAGACCCGAGCCATCCGCCCCCCAATCCAGCTGGAAGCCGGCTTTCTCCAGCGCCGCGTAGAAATCGGCGTCGCGTTCGCGCATCTTGTCGTAAAGCGGGATCTGGAACTCGTGCATGATCCGATAGGGCAGCGAGGCGAAGATGAGGTCCGCCTTGCCCGTCGTCACGCCATTCGCCAGCGCCTGTTCGGAATAGAGCCCGCCGAGGCCAATATCCATTAGCGTGTCGGACTTCACGATATGGGTCGTCGAACGCTGGATCATCGTGACGTCGACGCCCGCTTCGTAAAGTGCGGCGCAGATGTCATGGGCCGAATTGTTCGAGCCGATCACGACGACCTTCTTGCCCCTGTAACCATCCGGCCCCGGGTGCTGCGAGGAATGATGCTGCTCACCCCTAAAGCGCTCGCGGCCCTTGAAATCCGGGATGTTCGCCTTGCCGGACATGCCGGTTGCAAAGACGAGCTGTTTCGGCCGCAGCACCACTTCCTCGCCGTCGCGGTCGACCACGATCGTCCATTGCTTCGTGGCTTCGTCCCATTTGGCCGATTTGGCGGTGGAGCGTGTCCAGTAGTTCAGCTCCATCACCTTCGTATAGAACTCCAGCCAATCGCCGATCTTGTCCTTCGGCGCGAAGACCGGCCAGTTCTTCGGGAAATCGATATAGGGCAGGTGATCATACCAGACGGGGTCATGCAGGCAGAGCGACTTGTAGCGCTTGCGCCAGCTGTCGCCTGGCCGGTCGTTCTTTTCGAGGATGATGGTGGGCACGCCCAGCTGGCGAAGCCGAGCGCCGAGCGCAATGCCGCCCTGTCCGCCGCCGATGATCACGACATAAGGCTGCGTTTCATAACCGAGCGTGCGCTCCTCATGCTCGCGCTCCTCCTTCCAGGTCTTCGCGCCGACATTCTGGCCGTGCTTGGCGCCGAGCGGGCGGGTAAAGCCGGATTTCTCCTCGTGGCCCTTGAGTTCGGCCAGTGCCGTTAGCAATGTCCAGATAAGGCCGTTCTTGATGCGCACGAGGCCATAGCCGCGCCCGGTCGCCGTCTCGAACGAGATCCAGCTTTCGAGCACGCCATCGGCCTCGGTCGCTTCCTCGCCGGCGGCGACGCGCCAATTGCAGGGCTTTGCAAAGGCGAGCTGTGCATCAAGCATGTCGCGCACCTGGTCCCGGCCCTCGACCGTCTTGATATTCCAGGTGAAGGCGACGAGGTCGCGCCAGTAGCATTCCTCGGCGAAGAGGTTGACCGCATCGTCTATGCGGCCGGTTTCGAGCGCGGCACCGAAGGCATCAAGCAGCGCCTGGACGCGGGTGGTGGGGGTCTTCTCGAGCATCGTTTCTCCTCCTGCTCTATGATGAAGATGGGACGGCTCCTCAACCGCCCCGCAACGCGGACCGGCCTAACGCTTGAGGTCGATCAGAATTTTCAAATGGGTGCCGGCGGGATCGAGTAGCTTGTCGAACCCTGCCGAAACGGCCTCGCCGAGCGAGACATATTTGGTGACGATCCGCCGCGCCGGAATCTGGCCGCTCGCGATCAGGCGCGCGACACGCGGCCAGTAGTGGGTCGGGTAGGCCCAGGAACCGCGGATATCGATGTCCTTGAAGGTTACGTCGAACCAGTTCAACGGGTTTTCTCCGGGGTGAAGACCGGTCTGTACGACAACACCCTGCTTGCGCACGGCGCTTGCGCAGGCCTTGAGCGCATGTTCGTTGCCGACGCATTCGATGGCGACGTCGCAGCCGACACCGCCCTCGGTCTCGGCCTGGACGACGTCGCTGACCTTTTCCATCTTCGGATTGATCGTGCGGACGTCGCCCAGCGCTTCCTTGGCCAGCGACAGTCGCGTCTCGTTGGGGTCGGAGAGGAAGATCTTCGAAGCGCCGGCGGCCCGCGCAGCCATGGCCACGAGAATGCCGATCGGCCCTGCGCCGGTGACCAGCACGCTGCTGCCGGCGGTGACGCCGCCGCGGTCGCAGGCGTAAACAGCGACTGCGGTGGGCTCGATCAGCGCGGCCTCCTCGTCGGACAGTGCATCGGGAATGGGCTGGACATTGTAGTCGTTGAGAAGGGCTGCTTCCGCCATTCCCCCGGAATGCCAGGAGAGGCCCGCAAGTGCGAGGTTGGCGCTCAGGTGAAACAGACCGCGATCGGCGTAATAGTCGCCACGGCGGGGCATGATCAGCGGTTGGACCGAGACCCGGTCGCCAGGCCTCACATGGCTGACCCCTTCGCCGACTGCCTTCACGATGCCGCCGAATTCATGACCAAGGATCTGTGGTCCATGGGCGCCGGTGAAGGGATGCGGCTCTTTCGGGATGAAGATCGGCCCATAGGCGTATTCATGCAGATCGGTCCCGCAGATACCGCAGAAACGGTTCTCCACCAGCACCTCGCCCGGCCCGGGCTGAGGCGGGGCCTCGACATCGTCAATGCGTAGATCCCTGGCGGCGTGAAAGCGCAGAGCTTTCATTTGTGTTTCCTCCTGTTGTTCTTGCACAGGAGGGGCAGCAAGTGGCATGCCAGATCGCGATGCTGCCTATTTTCTGGGTAATATCAATGGTTTAAAAATCGTCGCAGCCGAAAATCTCGGGGAATGCAACAGTTGCTGCGCAACAGGTGTTGCAGGCGTTGCGTCAGTTGAGACGCTTCAGGCGACGGTGGATGGTCGAGCGGTTGACGCCGAGCTTCCTTGCAAGTGCCGAGATGTTGTCGCCGCAGTCTCGCAGCGCCTGTCTCAATGCATCGTCCTCGCCTGGCAGCGAATGGACCTGGGTGGCGAAGAGATGTTCCGGCAGGCACTCGGTATCGATGAGGCCACCTTCGGAAAGTGCGGCGGCGA
The DNA here is from genome assembly GCF_052044795.1 of Ensifer sp. 22521. Classification (NCBI taxonomy): domain Bacteria; kingdom Pseudomonadati; phylum Pseudomonadota; class Alphaproteobacteria; order Hyphomicrobiales; family Rhizobiaceae; genus Ensifer; species Ensifer sp. 22521. The sequence goes on from NZ_JBQENM010000015.1 coordinate 5,721, forward strand.
CCCGCAGGACGTTGGAAAGCTCACGCAGATTTCCCGGCCATTCATGCGCCAGCAAGGCCGCCCGGGCGGCCTTGTCGATGCGGTAGGGCTCGTTGTTCTCCTTCTCGATGCGAGCGAGCAATTGGTCGATCAGCCAGCCGAGATCCTGGCGCTCTCGCAAGGCTGGCAGGCAGAGCGTTGCGGCGTTCAGGCGGTAATAAAGGTCTTCTCGGAAACGGCCTTCCTTCACCAGTTCCGCGAGATCGCGGTGGGAGGCGGAAACCACGCGCAGGCGGATCGGGCGCGCCTTCAGCGCGCCGACCGGCTGGACCTCATTTTCCGAGAGCACGCGCAACAGCCGGCTTTGCAGCGAAAGCGGCATGTCGCCGATCTCGTCGAGGAACAGGGTGCCGCCGTCGGCATCCTCGATCAGGCCGCGCTTGCCCTTCTGGCTGGCGCCAGTGAACGCGCCGGGAGCGTAGCCGAAGAGTTCGGACTCGATGAGATGCTCCGGGATTGCCGCGCAATTGACCGCGACGAAGTTGCCATTGCCGCCGCAACTGTCATGGATCGCGCGCGCAAGATATTCCTTGCCGCTGCCTGTTTCCCCTTGAATGAGAATAGAGATGTTGCGGGTCGCAAGTTTCGCCGCGCGGGTCTGCACCCGTTCCATTGCGGCGTCGCCGCGACTGAGATCGCGCAAAGCCCGTGGGAGGCGCGGTTCCGCGCCGGCAGGCGTGCGAAGGCTGACGACGGGCGCGATGGCGCTAGCGAAAAGGACAAGACCACTCTTGGCTCGAAGCAGGCGTTCGCCGTTCGGCCGGCCGCGCATGAAATTCGGCAGGTCGTCTACGTCGATATCGAAGATCTCCGAAACCGGAAGGCCAAGGAAATCACGCGTTCTGAGGCCGCGGATGTTCATCGAGCGGGCGAGTGCGCCGAAACCACCATGGGTCATGCCAGTGATACGCCCGCTGCCATCCAGGGCGATGGCGGCGTCCGGGTCGACATCAAGGAATTCCGGCGACCGCGCGAGCCGCAGGACCCAGTCATTGCGGGTACGGGTCATGAGATTGGCGAGCTCGATCCGGCGTGCAGTCGCGGACACCAGATGCAGCGCCAGCTGCTGGCTCGCCTTGGCGGTGGGTGACCGGAGCTGGGAGATGTCGAGCACGGCGGTAAGGTCGCCAAGCGTGTCGAAGACGGGCGCCGCCGTACAGGTCAGTCCGATATGGCTGGCGTCGAAATGATCGTCCTGATGAATGATGACCGGTTCGCCGGAGACAATGCAGGCCCCGACGGCACAGGTTCCTGCTCGGCTCTCCGACCATTCCGAGCCGAGATAGAGCCCCGCCTTGCGCAGCTGGTTGTCGAAAGTCGGGTCGCCCATGAAATCGACGGTGACGCCACGCGCATCGGACAGCAACAAAACATAGTTCTGTTCGGCGACCTGGTTGAACAGCCCTTCAAGGCCGGAGCGGCCGATGCGGATCAGTTCTTCAGCCTGTTCGCGATGCTCGCGCAGCTTCGATCCCGGAACGATATAGGCTTCCTGCGCGATCGTCGGATCCAGCTTGTAATCATTGAGGCAGCGAAGCCAGGATTGGACCACGGGTGCATCGCGCGGGCTCGCAGCGCCCAAGCCAACACGCTCTATCTCACGTATATGCGATAGCGGTGTTGTCATCGATCGGCCTCCCAGGCGGGAAGCTGACACACTCTCGGCGTGTCGACAATCCATATCTATCAATAGGCAAGGCAGCGACCGGTGGGGACTTCCCATGCGGTATCGATCGGAATCCGCGCCATCGTGATGCTGCGGCCTGAGTGCGTTTTCGTTTCTCCATTCTAAGAATCGCGTCGCCGGCGCATAGGCTGCTTTCCGGTGGGCGCCTCGATCCCCACGGGAGCCTGTCGGCGGCCAGCTGCTGCATCACAGTTGAAGAATGCGCAGGGGCAAAAGAGTTGGAGGTGTGGGCGACAGGCCACAGTCAGAGATGCTAGGGGTGCTCACCGGGAAGGGGCACTCTATCAAGCAGGAGACTTCTCGATGAGCAGAACTGCCATGAACGCCCTAGGACAGCCGGTCTATTACAGCGGAAGTTCGACGGCATGGTATTCCGCAAGCGGATCCGGACCGAGCCTTTTCGGCACGCCCGCCAACGATTCCATCTGGGGCGACAGTTCCGTCGACGTAACGATGGTCGGCGGCACGGGCGACGACATCTACTACCTTTATTCATCGACGAACCGGGCCGAAGAGGCCCCCGGCGAAGGCGTAGACACGATCGATACGTGGATGAGCTACACCTTGCCGGAGAATTTCGAGAACCTGACCGTCACCGGCAACGACCGATATGCGTTCGGCAACAGTGCCGACAATATCATCACCGGTGGTTCGGGCAGCCAGACCATCGACGGACGCGCAGGTAACGACGTGCTCATCGGCGCCGGTGGAGCCGATACCTTCGTGTTCGAACATGGCAACGGCAGCGATCTCATCGCCGATTTCAGCTCCAACGACACTGTCCGCCTTGACGGCTATGGGTTCACCTCGTTCGACCAGGTCCTGGCCAATTCTGCCCAGGAGGGGGACGATCTCCGCCTTCATCTCGCCGACGGCGAAAGTGTGGTGTTCGCCGATACGACAACCGACCAATTGCAGGAGAACCAGTTCAAGCTGAGCCTGGACCGGTCCGCCTTCACGCAGACTTTCTCCGATGATTTCGACACGCTTCAACTCCGCAGCGACACAGGCGGTGTCTGGGATGCGAAATACTGGTGGGCGCCGGAAGAGGGGGCAACGCTAACCGAAAACGGCGAGCTGCAATGGTACGTCAATCCGAGTTATGAGCCGACCGCTTCCATCAACCCGTTTTCGGTCGAGGACGGCGTGCTGACGATCACCGCCGAGCGCGCCTCGGAAGAAATCCAGTCCGAGATCAGTGGCTATGATTACACGTCCGGGATGCTGACGACCTATTCGTCCTTCGCCCAGACCTACGGCTACTTCGAGATGCGAGCCGACATGCCGGACGATCAAGGCGCCTGGCCCGCTTTCTGGCTGCTACCCGCCGACGGCTCCTGGCCGCCGGAACTCGACGTCGTCGAAATGCGCGGGCAGGACACCAATACCGTGATCACCACCGCCCATTCCAACGAAAGTGGCGAGCACACCGTGAGCCGAGACGGAGTGCAGGTCGCCGATACCGATGGGTTTCACGACTATGGCGTGCTTTGGACGGAAGATGAGATCGTCTGGTACTTCGACGACACGGAGATCGCCCGCACGGACACGCCCGCGGATATGCACGAGCCGATGTATATGCTCGTCAATCTCGCGGTTGGAGGGATGGCCGACACGCCTAATGACGACTTTGCCGACGGCGCGGAGATGAAGATCGACACCATCGAGGCGTACTCGCTGGACTCCGACTGGGATATCTAAGCGGACGACGAAGGGTGGGCCGCTTCCGGAGCGGCCCACCCTGCCAAACGGCCCTGTCATGACCATGCGCAGCGTCTGTACGGATGGGCTCCAGGATCAATGTGAGCAGCCTTCGTCGGGTTCCGTGGCGAACCGGATGTCACTACTCGCCGCAACGGCCAGGACGCGAGAGACGGCCACATCAGCGCCAGTCTGTGCTTCCGGTTCCTCTATCGTCTTGCAGGGTTTCGAGAAGCAAGCTCATTTCCCCGAGCGCAACGGTTTGGGACATGGCAATGTCCAGAAGCGCGTCTCTGAACCGGCTGCGCTGCGAGGCGTCGCGGCGCTGCAAGCCTTCGAAACGCGCTGGGCAAAGGTCACTCGCTGGGTGCGGCACGATTGCTCACCTCCTGCACCACGTCGGACGAATGGTGAACCTGGCGCGCTTGTCGTAGCAGATAGGAACCCAACTCTGCGGCGGCGGCGATATCGGCGAAGAGCAGGCCCGCCTCAGCCATGGTGCCGTCGTCGAGCGTATCTGTCTCCTTCGGGTCGAAATCATCCAGCAGTTCGAGAAGTGCCGCGATCCTACGCCGTTGCTCGCCGGCCGCGGTCAACAGGCTCCGCTCGATCCGCTCGCGCTCCAGCCTCTCAAGGTCGCGCAGTGCCTCGCCCACGCGGTCACGGCATTCGCAGTCGATGGCGCTGCTCAAGATCGCGCCGTGCATCCGTGCGATCGCACGGCTGATGTCCTCTTTTGTCTGGGCCAATGTCGATGTCATCGCGGGTTCGGCTGCTCGCATTACGTTTGTTCCACGTCCAGAGTTGCGTAGCGGCATCTTTCGGCGCTGCGCAATCACGATCCGGTATTTCGACGTCCAGCCTAAAGGCAAGAGGAACCGGGCTGTTTGAACCAGCGCAAAGAAAGGTAGCTTTCCACTGGCACGCCGCTTGGCCAGGACAGCCGGCCGCGTTTTAGCCCCACGGCCGAAGAGACTTGAGGTCTCCGACGATCACCACGCAGACCCTGGCCGCAAGGAAGGACGGGACTTCCGTCAGTTATTCCCATATCAAGTCCACGGGATGCGTTGCAGTCGCAACCGTAACGACAGACGGCCGGTCGCCGTCATTTCTGAACGTACCATGCAAGGCTCGTGGAGCCGTGAAGTAGGACTAACCTTGATGGTCGCATCAACACTCGGGCAGACGTCGCCCGCGTCTCCAGATGAATTCGCCGGGCGCGAGCAACTGCGTGCGAGTTCCGCAGAATTCCGGAAGGAAGTCATCGAAATAACGGACGGTGTCTTTGCTGCCGTGGGGTATTCGGCGAGCAATGTCACGCTGATCCAGGGGGAGAAAGGCTCCATTATCGTCGACACGTCTGCAAACCCTGTCGACGCAAAGGCGATCGTGGACGCCTTCGGGAATCGCTTCGTACGTCCCGTCCTGGCAATCATCTACACGCACAATCACCCGGACCATTCCGGCGGCGCGAGCGTGTTTGCCGGATCTGACAACCCCGAAATCTACAGCCATCAGACGCTGTTGGAATCTGGTCCTGAGTTCGGAAGAGGACCGCGCGACGGCGGTGATGCCTTCGGCACCAAGCTCGCTGACCATCTGTTCATCAACGCGGGTACGCAGCTCGAATATGGCCGTGTGACCCCGCATACGCGGGAGGGATTCCTGCCGCCGACCCGCACGTTCAGAGGGGAGAGCGAGACCATAGAGCTGGCGGGGGTGCAGATGCAGCTCATCCATACGCCAGGGGAGTCTCCTGAGAACACGGCGATCTGGATCGCCGGGAAGGGAGTGCTGGTCCCCGGCGATGATTTCCTGAAATCATACCCGAACCTCTCGCCGATCCGCGGCCTGAAGCTGAGGCCGCCGGAGAAGTGGATCGCAAGCCTCGACAAAATGCTCGCCTTGGACGCCACCTACATGGTCCAGGGCCACATGCGCCCGATCCTCGGGAAGGACGAGGTCCGCAAGGCTCTCACCGATTACCGCGACGGCATCAAGACCGTCCTCGACCAGACCCTGGCCGGGATCAAACAAGGAAAGACACCCGACGAGCTTGTTCAGGAGGTGAAACTCTCTCCTGAGCTCTCAAAGAGCCCCTACCTGCAAGAATACTATGGCACTGTCGCGTGGGCTGTGCGTGGTATTTACGCCGATTACGTCGGCTGGTTCGATGGAAATGCCACGAATTTGAATCCTCTGCCGCCCGGGGAGCGCGCCCGAAAGATGCTCGAAATGGCAGGAGGCCTAGATAAGGTCATCGCCCGCGCCCGGGAAGCCATTGAGGCCAAGGAGTTTCAATGGGCGGCAGAAATGATCGATCATGTGTTGGCCCTTGACCCTGCGAATATGGCAGCCAAGGAGATCAAGGCCCAGGCGCTGATCGAGTTGGGCGAACGCCAGATCAATGCTAACGCCCGGAACTATTACCTCACCACAGCTCAATACCTGCTGAAGCGAGAGAGGCAGGCGTAGCTGTGTCCGCGCGGGCACGCCATCGTTCTTGAATTCGCTTCAAGGTGAGGACCGGAGGTTTCTTCGGTCCGAGACACCAGAGGCTTCATTGAGCGCGTGGCCGCGGGCCCTTCTGAACTTCGAGCTTATGCCCGGTCGCTTGCGCGGCCGGGCATGCAGGGAATGGAAACGCATGATTGCGCCATTGGGCCTCTTTCATCGTTTCCTGCTCGCCGGGCCTTACTTTGAGCCGAGCACGGATGTGATCGCGTCTGCGGCCGCTTTCACGACGATGTCAGCCTCTTTCTTCGTCAGGCAGAGTGGTGGTGCGAAGCCGAGGATGTCGCCTTGGGGCATGGCGCGGCCGATGACGCCGCGTTCCAGGAGGGCGGCGGCGATCTGCGGGCCGACCTTTTTTGCCGGGTCGAAGAAGGCCCGGTCGTCCTTGTCCTCGACGAACTCGACCGCCGCCATCAATCCGTCGCCACGCACCTCGCCGACATGCTTGTGGTCGGCAAGCGCTTTCGCCAGTTCCGAGCGGAAATAGGCGCCGGTTTTGCCGGCGTTCTCGACAAGGCGCAATTCGTCGATCAGTTCGAGATTGGCAACGCCCGCGGCCGCGCAGATCGGATGGGCGGAATAGGTCCAGCCATGGCCGATCGCGCCCAGCTCGTCAGAGCCCTGCACCAGCACCTGCCACATCTTGTCGGAGACGATCGTGCCGGAAAGGGGCGCATAGGCAGAGGTCAGGCCCTTGGCAATGGTGATGAGGTCGGGCTTCATGCCGTAATGGTCGGAGCCGAACATCGTCCCGAGACGGCCAAAGCCGGTGACCACCTCGTCGGCGACGAGCAGGATCTCGTATTTTTCGAGCACCGCCTGGATCTTCTGCCAGTAGCCCTTCGGCGGTGGTACGATGCCGCCCGTACCGAGGATCGGCTCGCCGATGAAGGCGGCGATCGTCTCCGGTCCTTCGGCCAGGATCATCTCTTCGAGCTTGTCGGCGCAATCTTGCGAGAACTGCTCTTCATCCATCGACCGGTCCGGGCGGCGGAAGAAGTAGGGCGCTTCCGTGTGCAGGATCGGCGCGCGCGGCAGGTCGAAAGCGTTGTGGAAGAGATGCAAGCCGGTCAGCGAGCCCGTCATGACGCCGGACCCATGATAGCCGCGCCAGCGTGAGATGATCTTCTTCTTTTCCGGCCGGCCGAGGATGTTGTTGTAGTACCAGATCAGCTTGATGTTGGTCTCGTTGGCATCCGAACCTGAAAGACCGAAGTAGACACGGCTCATGCCCTGAGGCGCGCGATCGATGATCAACTTGGACAGCCTGATCGAGGCTTCTGTGCCGTGACCGACATAGGCGTGGTAGTAAGCGAGGTTCTTGGCCTGCTCGGCGATCGCGTCGGCGATCTTCTGCCGGCCGTAGCCGACATTGACGCAGTAGAGGCCGGCAAATGCGTCAAGGCTCGTCTTGCCGCTGGTGTCGGTAATGTAGACGCCTTCGCCGCGGCCGATGACTCGGGTCGGCGTCTCGCCGCGCGCATGCATGCCCATATGCGTGGACGGGTGGAAGAAGTGATCACGGTCCCAGGCGGTAAGTTCGTTGCTTCTGTCGAGCATGGTCTTTCCTTTCGCGTATGAAATGTGGCGCGCGCGCTCAGGCGGCCGTGTCGATGCAGAGGTATTTGAGTTCCGTGAAGGCTTCGATGCCGTGGCGGGAGCCTTCGCGGCCGAGGCCCGACTGCTTCCAGCCTCCGAAGGGGATCGGTCCGCCGGTGATCTTCACCCGATTGATGGCGACCATGCCGTACTCAAGCGCCCGTCCGAGACGCATCTGGCGCGCGCCGCTCTCTGTGACGACATAGGCGACGAGGCCATACTCAGTGTCGTTGGCGCGGGCGATCACTTCGTCCTCGTCGTCGAAGGCCGTCACGGCTGCGACCGGACCGAATGTCTCTTCGCGCATGATCAGTGCCTCGTCGGGCGCGTCGGTCAGGAGTGTGGGTTCAAAGAAAAGCGGCCCGGCCGGGTGGCGCCGTCCGCCGACTGCAAGCTTGGCGCCAAGCCGCAGCGCGTCGGCCACCTGCTCCTCAACCTTGGCGATCGCTCGTTCGTGCATCAGCGGGCCGATTTCGCTGTCGCGGTCGAGCCCGGTGCCGACCTTCAAGCGCGCAATCCGCGCAGCAAAGGCCTCCTCAAAAGCCCTGAGGATCGGCCGCTCGACATAGATGCGATTGGCAGCGAGGCAATCCTGGCCAGACGTCGCGAACTTTGCGGCGATCGCGATATCGGCTGCCTTCTCCACGTCGGCATCGGCGAAGACGATCAGCGGCGCGTGACCGCCGAGTTCCATGACCAGCCGCTTCATCGTCCGTGCGCACTGGCCGGCAATCAGCTTGCCGATCTCCGTCGACCCGGTGAAGCTCATGGCGCGGATGCGCGCATCGGCATTCATGCGGCCAACGATGGTGGCGGCATCCCCTGTCACCACGTTGAAGACACCTGAGGGCAGGCCGGCCCGCTCGCCGAGTTCGGCAAGGGCAAGTGCTGAAAGCGGTGTTTCGCTGGAGGGATGCGCAACGACGGTGCAGCCGGCGGCAAGGGCCGCTGCGGCCTTGCGGGTGATCATGGCGGAGGGGAAATTCCACGGCGTCACGATGCCGACGACGCCGAGAGCCTCGCGGCGGACAATCATCTCGGCTCCGGGAAGATGGCTGGTGACGCTTTCGGCGTTGAGGCGCTTTCCTTCCTCGGCATACCACTCGATGAAAGAGGCCGCATAGTCGATCTCGGCACTGGACTCGGCAAGCGGCTTGCCCTGTTCCAGCGTCATCAGCAGCGCAAGATCCTCGCGGGCCTCCAGGATCAGGTCATGCCACTTGCGCAGGATCGCGGAGCGCTGTTGCGGCAGCATGCTGCGCCAGGCGGGCAGCGCGTCGCTCGCGGCCGAGATCGCCTCCCCGGCCTGCTCGGCATCAAGGGCTGTGACCCAGGCGATGGTCGCCGACGAGGCGGGATCCGTCACCTTGAAGCCGGCACCGTCATGGCCGGCGATCCAGCGACCGCCGACATAGGCGAGCTCCCTGAGCAGGTGCGGATCGGCAAGGCGGGCGAGGGCGTCGTGAAAGGTCGTGCGGGCAAATACGGCGGTCATGGCGGCCTCCTCTGGTTGTCTGGAAGAAGTCTGCCAGAGGGAAGGCGACAGATTGTCTATTGCCGGGGTGGGCGGCAGAGACTTTGGCCAAAGGTAGGGGCAACCGTAGACAATCTCTCTATTAGGAGGCGGGAAGCAGCGTCTCGAGCGGTCACAAGATAAGGCGCAAAGCGCTCTTACCGGTGCTTCCAGGTGTGAAAGACGGCGGCCTGGCCGACACAGGCGCCGTCGGTGCGCACAAGCTGCCAGACGGTCGCGTTTTCGATCCAGAACCGGCGTCCGGATTTCGCGATCCGAACGCCGCGATAGTTGTCGATGAAACCTTTGGCGGAGACGCCGTCTAGAAGACGCTGCCTTTCTTCGCGGTCTGGCGCCTCGGCAGAAAGGCGCGACGGCATACCGATGAATTCCTCCCAAGAGTATCCGAAACAGGCCTGGGCCGTCTTGTTCGCGTATATGAAACGGGGATCCTCGGACCGGTCATGTGCGAGCAAGGCGAACGGCGCGGATGCATAAAGCCACCTGCCATCCGCGGAAGGATCACCTAAGCTTCTGCCTGTCAGCTGGCGGAAGCTTGCAATCATCAGTGCGGAAATCTCTTCGACGTCACGCTCGCTCATCATGCCGTTCCCTTTTTGCCGTGCGTCGCCATTGGCCGCATCTTGCAGACATCGGCCATCGTGGAGGCGAGAGTCTGCTGTCGCTGCTGCCAGCCACTTGGATCGCGCGGTGTTCCTGAAGGTGGGCGCTCTGCGAAGAATTCTACAATATCCACGCTGAGCGCCTCTGCCGATGATGCCTCGAGACCGGGTGCGCCTTAGGCGGTCAGTCGTGGATGGCCATCTGCAATTCGGCATCGCGGCCGAGTGTCGTCATCCATTCGGTGAACTCGGGGCGGCTCTTGATCTGCCGACCATAGTGGCGGGCAAGCGCCGCAGTGAGGTCACCCCGGCGACCGAGCTGCTCGTCGGCAAAGCCAATCATCTGGGAATTCGGCCACGCTTGCGGGCGTATGGCGGCAAGGCGGGCAAAGAGGCTTTCGCCGGGCTCATCCGGGTTTGCCTGCGCCATGAGGGTCAGCATGGCTGCCGTCGAGCGCGATACGCCCATATGGCAATGAACCAGTACATGGCTCGCGGCTTCCCGATCCTGCCGTATCAGGAAATCTGTACCGAAGCGAAGAATGGCCTCCACGTGGTCCGGGCGGGGCATCACCCGGTTCGGTGCCGCCGCAATGATATCGTGGAAACGCAGCGTCGTGCGGTGGTGTTCGCCATAGGCGCCGAAAGCTTCCAGTTCCGGGAGTTCCGGATCGACGATCGACAGAACGTGGGTCACGTTTCGGCTGCTCTGCCCCGGAAGCTCCTCGATGCCGCAAACGGTCAGCACCGGAGAAAAGGTCGTTTCCATGTTCACTATCCTTGCATCAGTTTCATGAAGCATCTGCCTCGCATTTGCGCGCGAGCAGGGTAAAAAAGCACGTCGAGCATCATACATCTGGGTGCCGCAGATCGGTACGATGAGGAGTGGATCGACAAGCGGCAGGCGTTGAGAATGACGTTTTCATCGGTGGGAGGCGACGACGAAGCCGCCGGGAGAGATGGAAACTATACGTGCGCCGGCCTTCTTGGCAATCTCGATATTCGAACACAGGATAACTCTTGCGGCCCGAAAAGGAGAGCACGAAAAGCACGCCCTTTCCCGTCAGGCGGGGGTACCGAAACCATCTGCAAGGTTGGACATTCACGATATCGGAAGATGCCGTTCTCCAGCCGCTCCACCAACCGGGGGGCGCCGCGATGGGGTCTGCTCTACGGGCAACAGAGAAGGCATCGTTCAACGCCCGGTTTAATTAGAAGTTGGCCGCATTGCCAGTTGCACTCGTCATCGAATGTGCAATGATTTCCGAATTAAACGACGCCGAATAGCTGCGATCTCGAGACGCCTTTGCGCGACGATCCGTGCCTAGTGCAACTTTCAGCCAACAGGACTTGAACACACCGTACACACCAATGAAGGAATGTGATCATGCGTAGAATTCTTGCCTACCTCACGGTCGCTTCGTTCTTCTCGACCTCTGCATTTGCGGACCCCGCCGTCCTGACGGCAAATGTGAATTTCAGGGTAGGCCCGGGCACTGGATTTGACGCGATACGCGTCATCCCCCAGGGAGAGGAAGTCGATATCAAGGAGTGTGATTCGGAAGCCAGCTGGTGTGCCGTGAGTTATTCCGGCGCAAATGGGTTCGTTGCGGGCAAATATCTCAACCAGTCAGACGCCACCGCGCCTGCCTGGCCAAGGGTGTTCAACACCGACAAGGGCGCGACGATCACGCTCTTTCAGCCGCAGATAACATCCTGGAAGGATTTCAAGGTGCTCGAGGCTCTTGTCGCCACCGAACTCAAATCGGCGGCAGACGCGAAGCCGGTCTACGGGATCATCGGGCTTTCGGCCAAGACCGTCGCTGACGATGCATCTGAAAACGTCACTCTGACGGATGTTCGCACCACGCGGCTCGAGTTCTCTGCGCTCGACCGCCAGCAACTTGCCGATCTCGCGCTCGATATCGGCAAGCTTGTTCCTACCGATCCGATCGTCGTGTCACAGCAGCGACTGGCCGCGAGCCTTGCGGATTTTGAGCGTCTCGCAGACGTTCCGGATATCAAGGCCGACCCGCCGCCGATCTTTGAGAGCGAGGCGCCAGCGATCCTGTTGCAGACGGATGGCAAGGCGGTTACGGCCCCGGTCAAGGGCGTTGAGGGCCTATCGTTCGTGGTCAACACGAATTGGGACCTGTTTAAAGTCGAACAATCAGGCGATTACTATCTGCGAAGCGACAAGAACTGGCTCACCTCGAAGACATTGGAGACCAGCTGGGTTGAGGCAGAAACGGTTCCGGATCTGTTTTCCAAACTGCCGGACATCGAGAACTGGAAAGGGGTAAAGGCCTCCCTTCCGCCAACGCGCTTCAACGAGAACGAGATCCCGAAGGTTTACTATTCGGAGAAGCCAGCGGAGCTCTTGATCTTTGACGGAAAGCCGGTCCTGGAACCGGTGACGGGCACAGGGCTAGATTGGGTTTCCAATACGACCAGCTCGGTCTTTTTCCATAGGGCTAGCAAGAACTGGTACACCCTTCTCTCCGGCAGGTGGTTCTCATCAGCCTCGCTCGAAGGACCCTGGAGTTTTGCCACTCCCGATCTGCCGGAAGATTTCGTGAATCTACCCGACGACGCGCCCTACTCAGCCGTGCGTGCTTCGATCCCCGGCACCTCCGAAAGCGCAATGGCGCGTCTGAGGGCGAGCATTCCGAAGCTTGCGCGGGTTTCGACCGATGGTTCATTGAAGGTGGACGTACGCTACAATGGAGAGCCGAAGTTCGAGCCGATCGAAGGCACGTCCCTGTTTTATGCCGTCAACGCAAACGAGCAGGTCATCAAGGTCGCGGACAAGTATTTCGTCCTCAAGGATGGCATCTGGTTCGTCGGCGATACGCCGACCGGGCCCTTTGCCGTTGCGCGCGCGGTTGCCGATGAGATCTACGGCATTCCATCGTCGTCTCCGGTCTATAACGCCACCTATGTCCGCGTTTACGACACGGAACCGGACGCCGTCTGGTACGGCTACACCCTCGGCTATCTCTATACCTATCTCGCCTGGGACACGGTCGTCTGGGGCTCAGGTTGGTACTATCCACCCTATTGGGACTATTACGATGACGATTGGCCCTATTATCCGCCTCCGATCAGCTATGGGTTTGGCGCCTCATACAACCCGGCCTACGGAACCTTCGGCCGCTATGGCTATGCCTACGGTCCCGAGAGGGGTTTGGCATTTGGCGCGGCTTATAATCCCGTCACCGGGACCCGGTTCCGCGCTGGTGCTGCGGCAGGACCTGGCGGCGAACGGGGCTTCATCTCCGCCTACAATCCAAGGACCGGCAACGCCATGGTCGCGCGCGGCGGGCAGAATGTCTACGGTTCCTGGGGCAGCGTTGCCGTCAAGCACGGCGGAGAATTCGCGCGTATCAGCGGCGGAACAACAGGCAGTGCCGGCGGTCTGCGCTGGCGCAACACGGAAGGCAACAAAGGCTTCATCGTCGGCAGCAAGGGTGGTGACGTCTATGCCGGTCGCGACGGCAGCGTCTATCGTCGCCAGGACGGGCAGTGGCAGAAGCACACGCCGGATGGCTGGCAACCGGTTCAGCGGCCGGACGGAGAGAACCTGCGAGATGCCGGTCAGCGTGCAGCATCCAATCGACCTCAAGCCGCCCAACGTATTCAGAACCGGGTCGAGACAAGGCCCGCACCACGCCGCAACCAGCAGGCTCGTCAGCGGGCGCCGGACCATCTTTCCTTGGATCGCGCCGGACGACAGTTCGGCAACCAGAATGAACTGAGCCGCAACTATGGCCGGCTCTATCAGGAGTCCGGCCGCAACTTCCAAAGCTTTGACCGTGGCGGCGGCTATCGCGGCGGCGGTTTTCAGGGCGGCAGCCGCGGCGGGTTCCACGGTGGTGGCGGTCGGGGCGGTGGGGCGGCCTTCCGTGGTGGTGGCGGCGGTGGAGGACGTGGCGGCGGCGGCCGGGGCCGCTGAACGCGCGGATTGATCTGGCGAAAGCCGCATCGGGAGACTTTTCGCCAAAGCACGGCCGGCGGAGGCCACACCCTGTCCATCGGCTCGTCCGACTGTACTGGAGGAGGCTGCTGATGGCGGCCTCCAACCAAGCGATGGCGTGTCGAGCCGGTTCCGTCCGCAAAACCCTGGCGCCGTCACAATGCAGCTGCAGGACAGCCGATGGACAGGGTGTGTCGCCTAGAACGGCGTCGGGGCCGCACGGCATTGCCGATCGGTTCCGCTCATTGCGCCGAGGCTGAACGCACGATCGCGTCCTGACCAAGGAAGAGCCCACCGGTCAGCAAGGTCTCGCGTCATGGCGCAAATCGCCGATAAACGGCAGCAAAAAAAGGGAAACTTAAAATGCGGTTCACCCGAAACAAGCTAGCAGTGCTTACTTTCATCTGTCTGACGTCGCCTGCATTTGCCGGCACAACCGTCAAAGTTGTCGAGAGCGGCGAGGCTGGCGGTTCGATGACCCTCACACTGGATCAATCGACCATCAAGGCCGGCGAGACGACGTTTATGGTCCACAACGACGCAATGACAGAAGAGCACGAGATGGTGTTGATCAAGCTGAAATCGGCCGACCAGAAGATCGATGTCGTCGCGGCCAAGCACCGCGTCAACGAAAAGCAGCTGAAAAGCCTTGGCGAGGTGTCCGACCTGAAACCGGGTGCCGTTGGCCAGATGAAGGCCAAGCTCACGCCAGGGTCCTATGTACTGCTCTGCAATATCAAGGGACACTTCGAAGCCGGCATGCATGCGATGCTGACGGTCACGAAGTAGCCCGCCTCTGACGCCGAGACGACCAATTGCACCGGCGGTCATCGCATGGCCGCCGGTTGCGCAGTGAGATTGGGCAGTGGCAGTTCAGTCGTTGCCTATGCAGACCACTGAAAACGAAAGCGAGGAGGCGCTTGGCGTCAGCCGGGAGCCAGTTCGTGCTCGACAAGCTTTTCGCGGCGCCCGTAGGAAAGCAGTTCGCGCGTATAGGGATCGGCTGGAGCGCCGATCACCTCTTTCGTTCTGCCGAATTCGATGACGTCGCCGTGCCGCATGACCAGAAGCGCGTCGGAGACATGTGCGACGACCTTCAGATTATGGGTTACGAAGAGCATCGACAGCCCGCGGCTTTCCTTCAGATCCGAAAGGAGATTGAGGATCTGTGCCTGCACCGAGACGTCGAGCGCCGATGTCGGCTCGTCGAGAATGAGGAGGCTCGGCTCCAGCGCCAGTGCGCGGGCGATCGCCACGCGCTGGGCCTGACCACCGGAGAGTTCGCTTGCGCGTCGGTCGAGAAAATCGGCCGGCAGCCCGCAGTCGCAGAGCAGGCCCGCGATCTTCTTCCGCATGGCCGCGTCGTGTCGGCCGCCTTGCGCCAGGATCGGCTCGGCAAGGATATCGGCGATCGTCAATCTCGGGCTCAACGAGAGGAAGGGGTTTTGCAGCACGACGCCGATCTTCTGGCGTTCCCGGCGCAACGCGCTGCCCCGCAGCGCAAGCCAGTCCTGGCCGTCGAGCCGGATCTGCCCGCTTTCCACCGGAAGGAGCCGAAGGATGGCGCGCAGGAGACTTGTCTTGCCAGAGCCGCTTTCGCCGACGATGCCGAGGGTCTCGCCCTTGGCAAGGCGGAAGCTTGCGCCGTTGACTGCGGGTTTTGGGCGCGCCGCGAAGAGACCGGCGCGGTAGCGGATCACGAGATTGTCGATGTCCAGTATCGGCGTGGTCATGCAGCATCCTCCGGCAGGTGGCATAGCCAGCGATGCGCAGCACGGCTGCGCTCCGGCGGTGGCGTGACTGCGCACTCATGGAGCGCCTGGGGACAGCGCGTGGCAAAGGCACAGCCGGCAATTGCCGAGCGCGGCGGCGGGATGGAGCCCTCGATGGCCGCAAGCCGTGCTCCGAGCGGTGCAGCGTCGGGGAGTGCGGCGAGCAGGGCACGGGTGTAGGGGTGCCCGGGATTTTGCAACACGGCATCGACCGGGCCGTTCTCGACGGAGCGGCCTGCGTAGAGCACGGTTGCACGATCGCAGGCCTCGGCGATGACGTCCATGTCGTGGGTGATCATCAAAACGGTGAGGCCGCGCTCGGTCACCAGCTTGCGCAGAAGCGCCAGAACTTGGGCGCCGACCGAGACGTCGAGCGCTGTGGTCGGCTCGTCGGCGATCAGGAAGTCCGCGCCGGTCGCCAGCGCCTGGGCGATGACCACGCGCTGCTGCATGCCGCCGGAAAGCTGGTGCGGATAGCTGCGGAGCACTCTTTCAGGATCAGACAGTCCCGTTGAGGCCAGCAGATCGATCGCCTCCGCGCGCCTCGCCCGATGCGGCAGGTCGCGATGGGCGCGGATCACATCGTCCATCTGCGTGGCGATGCTGAGAACCGGATTGAGGGCGGCGGCAGGATCCTGGGCGATCATGCCGATGCGCCGGCCACGCAGGCGCGCCGCATGCTCGCGAAGATCCTCGCCGTCAAAATGGAACCGGTCGGCAACGATGCGGGCACCCTTCGGAGCCAGGCCAAGTGCCGCCATCCCGGTCATGGTCTTGCCGCAGCCGGATTCGCCGATGACGCCGTGGATCTCGCCGCGCTCGATCTCGAGGCTGACCGCACGCACCGCGTGAACGTCGCCTTCTGATGTCGGGATGCTGACCGACAGGTTGCGGATATCAAGCAGAGGCACGAGCAGTCCCTCCCTTGCGCTCTCGCAGCGCATCGCCGAGCACGCTGAAGGCGAGCGCGATGACGAAGATGGTGAGGCCCGGCATCGCCGAATACCACCAGCGCGCGGGGAAGAACTTTCGACCGGCATCGACCATCTGGCCCCAGTCGGCGGTCGGCGGCAACACGCCCAGGCCAAGGAAGGAGAGGGCAGCCGCGGTAAGAAGTGCCGGCCCGACATCGAGAGCAGCCTGCACGGTCAGCGGCCTGCCTGTCGCCGGCAGGATGTGGCGGAGGATGATGCGCCAATGCGAGACGCCGGAGAGTTGCGCCGCCTCCACATAGGGCTGACCACGCAGCACCAGCACCTCCGCGCGGGCCAGTCGCGCATACCAGGGCCACCAGGTGACAGCGACGGCGATGACGCTGTTCAGAAAGCCCGGTCCGAGGGCGGCGGCCATCAGCACCGCTAGCAATAGTGCAGGGAAGGCAAGGAAGACGTCGGTGCCGCGCATCAGCGCCTCGTCGACCCAACCGCCGAAGTAGCCGGCGGCAAGACCGATCGGCAGGCCGATGAGCAGCGAGAAGGCGACGATTAGCATACCATTCGTCAGCGACACCCGGGTGCCGTAAGCAATGCGGCTCAGAATATCCCGGCCAAGATGGTCTGTACCCAGCCAGTAGTCTGCGGAGGGCGGCGAGAGCTTGGCGACAACATTCGGTCCGCCGGCCCCCTGCACGGGATAAGGCGCGATCCACGGCGCGAAGAGCGCGACGAGCACGAAGAGAAGGACGATGGCAAGGGCGAGGGTGCCAGGCCAGCCGAGGCGTTGGAGGAGCTTTTTCATGACAGCGCCACCCGCGGGTCGACAAGGGCCTGGGTGATATCGATCAGCAGGTTCATCACGACGTAGCAGATGGTGACAACCATGGTGACGGCGGCGATGACCGGAAAGTCCTTGGCGAGGATCGCTTCGGAGACGTAACGGCCGAGACCCGGCCAGGCGAAAATGATCTCGACGAGCACCGCGCCGGTCAGGGCATAGGCAAAGGAGAGACCGATCACTGTCAGCGCCGGCCCCATGGCGTTCGGCAGCGCGTGACCAAATAGGATGCGCGGTTCGGAAAGGCCGAGCGCGCGGGCCGCAACGATATGGCGGCGCTCAAGGATTTCGATCATGGCCGAGCGTGTCAGCCGCATGGCGACGCCTGCAGGATAGGAGGCGAGCGTCAACGCCGGCAGGATCAGATGCGTCAGGGCATCGCCGAATGCGTCGAGGCGGCCGGCGATGAGCGCGTCGATCAAGTTGAAACCGGTCACCATCGGCAGCGGCGCGGAGATCGCGATCTCTCTGGAAAGTCGGCCGGAGAGCGGGAGGATACCAAGCCATTGCGCAAAGATGAGCTGCAGGATCATGGCCAGGAAAAAGGTCGGCATCGCGACGGCCGCGATAGAACCGAAACTGCAGAACCGGTCCGCCCAACCGTCTTGCCGCGCCGCGGCGATGACGCCGAGCGGGATACCGATCAGGAGCGCAAGGCCGGTCGAAAATATGGCAAGCTCCAGGGTGGCCGGAAGATAGGCCCTGAGATCCTCCGCGATGAGGCGTCTGGACTTGTAGGAGATGCCGAAATCGGCGGACGCCATGGCGCCGGTGAAAGTCGCGAAACGGGCCGGAAGAGGCGCGTCGAGATTAAGCTCCTGGCGCGCCTTCTCGATTTGCTCGGCCGTGGGACGCGGGCCCGCATAGAGCGCTGCGGGGTCCGACGGTACGACCTGTGCCACCACGAAGACCAGGAAGGTCACGCCCACCAAAACGAAGGCGGAGAGAAACGTGCGGCGCAGGATGTAGCGTAGAAGTTCCATCAGACCCCCCGCGTGCCTACCGGCTCAGATCGTTGACAAAGGCGATGTGCCCGTAGGCCGGATTGTCGGCATAGCCCTTGATGTCCGCACGGATGATGTGGACGTTCGGCTGGTCAAGCATGAAGATGGCTGCCGCGTCCTCGATGATCTTGCACTGCGCCTCGACGAACAGCGCCTCGGCGCGCGGGCGGTCCGTGCCCGAGAGCTTGGCCGCTTCATCGATCTTGGCGTCCACCTCGGGGTTGGAATAGTAGCCGAGATTGAAATTCGGCTTCTCTTCACTGTGGAACAGGTTGAAGAGGTAGTCATAGGGGGTGACGAAGGTCGGCCACCAGAACATAACGAAAATGTCCTGCGCCGCTTCGGGGTTCGATTTGCCGAGCTGCCACTGCGCTTCCCATGCCATCGGCTGGAGCTTCAGCGTGATGCCGAGCGTCTCGAGATTGGCCTTCCAGAGTTCGCCTGCGACCGCCTCGATCGCCTGGGATGTGGAGTAGGTCATGACCAGTTCCAGGCCTGGCTCTACGCCTTCTTCGGCAAGAAGTGCCTTTGCGGCTTCCAGATCGGTCTTCGGGATCGGCGCATTGGCATCGTGGCCCCAGATGCCGGCCGGGACGACGCCCTTGGCGCGTGTGCCGAAGCCGCTCGTTCCCGCGGCGATCACGTCGTCATAGGGAAAGGCGAGTGACAGAGCCTGACGCACCTTGACCTTGTCGAGCGGCGCACGCTTGACATTGTAGAGGCCGAACAGCGTTTCGAAGGAAGGATTGACGACCACGTTCAGATCGGGATTGGACTTCAACGCCTCGAGGTTTTCGTAGGGAAGACTGTAGGTCCAGTCGGCCTGGCCGCTCTCGATCATGTTCTGAGCGAGCGTCGCATCCTCGACGATCTCGAACGAGATCGTCTGGAAGGCGCCATCCGGCACCTTGCCCCAATAGCCTTCGACCCGGTCGAGAACGGCGCGCTGACCGGGCTCGTAACGCGAAATCTTGAACGCCCCGGTCCCTGCATCGTTGCCGGCGTTAAACCAGGACGCTTCCTTGTCATGCGCAGAAGGCGCGTAGATCCAGGCGGCAAAGCCGGCTGATGCGATGAGGTCCAATGGCTGCGGTTCGGAAAGCACGAAGACTACCTTCAGCGGTTCCGGCGTTTCGATGGACGAAACCGGGCCCCAGATGAAGGACGCACCGCCGCCGATTTTCTTGGTCCGCTCGATCGAGCCCTTGACCGCCTGTGAGGTCAGCGGGCTGCCGTCATGGAACTTCACGCCATCACGCAGGGTGAAGGTCCAGGTCTTGCCGTCTGCGCTCACGTCCCAGGAGGTGGCAAGCAGAGGCTCGATTTTGGCTTCGGCCTTGTCGGTCGCGGGAATGTAGCGCGTCAGCCCTTCGTAGACATTGGCAAGCACCGCGCCGTCGTTGGAAAAGGAGGTGGCGGGGTCGAGATCCGGAAAGCTCGTCGGATAGGCGAGCGTGAAGATGCTGCTCGTGCCCTCAGCCATGGCAAAATTCCAATGCGACGCGGCGGCTGTGGCGATGGCAGTGAGGGCGGCGGTTTTCAAGAAATTGCGGCGGTTCATGTCAGGCTCCCAATCGAGTTCTGGAGGTGCGGACGCTTAGGCGTCTTCTTTGTAGTGGGGTACGGCAGGCGCATCCGCAGACACGCCCATCGGCACGAAGTCGAAATCGTAACCAAAGGCACGCGGGCCGACGGAGGCGAGCGCGATTTCGCTGCGCAGCAGAACCGGGGCAGGCATGGACAACACGTCGATGCGCAGGCCGTAGCGCAGCTCTTCCGTGCCGATCGCCCGACCGGTCTCTGAATCCACGATGCAGATCAGGTCCGGCACCATGGTGATGATCTCTTCGCCTTCACGCGCGATCAGATATTCGTTCTGGATGTCGACCGTCAGTGCGCGCCCCGCGTCCGCATCCAGGCCCGCAACGGTGAGCTTGCCGCGGGTGAAGCCCGCCATAACGCGGCGGCTGATATCGGTCACCTTGCCACGCATCAACCGCACACCACCGGATTGCTTCAAGATGGCCTCGACCGGATCCTCCTTGGCCGCGCGCGCGTTCATGACAGCATCCCCGAGGCTCCAGGCCTGGCTGGTGGTGTGGGGCACGCCGAAACGGCGGACGAATTCACCGGACATCGGCGCCGTCGTCATCAGTGCCGTGCATCCCATGGCAATGGTGCTGGCGCGCAGCAGCTTCTCCAGCATCTTCGGCGTCGTCGCGTCGGTGACGACGAGCACATTGCCGTCCGCATCGGCAAGGGCCGCGGGCTGCACCGCCTGGCCGTGGATGAAGAAAGTCGTCATCTGCACTTCCGGGAAAGCGCGACCCATGCCGTCCGCATCGACGACAGGCAGATCGACCATCGCCGCCGTCAGCATCGGCGCGATGCCGTTACCACCACCGACTTCGTCACCGAGCAGTGCATCGACCTTGCGGCCCAGATGTCGTTCGAGCGCGTTCAATAGCCGGACGCCCTCACTGCCTTCCGGGATCTTCTCGATACCCACGGTCGGGGCACCGATGCCGCCGATACCGAGAATCTGGGCATCCGGTGCCATGTCGGCCGGCCGCACCATGCGAATGCGCTTGCCTTCGCGCAAAAGCGCCTTGGCACGCAGCAGGCCATGATAGGTGCTACCGCCGCCGCCGGTTCCCAGAATGCCGCAGCCGATGGCGATGCGATCGATATCCGCTTCGCTGAGCGTCCAGTACTTCATGCCCGCAACTCCCCAATCACTTTCGCGGCGACGCGAACGGCATTGCCGGGCAGGTAAGCCAGCGGCGTTTCTTCGATTTCGGCAAGGGTGGTCGTATCGGCATCTGCGCCGGCCTCGACGGCGCGCGCCCGAGCCTCCGCGACAATGGATTCCAGTGCGATTTCCCGCGTGGTGCCTTCGAGCGAAACCACGCTGTCCACCTCGCCGGAGACCTGCGCGATTGCCGCACCGATTGCGTTGGCCGAACCGAAATGATCAGGTTTCAGCGAAACCGAGGTTCCCTCCAGCAGCCCCTCGACCAGCACCGAACCGCCGCCGACGAGAATGGCGGGGATCGGGTCGGCGCTTGGCTTCATGCGATCCAGCACCGTTTCGATGCTGGCCTTCATCTGCGCCAGCAGCTGCTCCGCAAATTCCGGCGTGATGTGGCTGAGGCGGCTGCGGTCTCCGAGCTCGACGAGGCCGGCAGCGACGGCGATATCGGTTGCCGTCAGCGTGTCGCCGCCGAAGCAGAGAGCCTTTTCCGGCAGCCGAAAACCGACCGAATCCGGACCGATCGTCGAAGCCGGACCGGGGCGTACGATGCTGCCGCCGCCAAGGCCGAAGGAGTAGACATCCGGCACGCGGAAATTGGTCGGCACGCCGCCGATCATCGCGCCTTCGCTGCGGGTGCGCGGAAAGCCGGCGACCAGCATGCCGATATCCGTGGTGGTGCCGCCGATATCGATCACGGCCGCGTCGGAGAGCCCGGTGAGGAAGGCCGCGCCGCGCATGGAGTTGGTCGGTCCCGACGCGATCGTGAAGACGGGATAACGTTCGGCGAACTCGGCTGCCATCAGCGTGCCGTCGTTCTGCGTGAGGAAAAGCGGGCAGGTGAGGCCGAGGGCGGCAAAAGCCGAGCGGAAGGCGCCGACCGTCTCGCGTCCGAGCGTGTGGAGGCTCGCATTGAGGATCGTGGCGTTTTCGCGGGGCAGGAGGCCGGTGCGGCCGACGCGGTGCGACAGGCTGATTGCCGCGCCAGGCATTTCTTCTGCGACGATTTCCGCCGCGTCGTTTTCCATTTTCGGGTCGACCAGGGCGAAGACCGAGCAGATCGCGACGGCGGAGATGCCACGCGCCCGCCAATCGCGGCACGCCGCGCGGATCGCCACATCGTCGAGCGGCGCAATCTCCGAGCCATCGTAATTGACGCCACCGCCAACCAGGGCGGCACCACCGTCGACGACGGGGCGAAGCGTGTCCGGCCAATCGATCATTGGCGGCAGCGAGCGCGTCGCCGCGCCGCAAAGTCGGAGAACGCCAACCTTTTCAAGGTGCCGGCCCTCGACGATGGCGTTGAGGAAGTGCGTGGTGCCGATCATCACCGCATTGACCGCGCCGGCAGAAACGCCTGCTTCGGCCAGGACCGTGCGGATTGCTGCGCTGACGCCCGATGTCACGTCCGCGGTGGTCGAGGATTTTACCGTGGCCAGGACCTCGGCGCCGCGCAGCAGCGCCGCATCCGTATTGGTTCCGCCGACATCCACTCCGATACGAAGCATGGTCTATCCCTTTTTCTTGCCGCCGAGATCCGTACCGCGGCTAATTGCGGTCGTCCTCGTGCCAAATACCTTGTAGAGGCGCAGCACGACCGAGCTCGTGACGCGCTTGACGCCGGGCAGTTTGCCCAGTTCCTGATCGATGAATTCGAGCAAAGCCGCATGGTCGGAGACGAAGAGCGAAGCGCTGAGGTTCGCCGTACCGCTCGTGGCGGCGAGGTAGCCGATCTCGTCATACTCGGCGAGCAGGATGGCGACGTCTTCCTGTTTGCCGGGCTCGACTTCGATCAAAAGCTCGACCTGGACATCGCGTCCGAGCGCCACGGGATCTGGAATGGCGCCGATGACGATCATTTTGGCCTGGAGCAATCCGGCAATGCGGTTGCGGATCGTGCGTTCCGAGACGCTGCCGATCCGGCCGGCGATCTCGGCCGCCGAAAGGCGTCCGTCTTCGGAGAGATAACGGATAATCTCGCGGTCCAGATCATCGACGAGGTAGCGTTGGGTCATCACCGTTTCCATTTCGGCCTTGATGACCGGAGTAAATTTCCGAAACGGAACTGCGTCAAGAGTATTTCAGTCGGCAAAGGTAATTCTTGTCGAAAATTTCCTGTTTCAGGCAATGATTCTTCCGGAAGTTGCCGAATCGGAAACGGCGCCGGGATGGCGAGCAGTCGATACGGCTGATCGGGGCAGCATGGCTGAATTCCGCTTGGCGTGGGCTGTGCTCGGGGTCTGTAGCGAAAACGTGCGGAAGTTCGGGCGGAATGCTTCCGTATCGATATGACGGGAACCGAGTGTGGCCGTGGAGGCTGTTCCCTTCTGCGGGCGCTCGGCCGACAGATGGCTCTGCCGGTCGCTGCACGCGGGGACCCGGCACTATCGGCGGCGTCACCATTGCCCAGGCCGAGCGGCTGCAAGCGAAGGTCTAAATGACGACCGCCTGCAGCGCCGCAGCCATCCTGACATTCGCAACGGGAACGCTTCCGAACCGCAATACCCTCAGCCGCTTCAGGCGAGCCGGCCGAGGGTGCGGTGGTTCTTGGCGGCCCTCAACCGTCGAGGGCCGCTGCCTTAGTGGTATTTTTCCTGCTCGCGAACGAGGATCGCCGGAGCGTTCAGCCCGGCGATCGGTTGTTTGACATCCGTCGGAATGTCCCCGGTCAGTTGAAGGTCGAGATAGCGCGCGCAACAGACCCTCAGAAACGAAGTGAAGTTCCCAAGATCGTGGCCGGCATCGATGGACTCATGATGCAGCTTGGTTATCAACTGCGTGACGTTCATGCGATCGCGATGGGCGATCTCCTCGAGCTTCGACCAGAAGAAGTTCTCCAGCCGAACGCTTGTCACCATGCCATCGATGCGTAGCGAACGCGTTGTGCTTTCCCAGAGCCTTGCGTCCGCCTTAATGAACAACTCGCACATCACGACCCTCCCTTTTCCGCTTCCTCAGGCGGCGTCCGTTTGTAGCAGGGCGGAGGCGTCGAGCACAGCCATGAACTGCCGCAGCCACGAAGGATGCGCCGGCCATGCGGGGGCGGTGACGAGATTGCCGTCCGAGACCGCGTCATCGATCGCGATATCGGCATAAATGCCGCCGGCGAGTTCGACTTCCGGGCGGCAGGCGGGATAGGCAGAGCATGTGCGCCCCTTCAGCACGCCGGCCGCTGCAAGAAGTTGGGCACCGTGGCAGATGGCCGCCACCGGTTTCCCGGCCTCGAAGAAATGCTGCACGGCCTTGATGACGTCGGGGTTGAGGCGCAGATACTCGGGCGCGCGGCCGCCGGGTATGACGAGCGCGTCGTAGTCCTCGGCGCGAATACTGGAGAAGGTAGCGTTGAGGGCGAAGTTGTGGCCGCGTTTTTCGGAATAGGTCTGGTCGCCTTCGAAGTCATGGATGGCGGTCGCGACCGTCTCTCCGGCCTTCTTGCCGGGGCAGGCGGCATGGACGGTATAGCCGCAGGCAAGCAGCGTCTGAAACGGGACCATCGTTTCATAGTCTTCGGTGAAGTCACCGGTGATCATCAGAATTTTCGAAGCTGTCATCTGTTCCTCCCAAAACCAATGGGAGGAGCTTAGCAGTGCAGGTACGCCCGCAGGTACTAACGGAATACTACAACGAAAATTCCGGTCGGCTCGGCTGACGCCGGATAGTGGAGCTTCCGCCCCAAAAATCCCGTCAGTCCGAGACACCGCACCAGCCCGGCAGAAAACTGGCGGACCTGTCATGCGCAAGGCTGAGCGCGTCACGCAAAGCCTTGTCTATGTCGCTGGCGATCAGCTTCGCGTCGACGCGCGATCGGAGGAGGTTCGCCCACATGAACTCGCTGTAGGGGGTGATATCCTTGGCGTAGCCGCCCGCTCGGCGAAGCGCACCCGCCAGTGACCGGTAGGGGTCGTCGACGAGGCCGGCTATGGTCTTTGGAAGGTCCCGATGGGGTCGGCGCAGACCTTCGGCATCGAAGGGATACATCCAGTGGCGATGGTCCATGACCGACCCTTCATCCTTGCCGAGATGGCTGAGGTCAAACACGATGCTGGTCGGCACATGTGCGACGCCCTCCTCGTAAAGGGCGCGCACGAGGTGATGGTGGTCGACCAGATAGGCCCGCTCCTTCGGGCCCAGAACGGCACCATATGACGGCCGAGATATTCCGGGCCGTGTTTCTTTGCATTCCTTCGCCATTCCTGGCGTTTGTCGGCGACTTCGAGGAGGCCAACGGTGATCTGGGTCGGACGAAGGTCGGCAATCTCGACCGGTTGCAATTGCGGCTCATAGACGGTCGTCATTGAACGGCTCCGGGCAAGGGGGTGGTGGACCCTGGTTGAGACACGGCGGCGACGGCATCATCGACACTGTAGCTGAGATAGGAAAGAAGCGCGGGAGCTGCCAGCGCGATCAGGTCGCGTACACGGTCATGGACACGTGCGTATTGCACGCGCTTGTTCTGCGCCCGGACGAGCGTGTCGAATTCGAGCAGCGCGTCGAGGGCGGTGCTGTCGAGATCGAAGCTTTCCTCGAGGCTGACGATGATGGCGCGCGCCGTCTGGTCCCGGCCGATCCTCGCTGCCGTTTCGGTGAGGATGGCATCCGCATTGGCAAAGAAAAGTGGCTGGGCGGGTCGCCATATCGAGATCCCCGGAATTGTCTCAGCATCGGAGTGGCGGGCGATGTCGACGAAGTCGTGCCCCTGACCGAGGCGGCCAAGGGTGGCAACGTAGGGAGTGGCAAGCCTGTGCAGCAGAACGGCCAGGGAGAGCGCGACCGCAATCGTGATGCCGTTTACGACGCCGAAGGCGATAACCCCCACTGCCGCAGCGAGCGCAATGACGACGTCATGCTTCAGCTTCCACAATCGCAAAAGCGGGCGCGGATCGAGGGCGTGCGCCAGCGCGACGATGACGACCGCCGCCAAAGCCGGTTCGGGCAGGCTCTCCACCAGGCCAGCGCCGACGATGACCAGGACGGCAAGACCGATCGCGGCGATGAACGCCGTCATTCGACTTTCAGCACCGGCCGCCTCGGCGGCGGACCCGGCCGAAAAGCCAGCGCCGACGGGCATGCCTTGCGCGACGGCGCTGGCCACATTCGCGGCGCCGAGCGCCAGCAGTTCGCGATTGGCCGTCACAGTTTCCCCATGGCGCAGCGATAGCGAACGGATGGTGCCCCAGGACTCGGCAAAGAGAATGAGGACGAGCGGAAGCGTGTATGGCACCAGTTGCCTGAGCTGGCTCCATTGAACGAGCGACCACGACGGCCAGGTCAACGCTACGGACAGCGGGCCGACGACCCCCACGCCATGGCTTGGCAGGTCCAGCAGTCTCGAAGCCGATATACCGGCACAGAGCACCAGGAAGGCGCCGGGCAGAAACGGCACGCGGCGCAAGAGCAGGAGGGCGGCCAGGGCCACAAGACCGACCGTGATGCTCGCGGCATTCCACTGTGGGAATGCCGCGAGAAGCGCGGCGACCTGATGGATGATGTCCGTGGCCGGTACGTCAACACCGGTGACGGCGGGCAATTGTCTTATGATGATGGCGATCGCCAAACCCAAAGCGAAGCCGCGGAGCACAGGGCGGGAGATGAAGCCGGCGAGGTTCCCAAGCCGCAGCAGCGACGCCGTGACAAACAGAACGCCCGTCAGTGCCACGATCACGGTCGCGAGCGCCATCTTGTCGGTCATCGAGCCGGGCAGTGTCGCCATCGTGGCCGCAAGAATGGCAGCGGAAGATGACGTCGGAGACACGATGGCGAAACGGCTTCTGCCGAAGATGGAATAGGTCAGGCAGCCGACAATGGCAGCGACCACCGCGTGTTGTGGCGCGATGCCGGCAATGCCCGCATAGGCGACAGCTTCGGGCAGCATCAGTCCGGCGACGGAGAGGCCAGCAATCCAGTTCCTGTTGCCCACCCTTGTTCCGACCTTTCTCCTCGTGGCCATGCCTACACTGTCTCCGCCGTTTCATTTTGCAATCGCTCATTGCAAGACGGGGCGTCACATATCTGTCATAAATGCAAACAAGATTCTCGCTGCAATCCATCGAAACCGAGAGAGAAATGTCCGAGCAATTGTCGCTGGCATGCGCAACGTTGCCACAAAACTCTGCTCGTTCAATGACATGTGTCCAGCAGGCTGGAGCGATCTGTTTTCGGGTGTCCGCAGACGGCCCCCCTGAAGTGCTGCTCGTCACCAGCCGCCGCAACGGCCGCTGGGGAATACCAAAGGGTCGCATAGAGACAGGGGAGACGGCGTGCGCCGCCGCCGCGCGCGAAGCGATGGAAGAGGCTGGCGTCAGGGGCCGGGTATCGAGCGATGCCATCGGCTCGTTCGTCTACACCAAGGATAGCAGCGACCTCAGCTATCACCTCAACGTGCATTTGCTCGAAGTCCAGGAAGTTTTAGGGGATTTCCCCGAGAGGCAGAGCAGGAGACTGCAATGGACTGCGCTCGAAGCCGCGATCGAGGAAGTCTCGCAGCCAAAGCTTCGTGAGCTGCTGCTCCTGTTTGCGGAAAATGGGCTGCGTGTCGGGGTTGAGCTCGAGACGCAGTAGTTCTGTCAGCGTCGGCCGAGCCTTGGCCGGCCGTCAAGCGAACTCAGTTTGCAGTTTTCCCTCTTTGCAGCAGAACCTGCATCTCCTGAAATCGTCTCTTGCGCTCGGGATCGTCCTCATCGGCGGCGTAACAGATGCGTGAAACGCAGAAGCGCAGGATTTTTGTCGGCGCCTTCGCATTGTCGAACTCGCAGTCGAAGGTGTCCGTCATATCTGACTTCTTTGTGTCGGCTCTTTCGGAATATTTAAAGCGTGCTCCGGGCGGTGCAATCTCGGGAAAGGACTGGACCACCCCGACGTTGAGCGTGTCGACCAGGAAGAAATTCTTGGCGACCGCCATGCAGGTCGTCTCCAGGCCGGGGCTTTGCGCATATGCGGGGCCCGCCGCGATACACAGAACTGGGAGAAGCCATTTCATCGCATACTCCATCCGCGGAAAAACCTTGCGATCCGATCGGCTGCTCCGACAACACGCGAAGGTGGAAATTGTTCCGTCGCGTGGCGATCAGGATGTTGGTGCGGTCGTGAAGCGAGATCCTGCTGGCTCAATTGATCGCAAAGCGCGCAGTTTCAGATACCGTATCGGCTATGAGCGCTTGGCCAACTGGTGTTCGCGCCAGATCGTGAAAAGGCCCGCGCCGACCACGATCAGGGCGCCGATGATCATGTTGTGGGTGATCGTTTCGCCAAACAACAGGACGGCAAACATCACGTTAAGAACCAGCTGAAAATAGGTGACGGGCTGAACTTCCGCGGCAGGTAGCAGCCCGTAGGCCCGGATAAGGAAGTAGTGGCTGAGCGTGCCGCAGACGCAAAGGGCTGCCAATGCGAACCAATCGGTGGGGACGACTTCGGTCCAGTAGAACGGGCCGATCAGCGAAATCGCCAGTGCCCCGACCACACCCGCATAAAAGAGGCTCGTTACCGCTGAATCCTCGCGACTTACTGCGCGCGTGGCGATGCTGTAGAGCGCGAACAGTACGGAGGCGACAAGCGGCAGAAGCAGCGACATGTCGAAATGAACGTCCACTGGGTTGATGATCACCAGCACGCCGACAAGACCAACCACCACCGCGGCCCCGCGCCGCCATCCGACCACCTCTCCGAGAAGAGGTATCGACAGAATGGTGATGATCAGTGGCGTTGCCTGGAAGATCGACTGGCTCATGGCGAGCCCGGCGTGGACATAGGAAAAGACGATGACGACGATCTCTGCGACCAGCAGAAGGCCGCGAACAACCTGCAGCCAGGGATGTCTTGTTTGAACGGACCGGCGAATGCCCCCGGGAGACGACGCGGCAAAAGCAAACACGAAGAGGGCGAATGCCCAGAAACGGATCATCGTTATGAAGAGCGCCGGATAGCGATCACCCAGATACTTGGTTATCGCATCCTGGCCAGCGAAGATGCAGATGGCGAGGAACGCAAACAAATAGCCGCGGGTCTTGGGGCTCATCACACTAAAAACTCAGAATCGTTGACCATTTGATTAGCATAGACTTTTCGGGAGCGCTCGAACCAAAGCTCACGATACGGGTGCATTGGCGCGCGAAGTCGGATTGCCTGACCCATCGCTTCAAGCAAGTAGGGCGGTCGGAGCAGTCCGGCCGGATCAGATCAGACCGAGATGGGTGGCCAGTTCCCGTGCTGCTGCGCCGCCCGCCCTGTTCGCTCCAATCGTGGAGGCCGAGGGGCCGTAGCCAACCAGATGGATGCGTGGGTCCTTTTCGACCCGCGTCGCCAGGCGTCCGCCCATGACGATGCCGCCATCGTCCTCGCGCAGCTGCAGCGGAGCGAGATGGTCGAGTGAGCTGCGAAAGCCCGTCGCCCAGAGAATGACGTCAGCCGTCTGTTCCGTTCCATCCGGCCAGCGCACGCCATGAGGAAGGATTTCGCTGAAGACCGGCAGCCGTTTCAGTGCCCCGCGTTTTGCGGCGGCCCGCAGGGCCGGGGTCCAGGGAATGCCCGTGACCGACACCACCGAGCCCGGCACCAGCCCATTGCGTACCCTTTCTTCTACGGCGGCGACCGCGGCGCGGCCGTCTTCCGGCGTGAATGGCCGCTCACGAAACTGTGGCTCGCTACGCGTGACCCACGTCGTCGTCGTTACTTGCGAGATTTCGTCGAGGTGCTGCAGCGCAGAAATACCGCCGCCGACGACAATCACATGTTTGCCCGCAAAGGCGTCCGCCGTTTGATAGTCGCGGGAGTGAAGCTGCTGACCTTCGAACCGATCGGCACCGGGATAGGCGGGGATGGAAGGAGTCTCCCATGTTCCCGTGGCGTTGATGAGCCCCTCGGTCGAAAAAGTTTCGCGGTCGGTCTCCACCCGAAGCCGCCCGAAACGTTCGCAGACCACCTTGACCGCGACCGGCCGATAGATCGGCAGCTGGAATTTCTCTTCATAGGCCGCGTAGTAGTTGGGAACCGCGGTCGACGCCCGAGCCTCAGTTTCTCCAACGGGAACAACTTCCGCAAACTCCATGCCCGGCAAGTCGTGGAGACGGTTGACGGTGCTCAGCGTCAATGACGGCCAGCGATGCTGCCAGGCGCCGCCCGGTTTGTCGTTCTTGTCGAGGACGATGAAATTCCGGCCCGGCTGAAGGCCAAGCTTCATCAGGTGATAGGCCGATGACAGTCCGGCCTGCCCAGCGCCGATCACAACAATGTTGACCTTGATGGCGGCGTGAAGCGCCGCATTCGTTGAGGCTGTGGATGGCATGGTGTCAGTCACTCTGGGACCTCGAAACGCGTAGCTCGGCCGCCGAGCAAAGCGAAACCCAGCTCTTCTACGCATCCTTGTGACCGTAAGAAGCCGGACACGCAATGCGCTCGCGGCATCGTTTGGAGAAATCCCCCGCTCGGCAAGTCCATTGGAGAATTGCGCCCGCGGCGGTCGGAAATTGGGCCCGGAAGATTCGGCTCGTGGGGCGCAATCATCTCCACTGCACTCGGGATCGTGCAGTCCCCGTCGACGACTTGAGCCCCTTGCAATGTTAATCCATATGTGAGTAAGCTATTCATATAAGAAGAAGTTGATCGCTGCCGCTGAGCACCACTGGCGTTCGATGGCGAAAATCAAGGTCGGACTTCGCTTTCGCTACGCAAGGGTCTGCTCATGCATGAATTCACGCCCCCCGTCGGTGTTTCCTCGACGCATCCCACGGACATGCCGCAAGACCATGCCGCCCTGCCGGTGTGGAATGCGGAAAACTGGTTCTATGAAGATTGGCCCGTCGGCCAGCGCATTCGATCTTTGCGCCGGACGATCGCTGAGGGGGACAGCCATCTGTTCAACACGCTGGTTGTCGACATCCACCCCTATGTGCAGGATCAGATGTTTGCCGAGCGCGACGGCATGTTCGGCAAGCGCCTCGTCGCTGGCGCCTTCGTCTTTTCGGCGGGCCTCGGGCTCGTCGCCACCAATTGCGTCAACGCCTTTTCCTACGGCTACGACAAGCTGCGCTTCATCAAGCCGGTCTTCATCGGCGACACGATCTACACGATCCGGACCAACATGGACAAAACCCCCCGCTACAAGGAGCTCGGGCTCATCCGAGCCAGCTACCAGGTCTTCAAGGGCGAAGGGGAACTGGTGCTCTATTGCGAGCACTTGCAGACGGTGAAGTACAAGAACCCCGCCGATTTCGTCGGCAAGACCGAGAAATAAGATACCGATGACCGAAACAAACGAACTGCCGCTCTCAGGCCTTGTCGTCGTCGACATGAGCCAGTTTCTCTCAGGTCCCTATTGTTCGCTGCGCCTCATGGATCTCGGCGCGCGCGTGATCAAGATCGAGCGCCCCGACGGCGGCGACCTGTCGCGCCGGCTCTATCTGAGCGACACAGAGATCGGCGGCGACTCGACGATCTTCCATGCCATCAACCGCGCCAAGGAGAGTCTTGCGATCGACCTCAAGAACGAGGCTGACGTTGCAGCCTTGAAGACGCTGCTTACCAAGGCCGATGTGCTGATCCAGAACTTCCGCCCCGGCGTCATCCAGCGCCTCGGGTTGGATTATGAGGCGGTCAAGGCGATCAACCCTAAGATCGTCTATGCCTCGATCAGCGGCTACGGCGAGGATGGTCCCTGGGTGAAGCGCCCGGGGCAGGATCTGCTCGCGCAATCGCGCTCGGGCGTCATGTGGTTGAACGGTGACGAGGGCCAAGGGCCGGTTCCATTCGGCCTGGCGATCGGCGACATGCTCGCCGGCGCCGCGGCAGCGCAAGGCATTCTTGCAGCGCTCGTCCGTCGCGGCATCAGCGGCAAGGGCAGCCTGATCGAAACCAGCCTGCTCGAGGCACTCGTCGACTTCCAGTTCGAAGTGCTGACGACGCACTTGAATGACGGCCGCCGGCTGCCAACGCGCTCCGGCTTTCGCAGCGCCCATGCCTATCTGTCGGCGCCTTACGGTGTCTATCCGGCCAAAGACGGCTATCTCGCCATCGCCATGACGCCGATCCCGAAGCTCGCCGATCTCCTGGAAATGCCCGAACTCGACCTCTATCGCGACGATCCGGCCTCCTGGTTCTCCGAGCGCGACAGGATCAAGGCGCTGATCGCCAGGCGGATAGCCGAAAACACCATCGACCATTGGCTTGGCTTGCTTGAACCCGCAGACATCTGGTGCGCGCGGGTCCTCAACTGGAACGAACTGCTCGAATGCGAAGGTTTCCGGGTGCTCGACATGCTGCAGACGGTCGTGCGCGAGGACGATGTCTCGATCCTGACCACGCGATCGCCGCTACGCGTCAACGGCAAGCGCGCCCAGGTTGACCGCGCCGCTCCGCGCATCGGCGAACACAGCATCGCGATCCGAGAGGAGTTCGGCCTGTGAGCATCACGTTGAAGGGCATGACCTGGAGCCACCCGCGCGGCTACGATCCGATGATCGCGTGTTCGCGGCTGTGGCGGGAACGCACCGGCGTCACGGTCGAATGGGACAAGCGATCGCTGCAGGATTTCGAGACCTATCCGGTCGAGGAACTGGCGCGAGCTTATGACCTCATCGTCATCGACCATCCGCATGTCGGCCAGATCACCAAGGAGAAGTGTCTGGCGCCGCTCGATGTCGAAGGACGAGAGGCCGAACGGAAGGCACTGGCCGATGCTAGCGTCGGTCGCTCCTATCCGAGTTACACCTGGCAGGGCCGGCAATGGGCCTTCCCGATCGACGCGGCGACGCAGGTGCAGGCCTGGCGGCCAGATCGGGCGGAGCGTGTTGAGACCTGGTCTGAGATGCTGGTTCTGGCGAGTCAGGGAAAGGTTGCGTTGCCGATGCGCCCGCCGCATTCCCTGATGAGCTTCTATACGCTCTCGGCCAATCTCGGGAACCCGTGCCGCAGCGACGGTATCGGGCAGCTCATCGCTCCTGATGCGGGCACCGACGCCTTCGAGCGCCTGCGTGAATTGACGGATCTGATCGATCCCGCCTGTTTCTCGATGGATCCGATCGCCGTGCTGGAGGCTATGAGCCATCCGGGCTCCGGGTTTGTCTGCGCGCCGTTAATCTACGGCTATGTCAGCTATTCGATGCCGGGTTTTCGGCCGTCGCTTGTGAAGTTCGGCGACATACCGGTGGCCGGAAATACTGGCCCCGCCGGCTCCGCCCTCGGCGGAACCGGGATCGCGGTCTCGGCCTTCTCCCACTCGATCGATGCCGCGAGGGATTTTGCCTATTTCATCGCGAGCGGCGAGGTCCATCGCGGCCCCTATGCCGCCGGCGGCGGGCAGCCCGGCCACGCGGCCGCCTGGGATGATGATGCCGTCAACGCCGCGACGTCGGACTTCTACCGCGCCACGCGCAAGACGCTGGAAACCGCCTGGGTTCGCCCAAGGCACGATGGCTACATGGCCTTCCAGCAGGCAGCTTCGGATCGGATCAATGACGGGCTCCTGCGCAAGGACGCGGCGCGAAAGGTCGTCGACGATCTCAATCGCCTATTTGGTGCGAGCTTTGCTCCCACGTGAGCAGCCGGCGACTGCTGCGCAGCTTAGCGGCAGGGTCTTCGATCCGGGGAAATGGAGGGCAGCGCATAGCGGCTGGAATTCATATCGAGATCTGCGGCGCCGCTTGTGGGCGCGACCTACTCATAAACCTTCGAACAATCTCAAATTCCTGCTTGGCTTAGCCGAAGATCGTGATCAGCGGCTTGTCGAGGCCTGGCCGCGTGACCAACATCGCTAAGTCGCCTGGTACAACATTCTCAACGAAGCCTATGTGCACGCTACCCCAAGCACTTCGAGGTCACCGAAGAAGCACTCGCCTGGCTCTTCGGCCGGACGGAACATCTCCACCGCCTCGTCGAGATAATCTGCAAGGAACGGCTCACTGAGCTGGCTCGGGTATTGGGCGCGACCTGAGACCTTGTCTCGGTCGCGGATCGATGGACGGGTCGGTGTTTCGACCACGTTTACGCAATCACGCGACGAAGTCGTAAGCCAGCCAACCTTGGTCGGGGCCTGGACTTGCGTATGACTGAGAAACGTTCTCAGACGGCAGGGTCGCAAACCGTCCCGTCTTCGCAGCGTTTGGCGTCTGTCGGTTGTGTGGTTGGCACCAAACGAGGTGATTTGGGGGCGAAAACCGTCACTATCGATACTGGCGCGGCAGCTCGGCGTCGGACAGTTTTCCGAGAACCTAGCCCTGAACGCCGATGCTGCCGGAGGTCGGGTTTCCAGATGCAGGATCGAGCGGGTGAGCGGCGCATTTCCCGAGCCGCTTTCGCCGACAAGGCCGAAGCTTTCGCCCTTGGCACTTGCTTCGGCGCCCGCGGCTTCGACCGCATCGACGGCGCCGACAGCTATCACGGCCCATGGCAGGGATCCGTAGTTGGCTGCCGCAAATCGCGAAGCTACGGTTCTACTCCCATCAAGGCGTGCAATGAACCTCATTGCTGCTGAAGCCCACGGCCTATATGTAACGACATCATCTTTACGGGCCTTGTAAAGATGATGTCGTTACGCTATCTTATGAGTGCAGACAGGAGTTTTCCATGGCCACCTCGCACACGAGTAAAAGTCCGGACGCAAGCGTGCCGCTAAATATGCGTATCAAGCCTGCGACACGCAACTTGATCGACCGCGCCGCCGAGCTGCTCGGTAAGACGCGCACGGATTTCATGCTTGAGGCTTCCGAGCGCCGCGCCGAGGAAGTGCTGCTAGACCGTTCCGTATTCACGGTCAGCCCCGAAATCTATGCCGAGTACCTTGCCCGGCTCGATGCGCCCGCGCAAACAAATGAGCGTCTGAAACGCACCATGTCGACCAAAGCGCCGTGGGATGAGGCGTGAGTCTTAACGCACCGACACCACTGGCCGATCAGCACGAACTGGCAGACTTTAATTCCGGTGTGCCTGAACTAGACGACTGGCTGCGTCGCCGCGCCCGTACCAATCAGATTGGCGGCGCATCGCGAACATTCGTCGTGTGCGAAGGAAATCGCGTCATCGCCTATTATGCACTCGCTTCCGGCGCAGTGAAGCAGCCGGAAGCACCTGGTCGGTTTCGGCGCAACATGCCTGATCCAATTCCGGTTGCCGTGCTTGGCCGCCTCGCCATCGATGGGGCTTATCAGGGACGCGGTATCGGCAGAGCGTTAGTGCGCGACGCAGGTTTGCGCCTGCTCAATGCCGCAGAAATCCTGGGTATCCGCGGCGTGCTGGTGCATGCAATTTCCGAGGACGCGAGGGCCTTCTATGAGGCGGTCGGCTTCCTGCCCTCGCCATCGGACCCAATGATGCTTATGGTCGGGTTACATGATCTCAAAAGCGCGCTCAACTTCTAACCGCAACTTGTGAACTATCAGCACCCATTGGCCAGGCATGTTCGCGTCCTGCTCCATGCATCGCACAATGTATCGTCGGGAACGTGCTTAGTCGGTCTACTCTTCCGATCGTCGAAGCATTATTATTCTTGGGCTTGAGATAGCTGATCCATTCCGGGCCGAGTAAACCTCAAATGCGAGCTTTCGAAACCCCACCGCGTCCACTCCGCGCTGTCCGCTTTAAAGACGGGCCGAACGGCTGATATTTCCCAACTTTGCAGCAAGGTTGGCTTGCTTAGGTCCAGAAGGCTCTCGCTTCCCGCTGCAAGACGTGGATTTCCATTTCATCGCCTCGAGCGGTTAGGCGGCAGCTCATTTGGGTCGGCTTAGAATGACGTGCATCCGCATGTTGCGGATGCCATTGTCGGCGACCACCATATCGTTGATCAGGGGTCGACTTCCTGCACGTCCGAGCACACGACGAGCGCGATGAAATCCGGATCTCCGCCGGCGCGCATACAGTCGACGGCCTAGGAAAACCCAACGAACGCGCGTTCGAACTGGACGGCGATCGTCTCGGGCCGGATACTATCCATGTGAACTATGCGCTAGGCGAGCTTCCAGATCCGCCGCGCATTGCCGGAGAGCAACTTGCGCTTTTCGTCCGCGCTGCAGCCCTCAAGTAGAGCGTGGGTGGCGCCGACCCAGGTCGACAGATTTCCGCCGAGGGTGCAGACCGGCCAGTCGCTCCCCCAGACCACCCGGTCCCAGCCGAAGACACCGATCGTGTGCTCGACATAGGGGCGCAATGTCTCCATCTGCCAGGCCTCGTCGGCATAGGCGACGACGCCGGAGATCTTCGCCGTGATGTTCGGCCGTCGCGCGATCTCGCTCATGTGCTCGCGCCAGGGATGCTCGGCGCCGCCGCGAATATCGGGAACGCCGCAATGGTCGAGGATGAACTGAACATCGGGCGCAAGATCGGCAAGGGCGATGGCCCTCGGGATCTGGTGCGGCAGGACGCAGAGATCGAAGGTGAAGCGGCGGCCGTCGAGCCTGCGGATGTTGTCGCGGAACGTCGGCCCCTCGGACAGCTCGTCCGGCATGACGTGCAGCACCCGGCGGAAACCTCTGACGAAATCGTTTGCCTCCTGGCGTTCGAGATAGGCGGCAAAGCCATCGTCTTCGGGTCGGCAGGCGGCGATGGCACCCTTGAGCAGGTTTTCCGGCTGGCGCGCCAGCCGTTCGATCTCCGCCGTTTCCTTCTCGATCTCCGAAGGCTCGACATCGACCTCCATGTGCAGGCAGGCCTCGATGCCGAGCCGACGGGCCTCGCGCGCGTAGGTCGCGTAGAGAAAGTCGTGGTCGAGCGCCGGCACGCCCGAGAGCCAGGGATAGGTGAGCTTCGACCTGTCGATGAGGTGAAGATGGGTGTCGATGATCAAGGCGCTTCTCCTCCGAACGTCATCTCACATAAGAATGGACTGTTCAAATAAGAAGTAAGGCCGTCGCCGGCTGCCGTCAATCGGCTACCGGCGCCACGTCCGAGCCAGCAAGCGTCGACAGTTGCTCCGCGGTCTTCAGCAAAAGGGCAATCGTTTCGGTAATATCCGGCGCCGAGGGCGCGTTGACCAGCGCGATATAGGGCACGGTGAGTGCCGCGATGCCGCGGCCATCGGGGCCTAGGATCGGTGCCGAAAGGTTGTAGACGCCGGCGGTCTGCGCGCTCGCCATCATCTCGTAGCCGCGTTCGCGGATCTGGTCGAGCCGCGCGTAGAACTCCGGTCCGCGCGGGACTTCGTCTTTGCTCTTGGCGTGTTCTGCGATCATCATTTCGCGCTCTTCGGCTGAGCGGAAGGCGAGAAGGATGTGGCCGGAGCCGGTGTCGAACAGGCTGATGTGCGATCCGACCCGGATCGAGATGCCCCAATAATCAGGCGCTTCCTGCTGGGCAATGACCACGGCCGAGCCGCGATCGAAGACGGCGAGGTGGTTGGCCTGCTTGGAGCGCTGCGCCAGGTCGCGCATCAACGGTGTTGCGTAGGAAGCGAGCCTGCGAACCGGCGCATGCAGTTGCGAAAGACCGAACAGCTTTAGTGTCAGGGAATAGCGATCGCCGTCGATGCGGGTGACGTAGCCGCGCCGCACGAGCCGGTCGAGCATCCGGTAGAACTCGTTGGGGCTGCGGTTCAGGCGCTTGGAAATCTCCGCCTGCGTCAGGCCGCCGTCGACGCTGGCGAGCAGCTCGAGAATGTCGAGCCCCTTGTCGAGGGCGGGCGCGCGATAGCGGTCAGACTCTTCGGTGTCCATGAGATCCCTCCTTGGTGAATATTCATATCCATATACGCAGAGAAAGGCGCCGACAAAGGAAAGTTCGCCCTTGACGCTGGATAAATTTGTTGTTTGTATATGAATTAGTTTCTCACAAATGAGAACATCGCGCCAAGATGAGGGGCGTGAACCAGGGAGGAGTGGAGATGAGAAGGCTGCTATCCGGCGTGTCCGCCGGAGCGATCATGCTTGCCGCGGGACTGGGGACGGCTATGGCCGCTGACCTGCCCGGCAAGTTTGAAGGCGTCACAATCGACGCCAAGCTGATCGGCGGACAGCAATACGAAAAGCTCTACGAGCGTATCGGTGAGTGGGAGAAGGCGACCGGCGCCAAGGTCAACATCCTGTCGAAGAAGAACCACTTCGAGCTCGACAAGGAGATCAAGTCGGATATCGCGACCGGAGGCGTCAGCTGGTGCGTCGGTTCCAACCATTCGTCTTTCGCTCCGCAATATCCTGACATCTACACCGACCTGCTAGCGCTTTTGCCACCGGACGAGATCGCCAAGTTCGTGCCGGCACTGATCGATGCCTCGACACTCGACGGCAAGCTGGTGATGCTGCCGCGCGCTCAGTTCGACGTATCGGCACTCTACTACCAGAAGAGCCTCTATCAGGACGAAGCGAAGAAGACCGCCTTCAAGGCAAAGTATGGCTACGACCTCGCGCCGCCGGACACCTGGGCCCAGGTTAGCGACCAGGCCGAGTTTTTCGCAGCGCCACCGAATTTCTACGGCACGCAGTTCGCCGGCAAGGAAGAGGCCATCAACGGTCGCTTCTATGAAATGCTGGTCGCCGAAGGTGGGGAATATCTCGACAAGGATGGTCACCCGGCCTTCAATTCCGAAGCCGGCGTGCGCGCGCTCGACTGGTTCGTCAAGCTCTACAAGGACAAGGCGGTACCGCCTGGCACGACCAACTATCTCTGGGACGACCTTGGTCAGGGTTTTGCCTCGGGCTCGATCGCTCTCAACCTCGACTGGCCTGGTTGGGCGAGCTTCTTCAACGATCCGAAGTCGTCCAAGGTCGCCGGCAATGTCGGCGTGAAGGTGCAGCCGGCCGGTTCTTCCGGCAAGCGCACCGGCTGGTCGGGCCATCACGGCTTCTCGGTCACCGAGGATTGCGCCAACAAGGAGGCCGCCGCCTCGCTCGTCTGGTGGCTGACCAACGAGGACAGTCAAAAGCTGGAATCGGCTGCCGGTCCGCTGCCGACCCGCACGGCCGTCTGGGAATACAACATCAAGGCAGCCGCAGGCGACGCCTACAAGACCGAAGTGCTGCAGGCTTTCCAGGAAGCTGCCAAGCATGCCTTCCCGGTGCCGAAGACGGCTGAATGGATCGAAATCTCCAACGCAGTCTATCCGGAACTGCAGGCCGCCATCCTCGGCGACAAGACGTCGAAGGAAGCGCTCGATGCCGCCACTGAGAAGGCGACCGGCATTCTGGAAGACGCGGGCAAGCTCTGAACCTGACCAACGAGGCGGCGCCGATGCCTTAACGGCGCCGGCGCCGCCTCAGCCATTTCATGCCATCCTCAGGACTGCCCGATGAAGCTCAAGAAATTGTCAGCACCGGCCCTGCTTCTGCTTCCGGCTTTTGTTGTGCTCGCGGCAGTGATCGTTTTGCCGCTGCTCTTTTCCTTCTATTCGAGCTTCACACCCTTTCGCCTGACCAAGCCGGAGACGCTGTGGATCTTCGTCGGTTTGCGCAACTACGCGACCGTTCTCGGCAACGCCGAGTTCTGGGTCGCCTTCGGCCGCACCGTGCTGTTGCTGACGGTGGCCCTGAACGCGGAGATGCTGCTCGGTCTCGGCCTGGCGCTGCTCGTCAACAAGGCGACCCATGGCCAGCGACTGCTGCGAACCGCGATGATGTTTCCGATGATGTTCTCGCCGGTGCTGGTTGGCTTCCAGTTCAAGTTCCTGTTCAACGACAACATCGGTTTCGTCAACAATGCGCTGCAGTCGCTGGGGCTGACCGACCAGGCGATCCCGTGGCTGATCGACGGTAATCTGGCGCTCCTTTCGATCATCATAGCCGAAGTCTGGTCCTCGACCGCCGTGTTCGCCATCCTGATCCTCGCCGGTCTGCTCGCCATGCCGAAGGATCCGCTCGAGGCCGCCCATGTCGACGGCTGCACGCCGTGGCAGACCTTCCGTTATGTCACCTGGCCCTATCTCATGCCGTTCGCCTTCATCGCCATGACCATCCGCTCGCTGGACGTCGCCCGGGCCTATGACATCGTCAAGATCATGACGGACGGCGGCCCTGCCAAGCGGACCGAACTACTTTGGACGCTCGTCGGCCGCACCGCCTATGCCGATGCCCGCATGGGGCTCGCCAACGCCATGGCCTATGTTGCCATCCTCTTGTCGATCGTCTTCACCGTCTATTTCTTCCGCAAGCTTGCCGCAGCGCGCCAGCAGATCGGAGCCGAGTGGTAATGGATATCAACGCTTCGCACCGACTGCGCCGCCGCCTTTTGAAGGTCGCGCATCTGATCGGCTTGTTCCTGGCGATGCTCGTCATCTGCCTGCCGGGCCTCTGGATCGTGCTGTCGTCGCTGCGCCCGACGGTCGAGATCATGGCCAAACCGCCGGTCTGGATTCCGGAAAGCGTTTCTCTCGATGCCTATCGCGCCATGTTCTCGGGCGCGGGGCAGGGCGGCGTTCCCGTCTGGGACTATTTCCGCAACTCGCTGATCATCTCCGTGACATCGACGGTGATCGCGCTCGCGATCGGCATGGCCGGTGGCTACGCCTTTGCCCGCTATCGCTTCAAGGCGAAGTCGGCGATCTTTCTCGGCTTCATGCTGACGCGGGCCGTGCCCGGGATCGCCCTGTCGCTGCCGCTCTTCATGCTCTACGCCCGCACCGGCATCATCGACACGCATTTCTCGCTGATCCTCACCTATGTCGCGCTCAACGTGCCCTTCACCATCTGGTTGATTGACGGCTTCTTTCGCCAGGTGCCGAAGGATCTCGCGGAAGCCGCCCAGATCGACGGCTGCACTCCTTGGCAGGCCTTCTGGCAGGTGGAGTTTCCGCTCGCCGGTCCCGGCATTGCGTCCGCCGGCATCTTCGCGTTTCTCACCTCCTGGAACGAATATGCGCTTGCCTCGCAGATCACCCGCTCGGTCAATTCCAAGACGCTGCCGGTTGGACTTCTCGACTACACCGCTGAATTCACCATCGACTGGCGCGGCATGTGCGCGCTCGCCGTCGTGATGATCATCCCGGCGCTGACCCTCACCTTCATCATTCAGAAGCACCTCGTCTCAGGCCTCACCTTCGGCGCGGTGAAAGGATAATCGTTCATGGCTCCTGTCACCCTCAGGAAATTGGTCAAACGCTACGGCGCGCTTGAGGTCGTCCACGGCATCGATCTCGAAGTGAAGGATCGCGAGTTCATCGCGCTTGTCGGCCCCTCCGGCTGCGGCAAGTCAACGACGCTGCGCATGATCGCCGGCCTCGAGGACGTCAGCGACGGCGCGATCGAGATCGGCGGCCGCAAGGTCAATGATATGCCGCCGCGGGCGCGCAACATCTCCATGGTGTTCCAATCCTATGCGCTCTATCCGCACATGACCGTTGCCGAGAACATGGGCTTTTCGCTGAAGATCGCCGGGCGCAGGCCGGATGAGATCAAGGCGCGTGTCGACGAGGCGGCCGCCATCCTCGATCTTGGCCATCTCCTGGAACGTCGTCCCTCGCAGCTTTCCGGCGGCCAGCGCCAGCGCGTCGCCATGGGCCGCGCCATCGTGCGCCAGCCGGATGTCTTCCTGTTCGACGAGCCACTGTCCAACCTCGATGCGAAGCTGCGCACGCAGGTGCGCACCGAGATCAAGAAGCTCCACGCGCGCATGCAGGCGACGATGATCTACGTCACCCACGACCAGGTCGAGGCGATGACGCTGTCCGATCGCATCGTCATCATGCGCGACGGTTACATCGAGCAGGTGGGGACTCCGGAAGAGGTGTTTCAGCGCCCGGCCACCAAGTTCGTCGCCGGTTTCATCGGCTCGCCACCGATGAACATGGACGAGGCGATCGTCGACAACGGCGCACTGGTCTTTGTCAGCGGCGCGCGCCTGCCGATCCCCCCGCGCTTCGCAAAATCACTGCGGTCCGGCCAGAAGGTGACGTTTGGCTTAAGGCCCGACGACATCTATCCGAGCGGTCACGGTCTTCATGCCGGCGATCCGGCGGCCGTGCACGAGGTCGACCTGCCAGTATCGATCACCGAACCGCTCGGCAACGAGACGCTCGTCTTCATCCAATTCAACGGCCGCGACTGGGTTTCGCGCATGCTCAATCCGCGCCCGCTCGCCTCGGGCGAAAAGGTGCGCATGAGCTTCGACCTGTCGCGCGCCCACCTCTTCGACATCGATACCGGCAAGGCTCTGGAAGGCTGACATGGCAAGAATCGAGAAAATAGACCTGCGCATGGTCGACCTGCCGCCGAAGGTGAAGCGGACCGATGCGATCCAGAGCTTTGTCAGCCAGGAAACGCCGATCGTCACCATCACCGATTCCGACGGAGCGACGGGCACGGGCTACAGTTACACGATCGGCACCGGCGGATCGTCGGTGATGCGGCTTCTTTCCGATCACCTCGTGCCGATCCTGATTGGCGAGGACGCCGATTGCATCGAGGCAATCTGGCACAAGATGGAATTTGCGACCCATGCGACGAGCATCGGTGTCATCACAGCGCTCGCGCTTGCTGCCGTCGACACAGCACTTTGGGACTTGCGCGCAAAAAAGCAGAAGCTGCCGCTCTGGAAGCTCGCCGGCGGCGCCAAGGACAATTGCCCGCTCTACACCACCGAGGGCGGCTGGCTGCATATCGAGAAGGAGGCGCTGGTCGAGGATGCGCTCGCTGCCAAGGCCAAGGGCTTTTCCGGCTCGAAGGTGAAGATCGGCAAGCCGCACGGCTCGGAGGACTACGACCGGCTCGCCGCCATGCGCAAGGCGCTCGGCGACGGCTTCGAGATCATGACCGACTGCAATCAGGGCTTCACCGTCGACGAGGCGATCCGCCGCGCGTCGCGGCTGAATGAGCTTGACCTTGCCTGGATCGAGGAGCCGTTGCCGGCCGACGATCTCGACGGCCATATCCGGCTGACGCGATCGACGCCGACCCCGATCGCCGTCGGCGAATCCATGTATTCGATCCGCCATTTCCGCGAATATATGCAGAAGGGCGCCTGTTCGATCGTGCAGGTCGACGTCGCCCGCATCGGCGGCATCACGCCCTGGCTGAAGGTCGCGCATGCGGCGGAAGCCTTCGACATTCCGGTCTGCCCGCATTTCCTGATGGAACTGCATGTGAGCCTCGTCTGCGCCATACCGAACGGTAAATACGTCGAATATATTCCTCAGCTCGATGACCTGACCACCAAGGGCATGGAGATCCGCAACGGCCGCGCCATCGCGCCTTCAGAGCCGGGCATCGGCATCGCCTGGGATTGGGACGCCGTGCGCGCCCGCTCGATCAGTGAATTCACCCGCGAGTTCCGCGGGTAGGGAGGTCATCATGCAGCGAATGGGAATGGTGATCGGCCTCGAAGCGTCGAAGATCGCCGAATACAAGGCTCTACATGCCGCCGTCTGGCCGGAGGTCCTCGAACTGATCTCCGAATGCAACGTCACCAACTACTCGATCTTCCTCAAGGAGCCGGAAAACCTGCTGTTCGGCTATTGGGAATATGTCGGCTCGGACTTTGAGGCAGATATGGCCAAGATGGCCGCGCATCCGAAGAACCAGGAATGGTGGTCCGTCTGCATGCCGTGCCAGAAACCGCTTGAGACGAGACAGCAAGGCGAGTGGTGGGCGATGATGGAAGAGGTGTTTCATCACGACGGGAAGGCATCCCGTCATGACTGAAAGCTTCGATCCCGGCGCGCTCAGTCAATGGTGGCCGAAGCCGAGCAAGCCGCGACCGATTGTGATCTTCGGCGCCGGCAGCATCGTCGGCGACGCGCATCTGCCGGCCTACCGCAAAGCCGGCTTCCCCGTTGCCGGGATTTACGATCCGGATCACGCCAAGGCGGCCGCTCTGGCGAAGGAGTGGGATATCCGCGCCTTCGAAGACGAAGCTGCCGCGTTCTTGGTGCCCGGTGCCATCTTTGACCTCGCGACGCCCCCGGCAGCCCATGCCGCCATCCTTGGCCGATTGCCGATCGGCGCGGCAGCGCTGATCCAGAAGCCGATGGGCTCGGATCTCGCAGCCGCAACCGCCATTCTCGAGATCTGCCGGACGCGCAAGCTGAAGGCTGCCGTCAACTTCCAGCTTCGCTTCGCGCCGATGATGCTGGCGCTCAAGGATGCCATCGCCAAAGGGCATCTCGGCGAGATCGTGGATTTCGATGCCTGGCTGGCGCTCGCCACCCCCTGGGGCCTTTGGCCGTTCCTCAAAGGTCTGCCGCGCATCGAGATTGCCATGCA
The DNA here is from genome assembly GCF_052044795.1 of Ensifer sp. 22521. Taxonomy (NCBI): domain Bacteria; kingdom Pseudomonadati; phylum Pseudomonadota; class Alphaproteobacteria; order Hyphomicrobiales; family Rhizobiaceae; genus Ensifer; species Ensifer sp. 22521. Next base: position 49,779 of record NZ_JBQENM010000015.1, read on the forward strand.
CTCGATCCACTATCTGGATCTCGTCCGCGGCCTGCTCGGCAATCCCCAGGGCGTACACGCCAAGACCATCGGTCATCCGAACCATGATGTCGCCCAGACGCGCACAGCGGCGATCCTCGACTACGGCGATCGCGTACGCTGCGTACTCTCGGTCAATCACGATCATGATTTCGGCCGCAAGTTCCAAGCCTGCGAATTCCGCATCTCCGGCACCTCCGGCGCTGCCTATGTCAAGCTCGGCGTCAATCTCGACTACCCCAAGGGCGAACCGGACGAACTCTGGATCAAGCCGGCTGGTGGCAGCGACTGGGTTGCCGTGCCGCTTGCGGGTGCCTGGTTCCCCGACGCCTTCGTCAACCGCATGGCGAACCTGCAGCGCTTCGCGGCGGGAGAGGACAATGAACTGATCGGCTCGGTGGAAGACGCGTGGCAGACGATGGCGCTCGTCGAGGCCGCCTATCAATCGAGTGCCGCGCCGGCAACGGCGATCGCGCCGCTTCCAGGACAATGACATGTCTGAACAAATCATCCATTTTGAAGACTACGAGCTCGGACACGAACGCCTGACGACGGGCCGAACGATCACCGAGACCGACTTCGTCGTTCATGCCGGCCACACCGGCGATTTCTTTCCGCACCACATGGATGCGGAATTCGCCAAGACCTTGCCGGGTGGTCAGCGTATCGCCCATGGCACCATGATCTTTTCGATCGGCGTGGGTCTGACAGCCTGGCTGATCAACCCGGTTGCCTTTTCCTACGGTTATGATCGTCTGCGCTTCGTGCGCCCGGTCCATATCGGCGATACGATCCGCACCCGCGTGATCATCTCGGCCAAAGAGGATGATCCGAAGCGGCCGAAGGCGGGGCGCGTCGTGGAGCGGTTAGAAGTCATCAACCAGCGTGGCGAGGTCGTTCTCGCTGCCGACCATATCCTGGTCGTCGAACGCAAAGCATGAGGGATCGAGAATGACAGCGGATCTTAAAGGCAAGGTCGTCCTGATTACGGCCGCCGCTCAAGGAATCGGCCGCGCTTCGGCTTTGGCCTTCGCAAAGGCCGGCGCGAAAGTGCATGCGACGGACATCAATACGGATGCGCTTGCGGCGCTTGCCAAGGAGGCGGATGTCGAGACACACGGGCTGGACGTCCTTGATACGCAAGCCGTCGAAGCGCTCGTCTCGAAGATCGGGCCCGTCGACGTCCTCTTCAATTGCGCCGGCTTCGTCCATGCCGGGTCGATCCTGGAGATGAAGGATTCCGATCTCGAATTCGCCCTCGACCTCAACGTCAAGGCGATGATCCGCACCATCCGTGCGGTCCTTCCGGGCATGCTTGCGCGCAAGGATGGCGCGATCATCAACATGGCCTCGGTCGCCTCCAGCATCAAGGGCGTGCCCAACCGCTTCGCCTACGGCGTTACCAAGGCGGCCGTCATTGGTCTCACCAAGGCCGTTGCCGCCGACTACGTCTCCCAGGGAATTCGCTGCAACGCCATTTGCCCCGGTACCGTTGAGAGCCCGTCGCTGCAGGACCGCATGCGGGCGCAGGGCGATTATGAGACGGCACGAGCCGCCTTTATCGCCCGCCAGCCGATGGGCCGCCTCGGCACGCCGGAGGAGATCGCCGCGCTCGCCGTTCATCTCGCGAGCGCTACCTATACGACCGGCCAAGCCTATGCCATCGATGGCGGCTGGACCATCTGACCACCGAGTTCAAGGATTTAAGATATGAAGCTTCTGCGTTACGGCGTTCCGGGTCACGAAAAACCGGGTATTCTCGATGCCAACGGCACGCTGCGCGACCTTTCCGGTCATGTGGCCGACCTCTCTGGTGCGGCTCTCGATCCCGACAAGCTGGCGGAACTGGAGTCGCTCGATCTTGCCGGTCTGCCTGCTGTTGCCGGCAACCAGCGGCTCGGTCCCTGTATCGCCGGTACCGGCAAGTTCATCTGCATCGGCCTCAACTATTCCGACCATGCCGCCGAGACCGGCGCCAAGGTTCCCTCCGAACCGATCATCTTCATGAAGGCGACGTCGGCGATCGTCGGCCCGAACGACGACCTGATCATTCCGCGCGGCTCGGAAAAGACCGACTGGGAAGTGGAACTCGGCGTCGTCATCGGCCGCAAGGCGAAATACGTGACCGAAGCGGAAGCCCTCGACTATGTCGCCGGCTACTGCGTCGTGCACGATGTCTCCGAGCGCGCTTTCCAGATCGAGCGGCAGGGCCAGTGGACCAAGGGCAAGTCCTGCGACACCTTTGGTCCGACGGGCCCCTGGCTCGTAACCAAGGACGAAGTGCCGGATCCGCAGAACCTGCCGATGTGGCTGAAGGTCAATGGCGAGATCATGCAGAACGGCTCCTCGAAGACCATGGTCTATGGCGTCGCCCATCTCGTCTCCTACCTCTCGCAGTTCATGTCGCTGCAACCGGGCGACATCATCTCGACCGGCACGCCGCCCGGCGTCGGCATGGGCATGAAGCCGCCGCGCTATCTCAAGGCGGGCGATGTCGTCGAACTCGGCATCGAGGGCCTCGGCAGCCAGAAGCAGTCCGTACGCGCGGACGATTAAGTTCTATCGACTGGAGTGACCATGACCCGCATCACCAATCTGCGCGTCTTCGATTTGCGCTTTCCGACCTCACAGAGCCTTGACGGCTCCGATGCGATGAATCCGGACCCGGATTATTCCGCGGCCTATGTCATCCTCGACACGGACAAGGAGGGTGTTGCGGGCCATGGTCTCACCTTCACCATCGGCCGGGGAAACGATATCTGCTGCATGGCGATCAAGGCTATGCAGCACCTGATCGTCGGTCAGGATACGGCGGACATCCTCGCCAATCCCGGCCGCTTCTGGCGGCACCTGACGAGCGACAGCCAATTGCGCTGGATCGGCCCCGAAAAGGGGGCGATCCATCTCGCCACCGGCGCCGTGGTCAACGCCGTCTGGGACCTGCTTGCCAAGGAAGCGGGCAAACCCGTCTGGCGCCTCGTTTCCGACATGTCGCCGGAAGAGATCGCCGACATCGTCGACTATCGCTACATGACGGATGTGCTCACCCGCGAAGAAGCGATCGGAATTCTCCGCAAGGCCGAGCCCGGAAAGGCCGAGCGCATCGCGACGCTCGAGAGGGAAGGCTACGCTTGCTACACGACGTCGGCCGGCTGGCTCGGCTATGACGATGACAAGCTCAGGCGGCTCGCCCAGGAGGCGATCGGCGAAGGCTTCAATCACATCAAGATGAAGGTCGGCCGTGATCTTGCCGACGACATCCGGCGGCTGACGATCGCACGCGAGGTAATCGGGCCGGACCGCTATCTGATGATTGACGCCAACCAGGTCTGGGAGGTCGGCGAGGCGATCGATTGGGTGAAGCAGCTTGCCTTCGCCAAGCCCTTCTTCATCGAGGAGCCGACGAGCCCCGACGACGTCGCCGGTCACCGCAAGATCCGCGAGGCGATCGGGCCGGTGAAGGTCGCGACCGGCGAGATGTGCCAGAACCGCATCATGTTCAAGCAATTCATTGCCGAGGGCGCGATCGACATCGTCCAGATCGATTCCTGCCGCATGGGCGGGCTGAACGAGGTGCTGGCGGTGCTACTGGTCGCAGCCAAATACGGGCTGCCGGTCTGGCCGCATGCCGGTGGTGTCGGCCTTTGCGAATATGTGCAGCACCTGTCGATGATCGACTATGTCGCCGTTTCCGGTACCAAGGATGGGCGCGTGATCGAATATGTCGACCATCTGCATGAGCACTTCCTCGACCCTTGCGTGATTGAGAACGCGGCTTACATGCCGCCGCAGCGACCCGGATTCTCGATCGAGATGAAGCCGCAGTCGATCGCCGATTACACGTTCGGCGTATAGCGCAAGAAATTTTCATATAAGAATATGTTCTTCAAGAATTGAAGCCGGAGCGGCGATAAATCGCTCCGGCTTCGTTGTTTTCCGCTGTTCACTGGCGTCAAAGGGCATCCTGCCACTTGACGGCACGCGTTCATTTATGAATGATCTATTCATTCATTGTGAATTCCGGAGGGGAGTCCGGAAAGAGGAGGAACTGATGAAGACCTTTGTTCTGGCCGCAGCCATGGCTGCCCTGTCCTTTTGCGGCGTCGCTCATGCGCAGGAATACAGCTTGCGGTTCTCGACCTCCCAGGTGAATCCCAACGAGCCGATCGTCAAAGCCATGAAGACCTATGCCGAGCGTGTCGGCGAACGTTCGGGCGGCCGCATCGCGATCACCGTCATGACCGGTGACCAGCTCGGCGCGCAGAAGAAGGTCAACGAGATGGTCATGAGCGGCGCAAGCCTGCTTAGCGCAACGGACTATGGCCAGCTCGGCCAGTTCGTGCCGGATCTGTCCATTCTTGCAGGTCCCTATGTCTATCCGGATCTGGCAGCGACCGACCGTCTGTTCGCATCGGATCTCTACAAGGAGTTGTCCGGCAAGCTCGAGGCGCAGGGCATTAGGATCATCATGCCCAACGGCCTTTTCGGCTACCGCCACATCATCGCCAACAAGCCGGTCCGTTCGCCGGCCGATCTCGCCGGCGTCACCATTCGCGTCCCCTCGTCACCGATCATGATGGCGACCTTCGGCAATTACGGCGCACGGCCGACGGAACTGCCCTGGGGCGATGTCTATAACGCACTTCAGACCGGCGTCGTCGATGCCGCCGAAGGCCCATTCGGCTCGATCGCCGGCGCGAAGCTGAACGAGACCCGCAAGGTAATTTCGAAGACCGGCCACCAGATCATGTTCACCGCTTGGGTGGCATCGAGCCAGTTCTTTAACGGCCTGCCGGAAGACCTGCAGAAGATCCTTCTCGACGAAGGCCAGACGATCGCCAAGGAACTGACGGAGATGACGCTCGAAACGGACGACGCCTATGCCAAGCAGCTCGCCGCCTCCGGTGTCGAGATCGTCGCCGACATCGATATCCCCGCCTTCATCGACGCGTCACGCGCGGCCTACGAGAAGGTGCCGAACATCACGCCCGGGATGTACGATCAGGTGCAGAAGGCAATGGCCGAGTAAGCGCTCGAATGGGCGTGGCTCGCGCGGCCGCGCCCATTCATGCTGTCGCGCATCGGTGCGATGACCTGGGGCCGCGTGGCCATTCCGCCGTCCCCATTCCGCCCTTTAGGATATCGAGACAACCATGGAAACCTCACGACCACCCGAGGAAGCAATTCCTCTGCTCAGCCTGCGCCGCGCCGATGAGGCGATTGGTGTTGCGGCGTTGCTCGTCATCGTCATTTCGATCCTTTGGGGAGTGATCAGCCGCTACGTCTTCCCGCAACCGGCGGCCTGGACCTACGAACTGGCGATCATGGCCTTTGCCTATCTCGTCTTCTTCGGCGCAGTTGCCGGTGTCCGTCTCGGCACCCATGCGGCGATCGACGTTCTCGTTGCAGCGTTCCCAGAGGGTTGGCAGAAGGCGGTCGCCTGGTTCAATTACGTTCTGCTGGCCCTGTTCTTCATCGCCATGACGGTTCTCTTCGGCTGGCAGGCCTGGACGTCGCGGCATGTGCACACGATCGCTCTCGATCTGTCGCGGGGTCTTTCGTACGGACCGCTCGCGCTCGCTTCGGCCGGCATGTTGTTCCAGCACCTCATCGTCGAAAGGCCGTGGACTGTCCGTCTGCATCGCAATGTGGAATCGCTGATATGACCTTCTTCCATCTGGCTGGCCCTTCGCTGCTGGTCGTCATCCTCTTCCTGTTGTCGACGCCCATCACCTGGGCGATGGCGATCGGCGCACTCGCCTTCTTCGTCATCAACATGGACATGATCCCGCTTGCCAATTTCGCCCAGGAAATGGCGGAGGGCAGCCAGTCCGTGTCTTTGCTGGCGTTGCCGCTCTTCGTGCTAGCCGGCTGCATCATGAATGCGTCGGGCATCACCCGGCGCCTGTTGGCACTCGCCGACGTGATGGTCGGCCATATGACCGGCGCGCTGGCGCAGATGTGCACCGTGCTCGGCACCTTGCTCGGCGGCCTTACCGCATCGGCCAATGCCGATGCCGCGATGCTCGCCAAGACCCTTGGCGTCGAAATGGCCGAGAGAGGCTACAGCCGCGCCTTTGCAGCAGTCATCACCTCGTCGGCCTCCATCATCACCAGCCTCATCCCACCCTCGATCGGTCTTATCGTCTACGGCTTCCTGGCGGAGACCTCGATCGGCCGGCTGTTTGCCGCCGGCGTCGTTCCCGGTCTCGTGCTTGCGGCCGGGCTTATGGTCACCACCTACTTCATCGCGCGCAAGCGCGGCTACAAGCCGCTGCGCAAGGAGCGCGCCAGCCGCGCAGAGGCAAGCCGGGCACTGATCGACGGGCTTTGGGCGCTGTCGATCCCGGTCGTGATTTTCGCTGGCACGCGCTACGGCATATTCACCACCACCGAGGCCGGCGCGGTTGTCGTCGTCTATGTGCTGTTCGTCGCCGTCTTCGGCTACCGCGAATTCACGCTCCGCCAGATCCCGGAAGTGCTTGCGGAGTCGGTGCGCGATTCTGCGGTCGTGATGATCATGATCTGCGCGGCGGCCGCCTTCGGCTTCTATCTCGCCTGGGAACAGGTGCCGCAAGCGATGTCCGGCTGGTTGGGCGGTGCAACCGACAATCCGCTGCTCATGCTGCTCCTCATCAACGTTCTCCTCATCGTCATCGGCACGGCGATCGAGGGGTCGGCGGCGCTCATCATCCTGACCCCGATGCTGATCCCGATCATCGACGGCGTCGGCATCGACCGCGTGCATTTCGGCGTCGTCTTCATTACCAACCTGACGATCGCCGGCATCACGCCCCCGGTCGGTGGCCTGATGTACATCTCGTCCATGGTGCTGAAGGTACCGATGATGGCCTATGCGCGCGAGGTGCTGCCCTATCTCGCGATGATGATGGTCCTTCTGGTGATGCTCAGCATGTTTCCGCAGCTCTCGCTGTGGCTTCCCAACCTCGTCTATGGAACCGCCGCAGTTCAATAGCGCAATGAGACGGCCCTCCGCTTTGGCGGAGGGCCTGGCGCCTGCAGAGACGTTCTACCCGCTCGGTCAGGCCTCAGCTTCGTGGCAAACCGCTTCGATGTTGTGTCCATCCGGGCAAAGCACGAACGCTGCATAGTAGTTCGCGTGGTAGCGTGGGCGCAGACCCGGCGCACCATTGTCTTTACCACCCGCTTCCAGAGCCGCGCGGTAGAAAGCATCGACTTGCTCGCGGCTTTCGGCCGCGAAGGCCAGATGAAGATGCGCCGGCTTCTCGTCGGTCTGGTGCAGGCACAACGAAGCCTTGCCCTTCGAACTAAGTTCGACACCGTAGGAAGGTTCGCCCTCGGCTATGATAGCTACACCGAGCGGTTCGAGTGCCCTAAGGTAGAAGGCTTTGCTCGCAGCAAAGTCCCTGACGCCGAATTTGACGTGGTCAAACATGAGTTCTCCTGACGTGCGCGAGCCCTGCCTGGCGGTGGGGCCCTCAGTGCTGCTTGTGCTGCAGATCGGTCGTTCCCGGCAGATTTGCATCAAGCCTAAATGGCATGTCTGAGCGATCAATGGCAAGGAACGGAGGCGAGTGACGAGGGGCGGTCGTTTCAGTTGAACGCCAGACACGCGCTGTATCAGGCAGGCTCTTGTGCCAGACGTTTGCTCAGTCGGTTCCCGTCAGCCAACAAACCGCATCATCGGCTTTTGAGATGTACATCAACCAAGGTCTGTCGCTTTACCAGTGCATCGATCTCATCAGGCGCCATCAGCGAAAACGCTGTCGAAAGGGCATCAGCCGTCGAAGCCTCCGGCGCAACGACCGAAACCCGGACATATTGCTGTGCCGTTGCGCCGCTCCGTGGGTCCAGGATGTGGCTGAAGCGGCCTTTAGCGTCGAATTGGAACCCTTTTGCAGAGGACGTCGCGACCGCGCGATCGATGATATTCAGGGTTTCGTCGACGTCATTCGCATCCTCGAAGTCGGCCAGGCCGATGCGCCAAGGTTGCCCGTCCGCCCTTGCACCGATCGCGCGGTTTTCACCCATGTCGACGAGGCTGCTGGTAACACCGGCCTCACGCAAGAGCTGGACGACGCGATCGGTGACGTAGCCTTGGGCGATACCATTGAGTGTCAGCGCCATGCCTCGGCGGGAGAAAGCGATGCGATTGCGGTCGATGTGTACCTGCGCGAAATCGGTCAACGCCAGCGCCTCGCGCACCTCGCCATGCGATGGCCCGGCAGGGTCGGCATCCGGCCTGGCGAAGTGCCGGGCGTAAAGCGCCCAGAGGGGCTGTATCGCGGGCTCGAACCGCCCGTCGGTGAGAGCGTGAAAACGCCGGGAGATCTCAAGGAGCTCCACAAGCTCCGTCGGCGGGGCTGCAAGGGCACCAAGGCGATTTAGTTGGCGAAGGGCCGAGTCCTCGCGGTAGAGGCTGAAGATATCCTCCAGGCGTCGAACCTCTGCCACCACTCGGGCAATCAGCGCCTGCGCCTGTGCTGGGTCTTCATGGTTGAGGACCAGCGTGGCCGGTGCGCCCAGAGCCTGCCCGTGCCATACGACAGGCCCCGCCGGCAGCGCCGCCCAGCCTATTCCGCGCGAAAGCGGCAAGCCGCCGAAAGCAGCCATGATCGTGATGAAACGCCGGCGGCCGACGGGCTTATCCATGGTCGTGTCCTCCAGGTGCTTCCGCGCCGTCATCGCTCTCGTCACCTGCGCCCAGGATGTAGCTCTCGGGAAGAGCGGCGAAACTCACGATGCGGCCGCCATTCTTGGCAATGAAGGCCTGAGCGGCTTCCTCCGAAGAGAAGGGAACCGCTTCTTCCGCGCCCATGCCGCCTCTAACCCGGCTGTCGATGACGAAAACGGCCTTGCGTGCGTCGATCCAGTTATCGGCGCCAGGCTTTTCCCAGCTCGGCGCCTTGCCCATGTCGGATACGTAGATCGCGGCGATTTCTTTCGGTTCGTCCGGCAGCATCGTGAAGGCAACGGTGTCGCGGGCCGACGAAAACCAAATGGCCTCCGGTATCTTCTCAAGGATGATCTGGCCCTTGGGGCCGGCGTGTTCCAAGACGTTCATGCCGCAATAGCGGCCCATGGCGTCCTGGTTAAGGACATAGGGCGCTGGCATCTCGGCCGGCTCTTTGTTTTCGCAACCAGCAAGCGCCAGCGATGCTGCGACGATGAGGGCAAAGCGGACGGGTTTCAAATATCCCTCCTGGAGAAAAGCAGCGTGGCCAGAGCGAGCGGTGCGGCTGTCCAGACGCAAAGTGCGGCGAGCAGGACCTCGCCTGTGAGGATTGAGTTCTTGGCGACACCGCCCATGCCGGAGAGCGCGGCCGCGCCGCCGCTACCGAGATTGAGAAGTCGATAGGCATCCGTGGGATTGGCGAGCAGCAAGAGATCGAGCAGACCGTCCGGCAGCGAACGCCCCTGCGCTGCCACAAGCCCGCCGAGCAGGGCCATGTCGTAGATCAGCACGAAGAACAGCCAGAGCCCGATAGCAATGCCGCCCGCGGTGCTGCGCTCGCCCGCACTGGCACTGACGAAGTATCCGATCGCGACGAAGACCGCGCCGAGCAAGACGGAGGATCCCGTCATGGAAACGAAAGCCAGCCAGCTTTGCGCGTCGGTTGCGCCTCCCATCAACGCGAGCGCGATGGCGGCTGCGCCATAGCCGCAAATGGTTGCGAAGCACAGTATGGCGATATGGCCGAGGAACTTGCCGAGTACGATCTGGCCGCGCCCGATGGGATAGCCAAGCAGCAGCAGCATGGTGCCGCGTTCGACCTCGCCAACGATGGCATCGTGAGAGATCAGAAGCGCAATCAGCGGCACCAGAAAGATCGTCAGGCTCGACAGGCTGACGATCACCACGTCGAGGCGGTTCGCCCCGACATTGCCGGTGGGTGCGCTTCCAAGAAAGGTCAACGTCAGCGCGAGTGCGGCGAGGACCAATGTCGTCGCAAGGACCCAGCGGTTGCGCATGCCCTCGCGAACTTCCTTGGCCGCTATAATCAGAATGTTGCGCATTACGCCGCCTCCTGGCTGTTCAGGAAATGAGCGTAGAGGTCGTCGAGTGTCGGCTCTATCATCGTCAGGGTATCGATCCCGGAGGCGGCATCGCTGAGGCGGTGTATCAATGGAAGTCTCTCGGCGTGTGCCACTTCGGTCTCCAGGCTGCCGTCGCCAGCTTCCGTCCACCGGACGCCGGTATCTTTGAGCGGACCGGGCCTTCCGCCGGAGACCGGTCGCACCCGGATGCGGGACGGCAGGCTGGCGATCCGCCTGAGGTCGTCGATGGTTCCGTCTGCGATCTGCGAACCGCGGTTGACGATGATCACGCGTCCGGCCCGATCCTCGAGTTCCCCAAGCGCATGTGAGGACAGGAGGATCGTTGTTCCGCCGGCACGCAGTTCATCGATGAGGGTGTAGAAATTGCGCCGCAGCGCCGGATCGAGACCACTCGTCGGCTCATCCAGAAACAGCACCCTTGGTGCGCCCAACAGCGCCTGCGCCAGACCAAGTCTTTGCCGCATGCCTTTGGAATAGGTGCGGATGGGGCGATCGGCAGCGCTGATAGCGAGCCCGACACGCTCGAAGAGCTCGTCGGCACATTTGACATCCACCCGCTTCAGACGCGCGTAGAAGGACAGGGTTTCGCGTCCCGTTAGCGCCATGTGAAACGATACGCTCTCGGGCAGATAGCCAAGCGCCCGGCGAACGCCGAAATCGCCCTTTGCCGGATCTTCGCCGAGGACGCGTACCTCACCGGAGGTTGGGCGGATAAGCCCGAGCAGCAGCTTGATCAGCGTCGTCTTGCCGGCGCCATTGTGGCCGACGAGCGCGACGGTCTCGCCTTCGTCGAGGGTGAAAGAGAATTCCCGCAGCGCATCAACCTTGCCGCCATATCTTTTCGAAACCCCTTTGACGCTAACGGTCGAGGTCATGGTCATTGTTCCTTTCGTACCGGCATCGCCATCAGCGGATGGCTGTCGGTAACACCGCCGGGCAGAAGTGCTGGAAACCGCGCCTGGGCCCAGCGCACCACCTGAACGGCAGGGCTGCTCGTCAGCACGCGTGCCTGCGGCGCCGTCCAGAGCACCCGATCGATCAGGTCATTGGGCCGGTAGGCATTGTCAGAGATGCCGTCGCCATCGAGATCGAAGGCCGGGTTGTCGCTCCAATAGTTGCCACGTCCATCCTCGGACCAGTCGAGATAGCGGGCGCCGACATATTTCACCTGGTTGCGGTTGCCGACGAAGGCGTTACCGCTCAGTTTGTTGCTCTCAGAACCGGCGGTGAAATGGATGCCGATCGCGCAACCCTCGAACAAGTTGTCACGCAAGCGGTTCTTGTTGGCGTTGTAGATGAAGACACACTTGTCCGGACCGGGGCGCATCCCCGTCTTGTCTTCGACGGCTCCGCCGTCTCCCGCCGGGATCCCGTGCTCCTGTGAGCGGACGCCGCGCTCGTCCCAGCGCGAGATGGGCTGCAGGCGTCCTTTGACGATGTTGCCCGTAATGGTCGAACCGTTGGCGTAGTTCAGAAGCAGGCCGTGGTCGCGGTCGCCATCGGAGACGTTGCCGGTAATTTTCAGTCGGCTGGAGAACATGATGGCATAACCGACCGAGTTGCCGGTGGAGATGTTGTCGCTGATCTCACTGTCATTGGTATACATGTAATGGATGGCGAAGCGCAGGTTGCTGAAGCGGTTTCCACTAAAGACGTTGCGCTTGCTGGCGTTGGTGGCGATGCCGTCGCGCCCGAAGCTGATATCGTTTCCGGTCACTCTTGCACCCGGCGCATTCCACAGCGTCACGCCATTGCCGGTTTCGCTCAACCGGCCTTCCCCCGTACCGATGATGACGTTGTCTCGGGCAATAGAGCCTTCTGCACCGTGCAGATAGATGCCGTAGAGATTGCCCTCGATCCGGCTCTTCTCGACGACGGCCCGTTTCGCGGTTTGCGCAACGAAGACGCCCGAATTCATCTCTTCGAGAGAACTGCCCGAGCCCGAGACGGCAATGCCGCTGAAGACCACGTCTTCAGCGCTGATGGTGACGACGCTGCCGTTGCCGTTGCCCTTGATCGAAGCGCCGGGTTCACCGCGCAACGTCACCGCCTTGCCAATCGTGATGGGGCCGGAGAACTCTGCGTTCTCCAGCACCAGCTCATCGCCCGGTTTGGCAGCATCGACAGCTTGCTGCAGGGACGGTACGGCAGCAGGCGAGAGACGGATCGTTTCCGCCCCGGCCGTCGCCGGAATGGCGGCGACTACCGCCACCATCCCGAGCATTGCTGCCTCGTGAAGACGCATCATGCCTTCTTCGGCTCCACGAACATCCGGCCCTTCATCTCCATGTGCATGGCATGGCAGAACCAGGAGCAATAGTACCACCACACACCCGGCTTATCGGCAGTGAAGGTCACCGAGGCCGTCGCTTGCGGCGCGACCTCCATGTTGATGCCGTAGTTGATGATCGAGAAGCCGTGCGTGAGGTCTTCCACCTCGTCGATATTGGTGACGTAGACGGTCACCTCATCGCCCTGCTTCACCGTGAAGCTCTCGAGCCCGAAGGCAGGTGCGGCCGACGTCATGTAGACGCGGACCTTGTTGCCGTCGCGGATCACTTCGGAATCGATCAGCAGGTCGATGTTGTCGGCCTTTGCCTGGGCGACCGCGTCGGCAAAGAAGCTGTCGTCGCGGCTCCAGACGTTGACCGGGTTGATCTTGGAGTTGTGAACGATCGTCGCATCATGCGGCTCGGCGAAGGTCGGGTTGTCGTGAACCAGCACCATCTCGTCGCCCGAGATATCGATGAGCTGATCGTTTTCCGGCTTCAGCGGGCCGACATTCAGGTAGCGATCCTTCGAGAACTTGTTCAGAGAAATCAGCCACTTGCCGTCGGCATCCTTCGTCTGCCCCATCGATGTGTGGTTGTGGCCGGGCTGATACTGCACATCGAGCTTCTGGCGGATCGGATTGACCTTTTCGCCCTTGTAGGCGCGCCTTGCATCCTCAAGGTTCCATTTGCAGATCTGGCTGTCGATGAAGAGCGTCGTGTAGCAGTTGCCCCGGCCGTCATAGGCAGTGTGGAGCGGTCCAAGCCCGAGCTCCGGTTCGGCAACGACCGTGTCGCGCGGCTTGATCTCGTCGTCGAACAGGTCGTCGAACAGGCGCACGTCCATGACGGTGACCGTTGGCGACAGCTTGCCGTTGGCGACGATATGAATGCCGTCCGGTGCCGTGTTCATGCCGTGCGGGCCGTTGGAAACCGGAATGTAGCGGGTGTAGGGCGAGCCCTTGCGGCCATCCACCACCGGAACGCCTCCCATTTCCTTGAAGTCGCCTTTCGCGACAGCTTCCTCGATGCGCTTGAGGTTGAAGACGACGATCCAGTCCTGGTCCTTTGCCATCATCTCGGCGAGGTTCACGCCCTCTTCGGAGTTGTAGCAGGTGGCAAAGGCATATTTGCCCTGGTAGTCGGCGTCGACGTTGTCGAGATTGCCGTCGATCATGACCTGCCAAGCGACCTTCATCGTGTCGCCGTCGATCGCCGAGAAGATCGCGTGATACTGCTTGTGGTCGTCGAGAACCGAGCCGTCGTTCGGGATCGGCACACGATCTTCGCCATTGGCGAAGACGTAGCCGGTGCGCGGATATTTCTGCACGCGTAGGCCGTGAACGGTGTGCTGGTTCGGCAACTGGATGATCTTGTCGCACTTCATCACATCGAGGCGGATGCGGCAGACACGCGTGTTGGCCTTGTCGTTTGCGAAGAGGTAGCGCCCGTCATAGGTGCCTTCCGTGAAAGACGGGTGCGGGTGGTGCAGGTCGCCGTTGAGATAGATGCCGCCCTTGTCCTTCAGATATTCCTTGGTCTCCGGCAGCAGACCTTCGGTCAGGATCTTGCGGCTTTCGTTCGTCTGGCCCCAGCCGGTTGCGCTGTCGCGGTTAAAGACGGGAATTCGCATCAATTCGCGCATCGACGGCAGGCCGAGGATGCGGACTTCACCGCTGTGGCCGCCGGAGAAAAAGACATAATATTCGTCGAGTTCGCCGGGCTTCACTTCAATGGACTGGCCACCGGCAGCAAGTGCCGGCGCCGCAGTGACGGTGGAAATGGTAACCGCGCCGCCGACGGCCGCAGCACCCGCGACAGCCGCCGCGGCGGTCGAGCCGAGCAGCTGGCGCCTGCTCAGCGCAGTTGGGATATTGGGATCTGACATGTCTTTGCTCCTTTTATGATGGCGTCAGGCGGGCTCGCCTGTGGCCTCTTCCTTGCCGCCGATCGGCTTGCCCTTGTGGGTAACCACGGTTTTTGCCGGCGCCTGTCCCCTCGATGCGGGGGTGGAAAGCGCCATGAATTTCTCTCGCTTCAACCGCACCTGGATCATGTGCGGGCAGCGTTGGTCGTCCTGGTAGAGTTCCTGGCAGTGCATGCAGTAGATGCACTCGTTGACGTTGATCTGCCCTTCAGGGTGGATCGACTGCACCGGACATTCCTTGGCGCAGCGCTGGCATGGCGAGCCGCATTCGGGCCAGCGTTTCAGCCATTCGAACATGCGGATGCGTCCGGGAATGGCGAGCGCTGCACCGAGCGGGCAGAGATAGCGGCAGTAGAAACGCTCGATGAAGAGCCCCGCGGCCAGCAGCGTCAAAGCGAAGAGGACGAAGGGCCACTCGCGCGCGAACTTCAGAATGATCGCCGTCTTGAAGGGTTCGATCTCGGCAAATGTCTCAGCCAGTGCCACCGAATAGAGCGACAGGCCGAACAGTCCGAGGAAGATGATGTATTTCACCGGCCAGAGGCGCTCATGCAGACCCCAGGGCAGTTTGATCTGGGGCACCTTCAGCCATCTGGCGATGCCGTTCGTAAGTTCCTGCAATGCGCCAAACGGGCAGAGCCAGCCGCAGAACGGACCGCGCCCCCAAAACAGCAGAGCCGCCGCCACTGCCGCCCAGAGAATGAAGGTCAACGGCGCCGAGAGGAAAAACTCCCAGTGAAAACCGGTGATCAGCGAATTCACGAACGTGAGGACATTGACGACGGAAAGCTGCGCATTGGCAAACCAGCCAAGCCAGACCAGGGCGAAAAGCAGGTAGCCGCGCCGTACCCAGCCGAACAGTTTCGGCCTGCTGACGAGCCAGTTCTGAAAGAAGAAGATCGCGGTCAGAACCAGCAGTCCGGCAAAGGTGATGACGATGGAGATGCGGCTCATTTCCCAGATGCCGACCCAGAGCGGCGCCTGTTCGTCATCCAGCGGACCTGGCTCCGCAGCGGTTTGCGCGGGGGCTGTGGCAGGCTGGGCTGCCGCCGAAGCAGGAGCTGCTTCGACGATCATGTAATGCTCGGGCAGCGTGTATCCGAGGTCGTAGGGCAGGGTGGCCTTGTCGCGCACGCCGGTGCTGCGCTGGACCAGGAGCTGCAGTTCCCATGGCTCGGTGACGTCGAAGGTGAAGCTGTCGGGAATGATGTAGAGGGCGATTTCGCGCAAGCGAGGGGCGCCTTCGGCGGCGATCTGTGTCAGCCGCGTGTGGTCGCGGTCGCGGAAGCGCAAGCCTTGCCCGTCCTGCAGCAGTTCGATGCGATCGAAGATGCCGCCGCGCACATAGCCTGACCCCTTGAACGAATAGGTACCGTCACCCGCGACCAGAATGGCCGACTGTCCCGGATTCAGCCGCTTGGCAAGGCGCGCATAGCCCTCTTCGCCAAGCAAGCTCTTGCCGATGGAAGGCACGCTGACGGGTGCGAGATAGAGATCGATGAAGCGGTCCTTGGGTTCGGTCGTTTCGGGCTTGTCGGCCGCGTCCTTGTGACCGGCCCTAAGGAAAGCCTCCGACACCTTACCAACGTCGAGTCGAAGGCTGCGGATCGAACCGTCTCCGAGAAGAGTTTGCCAGTCGCGGATATCCTGCTGCGCAGCATCGAGCGTTCGGACCGGTGCAGTGCTGGCAACCGCCCTTGCGGCCTTGTCGCCGAGCCTGCCGCTCCGCACCAGCTTGACGGCCGAGCGCACCACGCTGTCGCCCATTACCAGGACGGTAACGGTCGCGCCGCTGACGATGTCGACCTGAGGCGGGCGCTCGGCGCCCGAGGCAACGCGAGATAGATCTCGGCCAATGACCGAGTTCAGCGCTTCGACGACGCGGGCTTCCGGTATGCCGATCAGCACGATCGGCTCCTTGTGATCCACAAGCTTCAGCCCACGCACAACGCCGGTCTTGTCGATCCCGACGACGATATGGATCGGCTTGCCGGAATAGCCGGTCGAGTTGGTGAAATCAGAGTTGAGATAGGCGTAGCCGGCGATGTCGGCACCCTTGTAGACGGGCACGATTGCCGGTTCGCCTACGGGGTCACCGAAGCGATCGGCGCCGGCGAAAAGCTCCGTCGGCTGTACCTTGGCGAGGTAGGCGGAGAGGCCGTCGGCGGCGAACGCTTGGCTCGCAGCGGTAAGGGCCGCGATGAAAAACGCAAGAAAAACGGCCAGACCGTGTTTTCGGATGGGGACGTTCTTCGGCATTCGCATTCCATCTGGCGCAGCGGCTGTTCTCACATCGATCCTGTGCCGCGCCGCGATCTTCGGCACCGGAATTCGGGCGGAAGTTAGCGGCACAGACGGCGTAATCGTTGCGCCAGATCAACCAACGGTTTTTTTGTTTCCGTAGGATGGGCCACCACTTTCGGAGGACTTCATGCCAAAACTGACCGAAGAACCGCCCGTGCTGGATACCATGGAGGGCCTGATGCAAAGGGCCGCGCGTATGGAGCAGGAGGCAATTGAAGGATATGAAACGCTCAGGGACAGGATGTGCGCCGAGGGGCGACCCGAGCTGGTCGCAGTCTTCGAGCGCCTGATCGCTGAGGAACGATCGCACTTGTCTGAGGTCACGGGCTGGTCGAAAGCAAGCGGCGTTGAAGTCACAGGGAACGCGGCCGGGCTTTCGTCGCCGCCTGATCTCTTCGACCCGGAAGGCGCCGATTTGATCCCCGCCGAAGCTCTAAGCGCCTACCGGGCATTCTCCATCGCGGTCAGAAACGAAGAGCGAGCCTTCGAATTCTGGAGCTACGTTGCCGGGCGAGCTCCTTCGCAAGAGATCCGGCAGGCAGCCGAAAGGATGGCAGGCGAGGAATTGGGGCACGTCGCGACGTTGCGTCGCGAGCGGCGGCTGGCCTTTCATCGCGCACGCCAGGATGCCTCGTCCGGCGCCGACCCCACGCTTGAAGGTCTCGAGCGGCGGCTCCACCAGCAGTTACTAGGCCTTGGAGATCTTGCAGATTTGCGGGAACTAACCCGCCTTGCGCGGGAAGCGAAGGAACGTCTCGCGAGATGCCGCGACCTTCGCGTGGCCTGCAAGCCCAATATCGACGGGTTTTCTCCGGCTGCGTTCGACCGTCCGGCCGTGCTTTGCGGCATCGTCCTTGACTGTTACCTCGATCTCATGGCGCGCGAGAAGAACGAAGATGTGCTTGTCTTCGCTCAGGAGGCCGCCTCTCAACTGGTGCAGTGCCTTCTGTTCTTGCGCGAGTTCCCGCCGCGGGCGTGAGCTTGCGTTGCGACGATACTGGATCGGATCATCTCGAAAGGTGATGACGGAGCGGGTCCCTCGCCGGGTGCCGTCGCCGCAAACGTCCATGGCGTTGTTCAAGGCGCGCGGATTGGCACGCTTGTTTAAGCTTTGTGGTGACCGAGGGCCATCGTGACAAGCGTGGCGAAGACCATGATGACGCCGTAGGGGATCTTGCGGCTGATGCGGATCTCTTCGATCCGCATGATCACAGCGTAGTGGGCGAACGCCAAGGGCATCGGCAACCTCAAGGCCAGCATGGTCAAGATTCCGCCGATCAGCAGGAAGACGGCGAAGGGGAGCATGCCGTGCCAGCCGACGAAGAGGCCGATCGGCAGGAATAGCTTGGCGTCACCGGCGCCGAACAGCCGAAAGGCCCAGAGCGCCACCCCGAGCGTGAAGAGCAGTAAGCCAGCCCCGATATCGCCGCCGACGCCGTCGAGTGAGAAGAGCGCGGCGCCGATGTCCTGTGTTGTCGTGAGTCGGATCATGGCGCCCAGCGCATAGATGGAGGTGAGCGCGAGCACGACGCCATTCGGAATGCGCCAGCTCTGGAAGTCGCTCCAGGCGGAGTAGAGAAAGAGCGCAGCCGCTACCAAAGGGATTATGTTGATAAGTTCGGTCATGTTTCACCAGTTCTGCGCGATAGGTGATCTCAGATGCAATTGTGTCGTTCTTCTAAAGGCTTCGCAAGAAACCGCGGTTCAGAAAAGCTCAAGAAATATTACCGGATGTCATGTTTCCGCAGGTGGTTTCTCTATTAACCCTTAAAAAGTAGGGGTTGTGATTTTAACCATAACCCAAAGTTGGCTCATACCACTTCGTATTAGAAGTTGACGATATAATAATTAAGGGATTATTAATAATGTCAGTCGGAGAGGCGGTCTCGATGACATGCGAGGGCCGGGGAAGTAAACGGTCACGCGAAAAGTATATTGTGTTGGAGGTAATTCTCGATGAAAGCATTTTTGACAAAAGTCCGCGCTTTCTCGCGGGAAGAAGACGGCGTAGCGCTGTCGGAATACCTGGTTCTTCTCGGACTTCTGGTGGGCGGGGTGATCGCTGCAGTAACGACTGCCGGCAGCAACCTGGCTACGGCCTGGAATGGTTGGGGCGGATTTTTCCTGAGGTTGGATGATGCGGCCGTGGTGGCCCCGGCACCAGGCACGCCGTAAAATGGCGTAGGAGAGGGGTTTGTTAACCCCTCTCCTCTACTTTAGGTGATACTGATATTTTTATTCCGATCAATGTGAGGATCGGCAATGCGTTTCTCAGCCGTAACTAGCCTTGCTGTCGCCTTCGTCCTTGCCATTGCTGCCGTGTTTGCCACGCGTACCTATCTCGCCGACCAGCGAGCGCGCCTCGCGGCAAACAGCGGCCCTAAACAATCGGAAAAGGTGCTAGTTGTCGCCGCAAAGGCCATGCGCTTCGGCGACCGTATACGTCCAGAAAATCTAAAGTCCATTCCTTGGCCTTCCGAGGAACGGCCGGAAGGTTCGTTCGAGACGGTCGAGGCCGTCGTCGGGGTCAAAGATGAGCCGCGCTATGCCATGGAAGCGATCGATCCCGGGGAGCCAGTGCTGTCCTCGAAGATTACCGGTGCCGGCGAACGGGCCACCCTGTCGGCGGCCCTCGATCAAGGGATGAAGGCCGTTTCCATTCGCGTCAACGACGTGCTTGGCGTTGCGGGCTTTGTGCGCCCCTCGGACCGGGTCGATGTGCTTCTAACACGTGTGATCCGTAACACCAAGAGCGGCAATGAGCAGACGTCAGTGGACGTGCTCTTGCAGGGTGTTAAGGTGCTCGCCGTTGACCAGACGGCCGACGAACGCAAGGACGAACCCTCAGTCGTGAAAACTGTCACCTTCGAGGTGACGACCGACGAGGCGCAGCGTCTGACGCTCGGCGCTAATATCGGCACGCTCTCGCTCGCGCTTCGCAATATCGCTTCGGCCTCTGTCGAGCAGACGCGACCGGTGACCGTCGCAGATCTGGGGGGTGGCCCCGTTGCCGCCGAACTCCTACAAGGTTCTGACGACGGGCGATTCGAGTCAATCGAGCGCATGGTTCGCAAGGTCGGCGAGGATCTCGGTGGCCGGCTGAACTCGGTCGAAAGCAAGATGAATACGCCTGCGGGTGAAAAACAGGTGCAAATCGTCGAGCGAAATGTTGAGCCGGTCTTGCCGGCAGAGCCGAAGTGGGCGACGGTCGGCGTCTGGAATACGACGAAGCGGGAAGAACACAGAGTGGGATTGATCCAGTGATGTGAGATGTAACCTGCCCTGAGGGGGCAGGCCCGGCTTCGAGGAGAGGGAGCTAAGGCAGGGATGTTGAGGGGAAGCGTAAGGCGTTCAACAAGAGGCAAGTCCTTCGCGGCGGCTGTCGCGATTGTGTCGGCCTATGGTCTTTGGGGACCCAGCCTCATTGGGCCGGCAGATGCGCAGGAAAAATTCGTCAATCTCGGCGGCTCGGTTCAGCAGGTGGTGCTGCCACCAAACGATACGGTGACGATCGCGACGGGCAAGCCTTTCGGAGATCTCGTCATTGGTAGCGCTGAGTTGATCGACGTCGTGCCGCTTTCCGACAAGTCACTTTTCATCCGCGCCAAGAAGAACGGGGCGACGAACATCTCGGTTTATGGCGACGACAAGAAGCTTCTTGGTGTCATCGACATTCGCGTCGCCAGCGATTTCAGCGAAGTGGCGTCCGCCATACGCGCAGCATCGCCTGGGGCCCGGGTTCGGGTGATCAACTCGAACGACCGCATCCGCCTGACGGGCATTGTGCGCGACGCCACCGAGTTGCAGCGGGTGCTCGAAATCGCTCAGTCCTATTCGGACCAGCCGGTTCTCAACCAGTTGCGCGTCAACGATTCCCAGCAGGTTATGCTGGAAGTTCGCGTGATCGAGGCGTCGCGTCAAACCGGTCGCGACCTCGGCATCGGTTGGGCAGGGCACGGCAACAACGGTATCGGCAAGGCGACGGCCAGCCAGGGCATCGGGGTGAAGGACGGCGCGCTGGTTCGAACCCTCGAAGATGCGGCGGGTGCGGCAACCGGCATGCAGCCCTTCGGTCAATTGATTGCCAAGGTGCTGGAAATCTCCGGCGGCCGCATCGATGTCGTCATCAATGCATTGGAGCAGAAGGGGCTCGTGCGCCGTCTCGCGCAACCGAACCTGATCGCCATGAGCGGCGAAACCGCCAGCTTCCATGCTGGCGGTGAAGTGCCGATCCAAACGACTGTCGCTAACGGCGCAACGGTAGCGACGCAGACCGATTATCGTCCTTTCGGTGTGAGATTGACATTTACACCAGTAGTTCTCGATGGCGGACTCATTAGCTTGAGGGTTGAACCGGAAGTTTCCGAACTCGACACCTCGATCAACGTTAATGGTAATCCGGGTTTTATTTCGCGCGCGGCGAAAACCACCGTGGCGTTGCGCGACGGGCAGAGTTTTGCCATGGCTGGCCTTCTGCAATCGATCAACTCCAAAGATATTCAGCAGCTCCCGGGCTTGGGTCAGCTGCCGGTGATCGGCGCGCTATTCCGCTCAACGAGCTTTCTGAAGCGGGAGTCCGACCTCGTGATCGTCGTAACCCCGCATATTGTGCGGCCGGCGGCACCGGGCGAGGCGCTCTATAGTCCGCTTGAGCAGACGCGTTCTTCCAATGACGTTGAGCTTTTTGCGCTTGGGGTTCTGGAGGTGGACAAGGATATGCTGCGCCGCTTCCGCAATGGCGAAGGTGTGACCGGGCCTTACGGTCACAGGCTTGATCTTGATACGGGAGGCGTCGTTGCTGTTGCGAAGAAGTAAGCGTGCAATCTTGGTTCTGGCGATGACGAGCCTGGTCTCCGGCTGCGCCGACTATTTAAACCACCGGGACTCGATCACCTTTGGGCTTGGAAACGCGGCGGAGGCCAACAAGGGGATCCACACCCAGGATCCATTCCCACGTGTTGCGCAAAACACACACATCGCGACTGACGGTAAGGTGGTCCATAGGGCAATCCGCAGCTATCAGAGCGGGGGCGGCGGGCCAGCACTGATCATACCGGCGCCCGCCCAGGAGAACGGCAACGGAGCTGCCTCCGGCAACTGACGGGCCAGGCGGGATTTGAGGCGGCGGCGCCGAAAGGGAAGGCGATAGAAGCAACGTGTCACGACGGTGAGCCGCCGCGATCGGAGAGGCATGCCAATGTTGAACAGAGCATTGAAAAGGTTCTGGAATGACAAACGTGGCTACGTCATCGCTTTGACGCTGGTCTCCATGCCGCTACTGCTCGGCCTGTCCCTGCTCATTATCGATGTCGGCCGCGGCAACAATCTGCACACCGACCTGCAGAATGCCGTCGATGCGTTGGCCCTGGCAGGTGCGAGGGAACTGGACGGGAGCAGCGATAGCATCACCCGCGCCGAAGGCGCGATGAGCAATCTGGTGAAGAACCAAGCGCGGTTCTCCAACGGCGGGCCGGTTATCATCCAAGCCGACGGGGTGGATTGGTATTTTCTGACCGAGATTCCTGCGAGCGACGACACCGCCATCGACGCGGCTTGGATCGAGAGCCATGAGACGAACGTTGGCGCCGAGGCCGTCTATGTCATGGTCGTCTCGCACAAGCGGCCGATGACGACGCTCTTTCCTCTGCCGGTCGGGCTTACGATGACGAAGGACACGGTCGATTTCTCGGCGTCGGCGGTGGCGACCTATGATGTGGCGGCCTGTGATGTGACGCCGATCTTCATCTGTAATCCGTACGAGGCTGAGGGAGAAGGCGCCTTCCAGCAGCACTTCGCGAACGGCGACCTGTATGCCCGTGCCATCACGATGAACATGCTCAATGGGAGCAATACGGCGGCCGGACCGGGCAATTTCGGCTTCCTCGCCGTAAGCGGTTCGGGCGCCAATGTGCTACGTGATGCGCTCGCCACCAACAGTCCCGGTGCCTGCTATTCTAGGCACGATTTGACGACCGAGCCCGGACAGCAGACTGGTCCGGTCGAGCAGGGTATTAATGTCCGCTTTGATGTCTATGCCGGCACGATGAATTCATACCGTGATAAACCGGCCTATCGACCGGCGCGGAATGTGCGCAAGGCCGCCCAGAACCCGGACCAGTGCAGTCAATACAAGCTCGAAAACGATCAGGCCAAGGCGCTCGAGCTGCCATCCGGTGCCGTAAATCAAATCCTGGCTGGCGGTACGCTGCATACCCCGAATTGGCAGAGTGATCTCCAAAGGTATTGGACAGTTAACCATCCGGCTAACGTGGTCAATGGGGTGGTCCAACTACCCAACTTTCCCAAGACCAGTTACCCCGGCCAAGGCACACCAACGATCGCGTCAAGATACGATATATACAACTATGAGATAAACCAGAATCTCCTTAGCGGTGCCGGTCATACCTCTCCCAACGGCAACCTCGGTTTGCCGCAATGCTATACGGGTTCCGCTGCGCCTGTGGGATCCGCTGACCGGCGCATTATCTTTGCCGCGGTCGTCAACTGCAATGCGGCCAAGATTAAAGGACGCACTGACGTCGCCGCCGGCGACATTGAGGGTTTTACCAGCATGTTCGTCACCAAGCCGGTCGACAGTGGTGCGCAGCTATCACTAGAGATCATCGACATCACCGGCAACAAGGGGCGCGGCACGCTGGACAATTTCATTCGCGAAGAGGCCTATCTGGTGAGGTGATGACCATGATCCGCCGAATCCGCTCGATCGTTGGACCCCTGCTTCGCGACACGCGAGGCGCAGTTCTTGCGGAAACAATCGTCGTCGTTCCGTTCGTCACGTTGTTCAGCGCCGGCATCCTAGAGTTCGGAAACATGTTCTGGGAGAAGGAGCAGATCGAGACGGGCCTGCGCGACGCCGCGCGCTATCTTTCGCGCTGCCCGCCGAGCAGCCCGCTCTCTGGTTTTGTTTCACAATGCAGCGAGACCACTGCGCGGCTGATCGCCTATTACGGTTCGGCATCGGTGGCAACCACGTTCCCGCGTGTGCCTGGTTGGACACCAGCGAGTAGCCCGATCGACTTCCAGTATGTGTTGCGTAACGGCCAGAAGGTCGTGGTGGCTCGGACGAACCACACCTACAGCGGCTCGCCGCTGTTCGGCTTGCTCGGCTTGGATGCCGTGACCATCCAGGCCTATCACGAACAGAGGTATATCGGATGGTAAGGGATCGCTCGCTTCGACGGTTCCTCGACGATGAAGTAGGGATCAGCCTGACGGAAGCCCTAATTTCGTTTCCGATCGTCGTCTTAATCTTCGCCGTCTTCGTGGAATTCGGCTTTCTCATGTTTCAGTGGAACCAGACGGTGAAAGCGTTGCAATACGGAGCCCGCTTGGCGGCCGTCTCCGACCCGGTGGCGACCGGCTTCAATCCGACAGCAATCGCGGAAAGCGGCCCCGGCGGGACCGCGATCCCCGCGGGGGCGAGCTTCACCTGCGGTCCGGGGCTTGCCGGCTGCGATGTGGCGGCCCTCAACCGTATTGTGGAGGGCGCCGGCGGTCGTCCGGGGATGCGCGATCTGAATTGGCGCATCGCACCCGAGAAAGTGGTCGTCGTCTACGAGCTTTCCGGCCTCGGTTATTACGGCCGCCCTAGAGGTGCGGTCGCAACGATCCGACTGGAAGTCCGCGGCGTCACCTTCGACCTGCCGTTCGTCGGCTCTTTGTTAGGACTGGATCAGATCGAAGTACCCGCCCATCCGGTGACAATTACGACAGAAGACCTCCGGACATGTTCCAGTTGCTGAGCCCTTCAATATTGCGTGGGGGAGCGAGATGACCGCACACATGAACTTTGCAACGACCACCAAGATCCTCATTCTTTCCGACGATGCGGCGGCGGCGAGCCTCATGCTCGACACGTTCGGGTCGCTGTCGCGTTACGAAGCGCGCCATATGGCGCTGAGCGCGCTTGGCGAGGCGGGACGGGTCGATCCGACACAGTTCAACCTGATAGTGCTCGACGTCGATTGCGGCGACATGCTCTGCCGCCCGGAGATTTTCGCGTTTCGTGCCAGCCATCGCAATATTCCGATGGTGATCGTTTCCGAGGTACTGTCCGATGAACTGATGCGGCCACTCTTTCGGCTCAACGGTGACGACTGGCTGAAAAAGCCGCTCGAGCGCCGTGCACTGATCGAGATGATCTCGACCCATGCGCCAGGCGTCGACGGTAACGAGAGCCGGGTTCATGCAATCGTTGCTGCCGTAGGCGGGGCCGGGGCGAGCGTCATTTCCTCGTCGCTTGCCCATCTATTGGCGCAGCCGACGAAGGGCGTCGCGCCGCGTGTTGGTCTGTTTGATCTGGATTTCTCGTCCGGATCGCTCGGCTACTACCTCAACCTTCTCAACGACTACGATCTAAAGACCGTCATCGCCAATCCGGCGCGTGTCGATCTCGAGTTCATCGATCTCGTACGTAAGCGTCATTCCGGCGGGTTCACGCTGCTGTCGTTCAAACAGCCGTCCCTGCTGCTCGAGGCAAAAGGGGCCGAGCTGGTACTGCGCATGCTTGATGTCGCATCCTTTGAAAGTGACCACATGGTGATCGACGTTCCCTATTACGAAACGCCCTGGAAGAGCGACGTATTGAGGTCGGTCAACAGCGTCTCAATCGTCACCGAGATGACCATCCCGGCGCTCCATCAGGCCAAGGATCTGTTCGCCGACTTGGTGCGGCAGCGCGGCAGTGCCGACTCTATCCAGGTGGTCATCAACAAGTATCATACCAAGCTCTTCAGCCTTGGGGTGCGTCGCGAGCAGGTGGACAAAGTGTTCAAGGATACGCATGCGCACATCATCCCCTATGACTGGGACACGCTGAGCGAGGCGGTGAACCGCGGTGTCCTGCCCAACGAGGTCAATTCTCGCTCTCCATTCTGTGGCGCCGTCGGCAAGCTCGGGTCGCTCGTCAGATGAGTGCAATTCCGCGCGGCAGCTTTGGGGCACTGAAGCGAGGCGGCGGGGCCAATGGCTGCCGATGGATGCCGGTTGCATTATTTCTAGGGGCGTTGGTGATTGCGCCGCCGGCTGCGATGGCCGGCGGGACGGTGCCGCGGAGTCTCGGGCCAAAAACGAGCACGGTCGTATCGATCGGGAAGGCCCACCCGGCCGGTACGATCGTCGTCGCCAGCCAGGCAAGGACGCTTGATCTCGTGATCTCACGCAATCGTGCGATCCGCTATCGGATCGGCGTCGGCCGCGACGGCTTCCGTTGGAGCGGCGTGGTGGAGGTTGGGCGGAAGGCCGAGTGGCCCGACTGGCGGCCGCCGGCCGAGATGAAGGCGCGCGCACCAGAGCTGCCGGAGCTGGTGCCTCCCGGTCCATTCAATCCCCTCGGCGCACGGGGCATCTATCTCTACCGGGGGAAAGCCGACACACTTTACCGCATCCACGGAACAAATGAGCAGTCGACGGTCGGGCAATTCGCCTCGTCCGGCTGTTTCCGCATGAGCAATGCCGACATCATCGATCTCTACGAGCGGGTGAGGGTCGGAGCAACGGTGATCGTCGAATAGTCGAACAAGGTGGGAAGCGATGGCAACCGGGTTCATTGGACGTTTCTACAAGCAGCAGCCGGATGAGGAGAACGTTCGGGAGGCTCCTGAGCCTGGCTCGATGCCCGTGGCCGAGGCCGCGTCCATACCCAGTCCGGAGGCAGCCGGCGCTGCGGCAAGTGCCAGGCCGGAAGAGTCACTCGGGCTCGACATGGTGGCCGAACGGGTCAATCTGCATCGCTACCTGCTCGATCGCATCAACCTCGGCATTCTCGACACCATGGACGATGAGGAAATCGCCACCGAGATCAGGCCGCTCGTCAAGGATTACATCCGGCGCAACAATTTCCCGCTCAATGCCAAGGAAATCAGCGACCTGATCCGCGACATCACCGACGAGATGCTCGGACTCGGGCCGATCGAGCCGTTACTTGCCGATGACTCGATCGCCGATATCCTGATCAACGGTTACAACAGCGTCTATGTCGAACGGCGTGGCAAGCTTGAAAGTACGGCGGTGCGCTTCAAGGACGAAGATCACCTGCTCCGCGTGATCAACAAGATCGTCTCTGCCGTCGGACGACGTGTGGACGAGTCGACACCGCTCGTCGATGCTCGGTTGAAGGATGGATCGCGCGTGAACGTCGCCATCCGGCCGATCTCGGTCGACGGGCCGCTCGTCTCGATCCGCAAGTTCACGCGCAAGCCGTTGACGCTGGAGCGCCTGGTCGAGAATGGCGCCATGGCGAACGCGATGCGAATTCTGTTGAGCGCTGCGGTCAAAGGCCGGGTGTCGATGGTCGTCTCAGGCGGCACAGGCTCGGGCAAGACGACCCTGCTCAACGCCCTGTCGTCGCAGATTTCGACCAAGGAGCGCCTGATCACCATCGAAGACGCGGCCGAATTGCAGCTGCAGCAACCGCATGTCGGACGGCTGGAAACCAGGCCGCCGACGCTCGATGGACGTAACGAAGTGCGCCAGCGCGAGCTCCTGAAGAATGCGCTGCGCATGCGACCCGATCGCATCATCGTCGGCGAAGTGCGCGGCGAAGAGGCGTTCGACATGTTGCAGGCGATGAACACCGGCCACGAAGGTTCGATGACGACCATTCACGCCAACACACCGCGCGATGCCGTCGGTCGGCTCGAGCAGATGGTCGGCATGGCGGGCATGCCCATGTCGCAGCTCAGCATCCGCTCGCAGATCGCCTCGGCAATCACCATCATTGTTCAGGTCCAGCGCATGAGCGACGGCAGCCGCAAAGTTGTTTCGATTTCCGAGATCACTGGCATGGAGGGCGAGGTCGTGCAGATGCAGGAGATCATGCGGTTCAGGCGAACCGCTACCGACGAGAACGGCCGCATCCACGGCGAATTTCGGGCAACCGGCCTTCGACCACGCTTCGTCGAGGAGTTCGCGGAGCTTGGGATCATGATTCCAGCGGCGATCTTCGATCCGGGAAAACCATTGCAAACGGGGGTGATTGAACCATGACCTTGCTGCTCCTCTACGCTGCGGTTTTCGTCGCTGCGCTGGTTTCCGTCGAGGCGCTGTTGCGCAGCTACTTCCGCAAATACGAGCGGCAACGCGCCGTCAATCATCGGCTAAGCTTGCTCGATGCGAGCGAGGACCACCTCAAGACTTACCGTACGATGCTGAAGGAGCGCGGCGCCGACGACGCGTGGCGATCCATGCCGCTGGCCCAGCGCGCCCGGCAATTCTATGTTCAATCAGGTGTCAAGTTCGACGCGCAGCGTTTTGCATTCTACGGGATCGCCGGCGCGGTGCTGGCCTGGTTGGTCGTTCAATTCCTCGTTCCGAGCACTCTGGTTCGGATCCCCGTCTTCCTGCTACTCTGCCTTCTCGTCCCCGCCATCGTCGTGTGGTGCATTCGGGCCAATCGGATTCGCAAATTTACCCTCAAGCTTCCGGAGGCACTCGACGTTGCCAATCGCAGCCTATCTGCGGGTCATCCGCTGCCGGCCGCCATTTCCCTTGTCGCGCGCGAAATGCCCGATCCGGTCGGAACGGAATTTGGTCTGCTCTCGGATGAGTTGACCTATGGCACCACCTTGGATGACGCCCTGGTCAATCTCAGTCACCGCGTGGGTGCGGAAGACTTGAACCTGCTGGCAATCGCCTTGAGCGTCCAGGCGGGTACGGGCGGTAATCTGGTCGAAATTCTTCAAAATCTCTCGAAGACCTTGCGTGATCGCACGATGCTGAAAGCCAAGGTAAAATCGATTTCGTCGGAAGGGCGTATCACCGCGATTTTCATGTCGGTCTACCCGTTCCTTCTATACGCGATGATCAAGACGCTTGCGCCGACTTACTTCGATCCCGTCTGGGCAAGTGGCCACGGCACGACCATCGTCGCTGTGATCGTTGCGGTCATGACGGTCGGCAACATCATTCTCTACAAGATGGTCAACTTCGAATACTGAGGCCGCTATGGGCGAGTACGGAATCTATATCGTCGTCTTCTTCGCGGTTATGATATGCGCTGGTGTTATTTCGGAGCTGGTGTTACGTCGACGCGCGGTTGGCGTCCGGTTGTCGGAGACGACCGCAAAGGCAGGTGGCGATGACCTTCAACTCGGCGATAGCACGCTCGCAGACCTCGGCGAGGCGGAAAACCGCCTGATCCGCCGCTACTTCGAAATCACCCGACGCGACCAAAATGCCAACTCCACACAGAACCGGCTGATCCGAGCGGGATACTTCGGAGCCAGAGCGGTTACCGTTTTTCAGGTGGTACGTGCGCTCCTTTGCGGCGTGGTCATGGTTGCGGCGGCCTGGGCTTTGGATCGATTCGCTCCGCAGATGTCCAGGCTTGCGATCCTGCTCGTCGCGATGATGGCGACGGGCGCCACTTTCGTGCTGGTGAACATCTACATCGACCGGCGCGGTGACGCCAAGGAGCGGGAGTATCGGCGGCTGTTCCCCGACTTCATGGACATGCTGACCGTGTGCCTTGACGCGGGCATGAGCATCGAGGCGGCAGCGAACCGCGTCGCGCGGGAGTTCGTCCAGAAACGTCAGGATTTTGGTTTGCATTTGTCGATCATGATGCTGGAAGTGCGCGGCGGCCGCCGTTTGCGCGAAGCCCTGACCAATCTTGCGACGCGCTTGCGGATCGATGAAGCGCGCGCGCTTGCCGTGCTCTTCCGTCAGTCGGAGGAGCTTGGAACGAGCGTTACCCTGACGCTGCGTGTCTACAGCAAGGAGATGCGTGATCTCAGGATCGTGCGGGCCGAGGAGAAGGCCAATGCCCTGCCGATCAAGATGCTGCTGCCGCTCGGTGCCTTTCTGTTTCCCGTCAGTCTCATCATCGTGCTCGTCCCCATCGTCCTTCGCGTTCTCAGCGTCCTCGCCGGCTTGAAGCCCGGTGGCTAGATAAGAGTGAGGCCCCATGCAATATTCGCCCAGCCAGGACCGAGAGGACTTTGCACCTGCGCTCGACCCACGAATGCCAGTGGTGCCGTTGAGCATCGAAGAGACCGGACTGGAATTGTCCTTCCTGTTACGGCTTGCCGCGAAATGTGCAACCGAGCAGGACACGGTTACAGCTTCGCATCTTTCCGACCGGATGAAGCTTTCGAAGGTGCTGACGAACCTACTCATCAAGGAATTGGTGAAGCTGTCCTGTCTCGAAGCCCGCGGATTGGCGGGGGACGACGTCAAGTCCGACATCCGCTATGCCCTTTCGGCAAAGGGGCTGGAATATGCGCAGGTGGCCCAGCGGCAGTCGGAGTATATCGGTCCGGCTCCGGTGTCACTCGACGCCTTCTGTCGCCAGATCGGCGTGCAGTCGATCCATCATGAACGCGTCACTTCCGAGCGGCTTGTCCGAAGCCTGGACGGGCTGGTATTGTCGCCGGCATTGGTCGAGAAACTGGGACCGGCAGTCAATTCCGGCCGTTCCATCCTTTTCTATGGTCCGCCGGGCAACGGTAAGACTAGCATTGCTGAGCGGACCTCCGAGCTTTTCATCCAGACGATCTGGGTGCCCTACGCCATCGAGGTGGGTGGCTTCGTCATCAGTTTCTATGACGAGGCGGCGCATCAGGCCGTGCGAGAGCCGACAGCTAAACCGCATCCGAAGGCCGATCAACGGTGGGTGGAATGCCGGCGGCCGGTCATCAAGACCGGTGGCGAACTCACCCTCGAGTTGCTTGACCTGACCCACAACCCGGGATCCAACGTCTATGAAGCGCCGGTGCACCTGAAGGCCTCGGGTGGGGTCTTCATCATCGATGATTTCGGGCGCCAGCAGGACCGGCCGCAAGCGCTCATCAATCGCTGGATCGTGCCGCTCGAGCGTGGCTACGACTTTCTAACATTGCATACCGGCAAGAAGTTCAAGGTGCCCTTCGACGAGCTCGTCGTCTTTTCAACCAACATTCCACCCCGGGAACTTTCCGATGAAGCCGGCTTGCGCCGCCTCAAGTATAAGATATATGTGAATAACCCATCACGGGATGAATATGTTCGAATCTTCGGGTCCTATGCCCGCGCGGTCGCGATAGACTTGGCGCTCAATGATTTGCACGTTTTCTATGAACGGAAGTACCGAGGGGATACGCTGGCGTCCTGTTACCATCCCAAATACCTTCTGGATTTCATCTCCTCCTATTGCGAGTTCAACGACCTGCCGAAGGTCGCGTCCCTGGAGATGCTTGAGCGGGCCTGGGGAGGGGTGTTTACATTGGATTGAGGCGGGAGACTGAGCCGTTCCCGGCAAGGGCAGTCTTGTTAAGAAGTATCTGAAATACTGGTGCAGGCTGGCTACCGGCGCAAAGTGCGGAACATTTAAAGCGAGTGCGGTCCATTTGGATCACGCGGGGTTCGGGGATCGGTAAAGTCGGGGCCGCGGGCCGGTTTGGTGACGGAGGAAATCGATGACGCATATTTCGGATGTCGATGTCGAAATCGAGCCCGACGTCGAATTGCGGCGCAGAGAGCACGGTGCGAAGGCGCCAAGCCGTTCGAGAAGCATGCCGATCCTCGCGTTGGGACTCATGCTGCTGCCGCTCAACGCTGGAATTTTGCTTTACACCGCAAAGAATGCCGCGGACGTCCGCGAAAGCCGAGCAACCCTTTCTGCCCTCAAACGCTCGATCGACGGCCTGAAGCAGCAGATCAGCAGGCAGGCCGTGCACATTGCCAGCGGGGCCAAGGCCGATGATATAGCGGCCGTTCGCAAATCCGTTGAGGAGTTGCAGAAGGATGTCGCCGACCTCGATGACCGCATGACCCCAAGCATGTTCGCATCCAGCGGCAGCATGATCATCAGCGCACCCGGGAAAGAAGTGACCCAGCGCCTGTCACCATCACCCTACTCGGTTTCCGCTCCGCAATCCGCTGTTGATGATGTCCTTGCCGCAGCCGATCCCCAAGGCGGTTCCATCGCCAACTTGCCGCGCTACGAGCGAACTGTCTCGGCGGATGGCAAGCTCGTTCTAAGAAAGGTGCGCTAGATTGAGCCCCCTTGGCGCGGGTTCTCGCCTGTAACTTCTTCGATGAGCCGTCGAAGAAGCAATATTTATCTCAATAGCCCAGCATCCTTCACTCGCAGAAGTATTTGCCGGTGCGTTCGTCCTCAGCAGAAACTCACGTGAGTGCGCTCACGCCTTGGCGGCTTGGCCTGGCGCCGATGGATCTGAGCGAGTGGCGACAGCCAGTTACCGCTGCGCGTATTTGACGCTGTTCTTCATCAACTCGAGATTCCTCGCCGTAGTCTCGTTAGAGGGGTCGATCTCATATGCTTTCAGGAAGTAGGTTCGCGCCCCAGGCAGGTCACCGCGCAGCAGGTGGGAATAGCCGATATTGTTGTAGTAGACGGCTGTGCCGCCGATCATCTTGGACAACTGCGCATAGGCGCGATCGGAAGTATCAAACCGGCCGATCATGTCAGAAGAAGCCGCAAAGCCCAGCCATGCCGCAGGATCTCGTGGAAAGACATCGACCGCCCGTTTGTAGATCGCGTAGGACTTTCCGTAGTTCTTCTCCTGGAACTGGAGCTTGCCCGTAGTCACCAGTTCATCGTCTTTGTAGAAGGCAACTGACGAATCATCGTTGAGAGTTTTCGCGCTGTCGCCGAAGGCGGCGACATCGTCGAGTGCATCCGATTGGCACCCGGCCAGCAACAGCACCCCTGCGAGCACCGCAACACCGCCTATTTTGGTCCGAGACATTTCCATTACGTTCCCCCAATTGCGGGCATCCTAGCCTCGCCTAGAAATGAGCTCACCGGAAATCTTCCGGAAAAATAACTAATAAAGATAGAATTGAAACTGGAGTCGCAATAATGAGACACATGCCGGCCGTATTTGCCTCCGCAATTCCGCCTTGCAGACCTGATATTTTCACGCGCTGGAGCGTGCAGACGCGCCGAGGAGGAAGGGGTCCGTCAGGCAAATCGCGTAAGCCTCGATTAAGCATCATCTTATATTGTCGTCTGACGCGATCCAGATTGGGGCCGGGACTGAAGGAATAGACGATGCGCGCCTTAGTTTTGACCATCATTCGCCTTGGGCCTTGCGGAGCCTACATTGCGGCGGCCATCTCCCTTCTCAGCGTCGCTCTACTTAGCAGCGCTCCGTCCAGCCCTTTCGCGTGGGCCGTGTACACAACTATGCTGCCGACGACGCGCATGCTCATACTCGCGCTGGTAACCGCTTCCGATATGATCTTCTGGGGCGCGACCGTGGCGCTCCTTGTCGCCGCCGCGGCTGGCGGCTATCTGGCGGTTAGACCGGAGCGATACTTGCGGCTGCGCTTCGTTCATGCGCACGTCGCGCTCATCGCTACTGGGCTCGCTGTGTTCCAGATATCGCAAAACCGCGCTGGACTCGCCAGTATTTCGTTTTCGCAACTTCCGCCAGTTGACTGGTCACTCGTCGACGGCTCGTCTGCGGCGTTCGCCCTGTTCGTTCTGATACTCTTGGCCTGCGTTAGCGCTCATGCGGCTCTTATCAATAGCATCCGGTTCGCTCGTCATAGCACCAAATGAATGACGAGCCTGCCGAGGATGTCTGCTAACGAGAGGTCACGGACTTCCTATCCGGGGTTAAGGATCTCGCTTCACGCATTGACGCGATGTTATGCAATCAAGCAGGCTACTCTCGGGAAGAAGTTGCGGAAAGTCGTCTGAGCTGCCGCCGGAAAATTGTCTATTTTTGCGGCTGTAGGTTGATCGATGCTACTCACATCAAGGCGAATACTCTCGCGCCGAAGTTATTAAGAGCACGCATGGAGCCACCAGCAATCGTCAACGACTTGGCCTCGATCATCCAGACGTCCCTGGCGCCTGTCTTCCTGCTCGCCGGTACAGCCGGTTTTGTCAATGTCTATGCGACACGTCTCGGCAGGGTCTCGGATCGGGTTAACGAGGTGGGGGAAAAGGACGGGGACGATGAGGCGCGGCGCATGCAACTGGACTATCTGCGCCGGCGGACGTTTGCCCTGGAGATAGCGGTTGTCTTGGGAACCTTGGCTGCGATCTGTACAGGCTGCGCGATCCTTAACCTGCTTGCCGGCGCGCTCGCGTTCGGCTTTCGTGAGGAAAACCTGTTCTGGTTCTTCGGCGGTGCGATCGTCTCGCTCATCGTCTCGCTCGTGGCGTTCCTGTTTGAGATGCTCATCGCGGGTCGGAATATGCTGCGCCAGATGCGGATGGATCAGTCGGCCGCCGGGCGCGATTGAACTTCGCGACACGACGGAGATAAAGCTGGCAAGACCGACGACAAATTGAGGATGGTTCGCGACGCATTCAAGCGGCTCCGTTTTAAGGTGCAAATTCTCTGGTCGCATCAAACATCCGGAAACACGCTCGGCAACCCAGTCTGTATGGGCGAGGTAGAGGCGCTAGGCCGTTAGTTTGAAGGTTCTGGGTCTTGAGACCGGCAATCGGCGGTTGACTAAATATTAGAAACTGCGATTGAATGCCGGCAAGGGACATGACGGTTTTGCTCGATGACGATGCTTCTTTCCTCGTTCGGTAGGGCTGTCGCTGACTATCGGGTAGGCAATACGATCCTCTTGGCGTACGCCGCGGCTATGGCGAGCCTGATTTGGTATCTTGATGTCGATCCGCATTATCAAACAGCAGCCCTCTATGTGAACTGGTCGTTTTCGGCAGTTTCGAGCATGCGTCGCTCTACATGCTGTGGACGCTCAAGATGCTAGCACGAAGGGAAGAGCACCCGACGGCGGCACTGAAGGCGCACTGCATGGCCCTCAGCGGCTTTTTGACGAACTCATAGGAAAGTGCCGCCATGGCGATTGGCGGGATGGCGACGGCGAGAAGCGAGGAGGGAGGGCGAAGGTCGTATCTGATGCGGGACATCGGATAGTGCCACAGGTAGATGCTGTAAGAGATAATTTCGATGTAGACACGAGGGTTATATTGCATCGATGCTCCCCAAGCTCAGTGGATCTGTGTGCCCGTTTACATCTAACACACAGATCCGCTGACGGCTGCTTTGCGCATTAGAATTACATTGCAAACGTTGCACTGGTTATGCGACTCCTTTATACGAATAGGAGAGATGGATTGGCTGGCGTAGGAATTTCTTGAGCGATTATGTTTAACTCTCAGGCGATAGTGAGCGCGTTGATTGTCGGTGCGCGCCGAGATGCTGCAGTCGTATTGTTGCCGATTGCTTATTTACTTCTCGCATTTCCCGTCCTTGACATGGCGCCCAGCACCTGGATTTGGTACTTCTTTGTTTCCCTGATGGGCCTAGTCTCGATAACGGCATTATTTGCGACCGGCGTGCGGGGCGCCTACCATGTTCTGGTCAACCGCGTGGATCGGCCGATTACCGCGATCATCCACGACATGCGCGGCGTATCATTATCAACCGCCATGTCCTACTTGCCCGTTGCCGTCGCACAAGTGATCCTTACAAGCGTATTTTGGCAGTGGAAAACTCGTTTGCCTGCGTTCTCCTGGGACCAGACGTTGAGCGATCTTGATCGAACACTTCACTTTGGCTGGCATCCATGGCAGTGGCTTCAGCCAATCTTGGGCTATTGGCCGGTAACATTCCTACTCAGCTTGAACTACAGTATCTGGTTCATGGTGATGTGGACGTTTTGGATGGCCTTTGCATTCAGCGAACGGCCTCAACGCATTCAGTTCCTTGTCACTTTTTCGCTGCTATGGATCATTCTCGGTAGCGTCCTGGCAACCGCGTTCTCATCCGCCGGTCCATGTTTTTTCGGCAATCTCGGCCTTGGGAACAACCCGTATGCCGATCTGATGTCCTATCTCAAAGCTGCCCACCAAAACGCGCCGATCCTTGCTCTCAACGTTCAAAGCCTGCTCTGGCGGGGGTACGCAGGTTCAGGCGCAGAGATCGGCATTTCTGCCATGCCTAGCCTTCACAACGCGACGGCGCTCTTAATGGTTCTGGCCTCAAGAAGCTTTCACCCCGCCATACGAGGGGTGCTCAAGGTCCATTTTGTTCTGATTTTTTTGGGTTCGATACACCTGGGGTGGCACTATGCCATTGATGCCTACGTCTCCTATGCGGCAACACTCATGATCTGGTTTGGGATTGCTTCGCGGTTCCGATCCCCAACGCCAATGCCGCACGTCGCTTTAGGTGCGCCCGAACCGCTAACCCGACTTGCGGAACCACCTCATTGATCAGGCGGCGTCCTTGGCGAGCCGGACCCCGATCTGGTCGGGATGGTCGGCGATATACTGTCGACGGCCTTCTCGTAGGAGGTCTCGTGGGCATTAAACATCGCCGCCTCGAGATCGCCGATCGGCGGATTCATCCACTTGCGGCGGCCATCGGCGCCGCCACACTATCCGTCGGGTGATGTCGCTAGTGGCGAGGTTACCTGTACCGGCAGCGCGTTTGTACAGTTTGGCCATCAGGGCCTACGGTCAAACCATACAAGCAGACGGCCGTTCTCCGGCAAGTGCTGTGACCTGACAACGCGCGCTCTAGACTTCACCGTCGCAAGGAACACCGCCTCGGTGTAATCGACAAAAATGTCCTCGCGAAGCGCAAGCATCCGCTTGATCATCGCGTCGCTCTTCGATGGAAATTCAATGACGCCAGCCGGAGCCAAGCCGATCAACCAGTCAACTACCTGTGCCAACGGCACATTGCGGCCGACTGCGATGTGGTGGACAAAGGCAAGAGCAACCAAAGCATCGGCGCGAGCACGATCGCCGAACCCCTTTCGTTCTGCTTGCGCCCATCCTTGCGAAGGGCTGGGGTTGGCGGCGTCCATCCAGAGCGGCAGAAACGGTCGACGCCCACGATTGAAGCGATCATAGGCACGGTCCAGTGTGGCGTGATCGAAATCAAATCCAACCACATACCCGGCGCCCGCATCGAGGGCAGCTTCGGAATAATCCCCCGTGTTGCACCCAAGGTCGAACAGCAGGCTCGGTTTCGTCGATCGGACCATGTCTTCCACGAACGCGCGTTTTGCCTGCTTCTCGGCCCCGCTGTAACTCGTCGCCCCCGCATACTCCGCCCATACGGTCTCTTGGCTAGCTGGCCGCATCGCCGCAATGTACCTACGTAACCCCGACAGCATGCCAAAAAGCGCCTGTTTCGGAAGCCGGGCTGTCTTCAGGCGAACGCTCGCGTCGCCGTCCTTTCCGACATGGCGCCGCTGCAATTTTGCCTGCGCGATTACGTGAGCCATGACCGTCCACGAGAGTTTATCGCGGAACGAAAGCAGCGGAGCAAGTTCCTCCGGCGCTATTCCTTCAAGGCTGCCCCTGAACCAATGGTTCGGTGTCAGCCGGAGGCGGCTCCAAAAGAGGAGCGGATTAAGAAACTGCGAGCAGAACTGCCGGTGACCTGCCCAAATCTCGCCCTCGCGGTATTGCCGCAGTGACATGTGATCAATGAAAACGGGTTGGGTGCCAAGAAACTGAACGTTATAGGCAGTCGCGTCGCTGAGGGTAAATCCCTCCTTTAGAGCCTCAATGTGCAGATCCAGATGAAGCAGCGCTGCAGCCCTGTGCATCGCAAAACTCCACTCATATGGATAAGAGATGAAAGGGATAGCTGGGTGTTCGAGCGTGAATGCCGCCCCATCGATATTAGCTGCGACCTCGCGCGCGGGCAACAGCAAGCCCTTCTCCGCCAGGCTTTCATATAGTCCCGCGTCCTTGGCGGCGAGATAGGCTGACGCGCCTTGTTTCATGATTGCCCGGTAAATCGCCCCGTCGCTCATATACACGCGGGCGCCGGGATCGCGGAACGATCCAGGATCAGGAGTGGCGATGGTCATTTGGAAGGGGGCTCGTTATTTTCCGACCTCTGCCCCAAGCGGAACCAAGTCTTCACGCGGTGGAGATAGCTGCGGCCAACGAAGAGCGCTGCTGCGGCGCCGCCGACGATCGCCTGTAGGATAATGCTTCCTGTCCCTGGGTCGAGATAAGCGTGGGCGGGTACGATCGTTGTGATCAGCATTAGCGGAATTAGCACCGCCAAGTGCACAATATTAGCCATCTGCAAGTCTCCCCCTTACAAAAGCAGTTTCTGAACTATAGGTTGTTTAAGCGTGTTTGAAAATAAGCATTTCACGAAGCTTCAGGGACGGTTAATGATGGTTCGGAAAAGACTCGCGGAAGCCGCAACTCCGGCCTTGGCGGGGTTGTCTGTACTGATCGCTTCATTCGGCAATTTTCTCAGTCACAACCACTATCCGCTTCTCACGCGCGAAGCAGGCCTCATTACTGTCGTGATAGTTGGCGTCGCGACTGCGATGTGGCTGGTGTACGCCAGTGCGGAGAAGGTTTCTCGGGGCATACTCCAGGTTCTCCTGGTTTGGCTCGCTCTGGACCTTAATTTCGACGGTCTCGTTGTGCCGGTTGCCACGGCTGCGATCGCCATCGTCTTTAATCGAAAGATGGCACAGTTCGTCGGCATAGCTTCAGTGGCAGCGCTACTGACCGGACTTGTGGGAGCTACCGCTCCGGCCAAAAGAAACGCAGAAGAGCAGAGCAAGCCGGCAGCTTGGACAGGCCTAGCGCCACCCATTCTCGTCCACATCATTTTGGACGAGCATATAGGAATAGAGGGCATTCTGGGCAACGCGGCTGACGACGCCAAGATGAGGAGTGATCTAAAGACCTTCTATCTTAACAATGGTTTCCGCCTGTACGGCGGCGCGTATAGTGAGTATCTACACACGGTGAATGCTATCCCGCATGTCCTGAATTTCGGGGAGAGGCAAGTACGACAGGCGGATGAGCGTAAGGGATCCTCGGTGAAGAAGAATGCCTACTTCGAGAGACTCAGAGCGATGGGCTACAGCATTCACGTTTTCCAGACTGATTACCTTGATTACTGCGGGAGTGAAACTGTGGCTTCCTGTCGGACTAGGCCTGCTACGAAGCTGGGTATCATCGCAGATGCGCTGCCGCTCGAGGACAAAGCTCTCCTCTTGGCCAAGGAGTTTGCAAAACTCGCCCATTTCCCGCGTGTTGGCGCCCGTGTTTTCGATCTCGGAGCGCGCCGAGCCAGAAAATACGGGGTTCCAGTGCCGTTGATCAATCTGGAAACCAGTTTTGCGCCTGTTGCGCTTGGCGCTATAGATACTTTCGACCGAATTTCGAATGAGCTGGCTACAGCCAGCGCCGGTGAAGCCTACTTCGTACATGAACTCCTTCCTCACTACCCATACCTTCTGGACGATCAATGTCACCCCAAGGGATTAACTGACTGGCGGAACCGGCAGCTCGACTACAGTTCGAAGGAAGAGCGTTATCATGCCTATTTCGCGCAGGTTCGCTGCGCCATGACCCAGATCGGGTCAGTCCTTCAGTCTTTGGCGGACAAGGATGCGATCGTGATCGTCCACGGTGATCACGGCTCCCGCATTACTGACGTCGACCCCACGTCCGAAGCGGTCGGCGCTTTTACTGACAAGGACCTTATAGCAGGCTATTCGACCCTCTTTGCGGTGCGCGCAGCGCATATCCCTGGAGGATATCAATCACGTAGCGCCCCGATATATCAGTTGATCGAATCTCTTGCTGCGTCGGCGTTTTCGTCCGTTAGCCTGCCGTCGCTTCACGTGCCGGAGGTCATGCTTGAAGATCGCCGCTGGATGCCGGCGCAGAAGCATCCGCTGCCAGCTTGGTGGCCGGCTGCGGACTGATCAGGGCGTGTTTGCGGGGATCGGAACGCGCTGGCGTCGGGTGCCCTCGGAATTTGTTCAGTTCCTGATCTTTCCATTTTTCGCCACCAGCGATGACAAAGATCTCGCCGGCGCGGATGTCGAAACTCGCGTTGTTGAACACCGATCGTGCAGCCTGTCGCCGCGGGGGCTTCAGCTTTGGTCCTGCCGGTGCTCAGAGGGCGAAGGGCTTCTTCAGGCCGCTCGACGAACACCTTTCCGACCGCAAGCGAAGGCCCTTCCTTGACGACTTGTCTTCTTTCTTCGATACCGTCACTCGACTTGCGCGACGAGGTAGTGAGAAATGGCGATGCTTCTGGTTCCGGGTTTCATGCTCGACGCCGATCTTTGGCGTGACGTGGTTCCCGCGCTGGGCGAATTTTGCCCCGCCACGTACGCTGATCTTTCGCAGGACAGTTCCATACCGGCTCTGGCCCGCCGCGCCCTCGGGGAAGCGCCGTCCAAATTCGTGCTCGTCGGCTTCTCCATGGGCGGCTACGTGGCTCGGGAAATCGTCCGGCAAGCCGCCGACCGGGTAACCGCCCTTATCCTCATCGCAACATCCGCACGCGGCGATAGCAATGTCGAGCTTCAGCGGAAGAAAGCAATCGCTGGACAGACTGGCCGTGCCGTCTTCAAGGGGCTGAGCAGGACGGCTGTGGTCTCGTCGCTGCACCCTGACAATGCCGAGCGGGCAGATATCGTTGCGCGCATCCAGGCGGCAGGGCAGCGATTGGGCGGCGACGTGTTTCGCAGGCAGTCGCTGATCGACCGGCGGGACGAACGGGATGATCTGAAAACGATCCGGTGTCCAACCCTCGTCATCGCGGGAGAGCAGGACCGGTTGAGGTCTCGGGCCGAAGCGCTTGAGCTTCACCAGGGCATCGCCGGCTCAGGTTTCGAAATTATCGAAAACACCGGGCATATGGTTCCCATGGAGGCGCCGCAGCCTCTCGCCAAGGTCATCGCGGAATGGCTTGAACGACAACGCGCCGGAAGCTGACGAACACTTTTGGCGTGGTATCAAGGCACGCCATGCCTGGAGAGGTTGGGCGGTGTTGGCCGCCCATTTGATTGACGTCTCCTACGCGAGGCGCTTAGAGCGCAATGACCGCCTCGATCTCGACCTTTGCACCCTTTGGAAGCGCGCTGACTTCGTAGCAGGCGCGTGCGGGGAACGGCTTGGAGAAGAAGCCGGCATAGACCTTGTTGATTTCGGCGAAGTTGCCGAGGTCGGTCAAAAGGACCGTCGTCTTGACCGTGTTAGCGAGGCTCGTGCCGGCGGCGGCGGCAATGGCGGCAAGGTTCTTGAGGCACTGATCGGCCTGTGCAATCGCGTCATCCGAGTTGAATTCCCCAGTCGCTGGATCGATCGGCAGCTGGCCGGAGACGAACAGCAGATTGCCGACCTTGATCGCCTGCGAGAAGGGACCAACGGCGCCTGGCGCGTCATTCGTGTGGATTTCCTGGATCATGATCTGTTTCCTTGAAAGTGGTTGTACGGAGCCGGCCTAAGCGTAGCGAGCTACTGCGAGATCGGTTGCGTCGATCTCAGGCTTGCGGCCGCTGACGAGATCGGCGATCACTCGGGCCGAACCGGAGCTCATCGTCCAGCCGAGCGTACCGTGACCGGTGTTGAGATAGAGGCCCACGACCCTCGTCGCACCGATGACCGGCGTGCCATCCGGCGTCATCGGGCGAAGGCCCGACCAGAAGCTGGCCCTCGATACATCGCCGCCAGGGAAGAGGTCGGTGACAGAATGCTGCAGTGTGAGGCGGCGGGGCTCGCCGAGATCGTTGGTATAGCCGGAGATTTCGGCCATGCCGCCGACGCGGATGCGATCGCCGAGCCTTGTGATGGCGATCTTGAAGGTCTCGTCCATCACAGTCGATTCCGGCGCGCGCGACGCGTCGGTGATCGGGATCGTCAGCGAATAGCCCTTGACCGGATAGACCGGCAGACGGATGCCGTGTGGCCTGACGAGCAGCGGCGAAAAGCTGCCGAGCGCCACGACCACGGCGTCGGCCTGCAGCGTTCCGTGCGCGGTGACGACGCCGCGCACACGGCCGCCTTCGACGTCGAGGCCGCGGATGATACTGCCGTAGTTGAAGCGCACGCCGAGGTCTTCGGCCTTTTTCGCAAGTGCGTTGCTGAACTTGAAGCAGTCGCCGGTCTCGTCCTTCGGTGTCAGCAGGCCGCCGACGATCTTTTCGCGCACGTGCTTCAGCGCCGGCTCGACCCGGATGCAGCCGTCGCGGTCCAGCACCTCGTAGGGAATGCCGTCGGCGGCGAGCGCCTTGACGTCTTTTCCGGACGCATCGAGCTGCTGCTGTGTGCGGAACAATTGCAGCGTGCCCTGCATCCGCTCGTCATAGGCGATGCCGGTCTCTGTGCGCAGTGTGGCGAGTGAGATGCGGCTGTAGTCGGCGAGGCGCAACATGCGGCTCTTGTTGATGGCGTAGCGCTTGGAC
Source organism: Ensifer sp. 22521 (assembly GCF_052044795.1). NCBI lineage: Bacteria > Pseudomonadati > Pseudomonadota > Alphaproteobacteria > Hyphomicrobiales > Rhizobiaceae > Ensifer > Ensifer sp. 22521. The sequence continues at coordinate 91,491 of NZ_JBQENM010000015.1, forward strand.
GTGCAGTTGGAGAGCATCCTCACCATCCACGACAGCATGGCGGTGTCGACCTTCGGGCGCAGGATCAGAGGTGCATGCTCCATGAACAGCCACTTCATCGCCTTCATCGGAATGCCGGGCGCGGCCCAGGGTGAGCAGTAGCCGAAAGAGACTTCGCCGGCATTGGCAAAGCTCGTCTCCAAGGCGGGGCCGGGCTGACGGTCGATGACCGTCACCTCATGTCCTGCCTTGGCAAGCTGGTAGGCCGAGGTCACGCCGATGATGCCGGCGCCGAGAACGATAACTTTCATGATGTCCTCACGGGAGAAGAGAAGGGGTCAGCGGTATTGCCGCTCGTAGCGCTGGCCGAGGCCGGTCAGGATTTCGTAGGATATGGTACCGGCGTCGCGCGCAATGTCTTCAAGCGCCTGATTGGAGCCGAGCACTTCCACAAGGCTGCCTAGATGCAGGCGACCATCCGGCAAAGCGGAGATGTCGATGGTGATGCTGTCCATCGAAACGCGGCCGACGATCGGCAGGCGAATGCCGTCGCAATAGACCGCGCCCCGGCCGCTCAGGCTGCGCGGCAGGCCATCGGCATAGCCGGCGGCAATGGTGGCAAGGCGGGTTTCTCCCGTGGCAATATGGGTGCCGCTGTAGCCCACGCGCGCGCCGGCAGGCACGGTGCGGGTCTGCACGACAGCCACATCGAGGCGCAGGACGGGTTCCATCGGATTGGGCTGGTTGGCGGTCGGCGCGCCGCCGTAGAGTGCGATGCCGGGGCGGGCAAGTACACCATGATAGGGTCTGCCGAGGAAGATGCCGCCCGAATTTGCGAAGCACAGGTCGAACTCGGGGAATTCAGCCGTGATGCGGTTCATCTCGGCTAGCTGACTTCCGTTCTGCTCGCTCTCGGCTTCGTCGGCCGAGGCGAGGTGGCTCATGATGAACTGGACATCAATGCTACCGCTTGCTGTCAGCAGGCTGGCAACGGCGGCGCGTTCTGCCGGTGGAACGCCGAGGCGCGACATGCCGGTATCGAATTGCAGAGCCGCCGGCAGCTTGCGGCCGAGCGTCTTCGCAGTCTCGTTCCAGCGCTGCAACTGCTCCAGCGAATTGATGACCGGCACGATGCGATGCTCGGCGCAGTCCGTTTCATTGCCGGGCTGGAGACCGTTCAACACGTAGACGGTGGCATCGGCTGCGAGACTTGGCTGCAGGCGCAGGGCTTCAACAAATTGGGCGACGAAGAAGTGACGGCAACCATGTTCGTAAAGCCTGGCGGCGACCCGGTTGGCGCCGAGCCCATAGGCATCCGCCTTGACGACTGCGGCTGCGCGCGCAGGCGCTACCTCAGCCGCCAGCTTTTCATAGTTGCGAGCAATGGCCCCTAGATCGATGGCCAGGTAGCCCGATGCGCCGCCCGTGGCGGTCGCCGTACCTTGCCTTCTTGCCTGTATTGCCCCGTCCATTCCAGCCTCCCCCGTGTTGGCGGGAGATTAGTGAAACGATCGTGAAATTGCCAAGGAAAGAATGATTGATCGTTGCGTAAAATCATGATCATTAAAAGAAACGATGATAAATTGGAATAATCTGCAATGGCCGCACTTGATGCGATAGACCGCAACATTCTTCGCCTGCTTCGTCTCGATGCCCGGCGCAGCAACGCGAGCCTTGCCGCCGAAGTCGGCCTTTCGCCATCGGCCTGCCTCAGGCGCATAAAACTGATGGAGCAGGCCGGAGTTATCCGCGGCTATACTGCGCTGGTAGACACATCGAACGTCGAGGCCACCATCGCCGTGATCATCAACATCACGCTCGATCGTCAGACGGAGGATTACCTCGACCGCTTCGAGGCTGCGATACGCAGGCACCCCGAAATAAAGGAGTGTTTCCTGATGACCGGCGGATCGGATTATCTGTTGCGCGTCGAAGTCGCCAATGCCGGTGAGTTCGAGCGCATTCACAAGGAAATCCTCTCGGCTCTTCCCGGTGTTTCGCGAATACATTCGAGTTTTGCGATCCGTAACGTGCTCGCGACGCGAACCAGTACTAAGCGCCCCATGCGGCCGTAGAGACGACGAGGCGGCGGCGCAGATTCTGCTTGCGCATCGTGCACACGCGTGCAAATGTGCACGCGTGTGCAATGGAGTCCCACTGATGAACGTTCAAAATCCGCGCTATTCGAATGATCTCGCAGGGCGAGCGTCGTTATGTCGGGACGTCATTCGCTCCGCCGGCGAGCTGGTGCTCGCCGGTTTCAAGGAGAGTTTCAGGCGCGGCTTCTCGTTGAAGGGCCCTCAGGACTTTCTGACCGAGACCGATGCTGCGTCCGAGGCTCACATCCGTCAGGCGATTGCGACACACTTCCCGGGCGATGCATTTCTGGGGGAGGAAGGCGGCGGCTTGATCGCCGAGCGCATGTGGGTCGTCGACCCGGTGGATGGCACTGCCAATTTTGCGCGCGGGATTCCGCATTTCTGCATCTCGATCACCTATGTGGAGCGGGGCAGGGCAGAAATCGGCGCCATCTATAATCCCGCTCAGGACGAACTCTATTTTTGTCGAAGGGGGGCTGGAGCGACATTGAACGAAAAACCCATCGGCATCTCGTCGACGGTCGCATTCGATGCGGCCTCCATCGAAATGGGATGGTCACGCCGCGTGCCGGACGAGGCCTACCTCGAAACCATGCGGCGGATGCTCGCCAAAGGAGCCAATGTCCGACGCGGCGCGTCGGGCGCACTTGCGCTTGCCTATGTTGCCGACGGGCGCTCGGACGCCTATGTGGAATTGCATATGAACTCATGGGATTGTCTCGCCGGGCTCCTGCTCGTGGCCGAAGCGGGCGGCGTCGTGTGCCCCTTCATGGAGATCGGCAGCCTTCAGGAGGGAGGGCCGGTGCTTGCGTCGACACCGGCCATCGCCGCTGGTGTGAGCGAGGCTTCGGGCATTCCGGTCAGCGCCCGCGAAATGACGGCTGCGCTTCAATCGGCCTGAAACAACGAGTGGCGGGATCACCGGCCGAACGACGCGTTCGCCGCCCTAGAAGGAAACACCAATGAATGCACCGGTATACGCGCGCCCCGCAATCAGTCTGATCGCAAAGGGGCTCGGACCGCACAGCGCCGATCTCTATATCGGCGGTAGCGACGGCGCGCGCGACATGGATCTGCTCAAGCGCCACGGGATCACCATCGTCGTCAATTGCGCGGTCAACTTGGATATCAATCTGGTGCGCGAAGAGGAAATTGCAGTCAACGATGACCTCTGTGCGAGTGGTTACGCCGACATACGCTACTACAAGCTCGGCATGATTGACGGCGACGGCAGCCCGGACACGATGATGCTCGGCGCTTACTACATTCTCGATGGCGCTTTGCGCCAGACGATGCCGAAACGCTCAACCTACCCCTTCGTCGACGGCGGCAACATTCTGGTCAATTGCCGCGGCGGGCGAAGTCGCTCCGTATCGTTGGTGGCGCTTTTTCTGCACAAGCAACAGCCGCATCTGTTTCCAACGCTGGACGCCGCAGTCGCCCACATCCGGGAGCACCGCGAACTGAGGCCGGACGAATGGTTCGAGACGCCGAAGCCGATGCTGTACGAAGCGGCGAGGCGTGCCTCCGCCTGGATCGATCTCGTCGAAACATCCCGTGCGCAGGTCAATTCCAATGGCTGATTTGCCGCGGATCGCCGTCATTGCCGATGCTCACTTTCATGATCTTGAGGGCAACTTCGAATTTCCCGCCATCGAGGTCGATGGCGAGAGGGTTGCCATCAGAAGCTGGGCCGATACCCGCGAATCCACCCGCGTTTTCAACGAGAGTGCGAAGGCATTGGACGAGGCGCTTGCGGAGGTGGTTCGGCGCGACATCCGGCATGTCGTCCTTCTCGGCGACTACACGGATGACGGCCAAAGGCAAACCACCGAACGGCTGCGCGCCATCCTGGAGCGACACGAACGCGAGCACGATACGCGCTTCTATGCGCTTCCCGGCAACCACGACATCTTCGGCCCGAAGGGGCGCCATCACACGAAGCAGTTCCTTGGTGCGAACGCCGCGAGGGTCATTGTCACGAGCGACGGCGAGAAGGCTGGCCCTGGCACGTACGCAACGCCGCTGATGTACTGTGAGGGATATCCGAAGGGTCTCGCCCCCATGGCCGCGTTCGGATACTTCCGGAGGCCCGGCGACATCCATTGGGAGACGCCGTTCGGCACATCGGACAAGGCCGAGGACCGGCTATATCAGGTTTCATCCCCCGATGGCCGAAACAGCTACACGCTGATGGACGCTTCCTATCTGGTCGAGCCGGCGCCCGGCCTCTGGCTGATGATGATCGATGCCAACGTGTTCGAGCCGCGCGACGGAACGTTCGAGGAGGGCGGCGAGGCCGCCTTCGTCGACAGTACCGGCGCCGGCTGGAACGCACTGTTGAGGCTGAAGGCGTTCATCATCGAGTGGATCGCCGAGGTATCGGCGCGGGCCAGGAGGCTCGGCAAAACGCTTCTTGCCTTCTCGCATTACCCGGTGCTCGACCCCTTCGACGGCGCAACGGGAGCCGAAGGCGTGCTCTTCGGCGAGACCAACATTGCCCGCAGGACGCCACGCGAGGCCGTCGCGGAAGTGCTCATCGACGGCGGGATGACGGTGCATTTCAGCGGACATCTTCATGTCGAGGGCGTCACACGCCGAGAACGGGGCGGTCGGCAGCTCACCAATATTGCCGTGCCGTCGCTGGTGGCCTTTCCACCAGCCTTCAAGGTCGTCGAGTCATCCGCATCGGATTTCTTGGTTGAAACTATTGAACTGTATTCCACTGCTGTCGATCCGCGCATCCTGCACGGCTATCGCCGCGAAATGGCGCAACTGGAAGAAAACCTTGATCCCGCCTTTGATCCGTCTGACTACGGAGCGCTCCTGAAGGCGCACAAGCGTGCTCTGGTCCAGCACCGCTATTTCCCGAAGGAATGGCCGAAGGAAGTCGTCGACGAAATTTCCGGGCTCACTGTCGAAGGTGTCTGCGAACGCCTCGGTGGTCCCGGCACGATAACAGATGTGGTCGCGGCATGCGCGCTCGAAGATGCCGGTCAGTTGGCTCGCCTCGATATGCTCGAACTGATCGCCGATTGGTATTGCCTGCGGCAGGCCGCGGTGCTTGCACTCGACAAAATTTCCGCGCCACGCCTTTGGCTTTATCGCGCACTCGCTGAACGGTTTGGGCGCCCTCCGGAAAGCGGCTGGGATGGCTCGACGGACGGGTTCCTTTCGATCTTCTTCGGCGCGTTTGACGCCTTCCTCGATCGCGCCGAGGCTGGCGGTCTTCGCATCCGCATTGAGAACGCGTCCGCGAAAGAGGAGGCGGCCTGAACATGACGCATCAGTTGTCCTTCTGCGCGACCTCCACCGCCCCGCCTGCGACCTTCATCGAACTGCGAGAGTCCTGCCGCCTCGGCGTTCGGCGATTGAAGGGCGGGCGCCTCGAGGTGGCGAAGTTCGTGCTTGCTCACCCCTATGATGTCGCCTTTGCGAGTGCGCGCGAAGTGGCCGAACGCAGTGGTGTCTCGACGACGACCGTGATGCGCCTGGTCAGTGATCTTGGCTTCGAAAGCTACGCGGCCTTTCAGCGGCTCTTCCGGGCCGAGTTGATGCGCGGCAGACAGTAGCGTTCAGGGGAGAGGCCATGGATTCGGCGATCGTCAGCATCAATCTCTTCGGCGCCGTGGCCCTGCTTCTGTTCGGTCTCGGTCTGGTGCGTGACGGCATGCAGCGCGCCTTCGGTGCTCGCCTGAAGGCGGGTCTGGCGACCGGAACGCGCGATGGTCCGCGCGCCTTCTTTGCCGGCCTTGTCGCGACCGTCGCGCTTCAGAGTTCGACCGCCACCGCCCTCATGGTCGCGTCCTTCGTCGAGCGTGACCTCATCCTGCCCCGCATGGCGCAAGTGGTGTTGCTTGGCGCCAATGTCGGAACGGCAATGACTGCCTGGATCGTCGCAATGGGCGTGGGTTGGCTTTCGCCGCTTCTGTTGCTTTCTGGCGTTGTCGTGGGGCGTGGAAGCTCGAACGCACGCAAGGGGGCAGGTGCTGCCCTTGTGGGGATCGGGCTGATGTTGCTGTCGCTGCATCTGATCGGCGCCGCGACGGAGCCGCTTCGCACATCAGCCGCGCTTTCGGCCTTCCTCGCGCTGCTCGACAACGCCTGGCCGGTCGCCCTCATCATCTCCGCCGTCCTCGCCGTGCTTGCCTCGTCCAGCCTGGCGATCGTGGTGTTGATCCTCTCGCTTGCGGCGTCCGGGCACCTTTCGACAGGCCTGCTCATCGTCCTTGTGCTCGGCGCAAATCTTGGCGGGGCCGTGCCGCCGGTGCTGGCCACGCTGCATGCAGCGCCGAGCGCCAGGCGCGTTGCGGTTGGTAACCTGATCGTGCGGGCGGTCGGTTGCTTTCTGGCGCTGCCGCTCGCTGGCTATTCCGCCCAATTGCTCGAACTGTTGCCCCTGTCGCACGACAAGCTGCCGGTCGACGCGCATCTCGGCTTCAGTCTTGCGCTGGCGGTTCTGGCTGCTCCTTTTACTGGCTTGCTTTCTCGCCTAACCACGCGGCTTTTGCCGGAGCCGGCTAAAGCCGAGAATGGCCGGTCGTTTCTGGAACACAGCGATCTACAGACACCTGTTGCAGCCCTCGCTGGCGCCAGCCGCGAGGTCCTCGGCGTCGGTGACATGATCGAGCGCATGCTCGTGCAGGCAAACGACGCGCTACAGCAGACGGACATTTCCAAGCTGTCGACGATCAGTGCGCTCGAGGGGCGGGTCGATCGCGTTCAGCACGAAATCAAGGTGTATGTCTCCCGCGTGGACCAGACCGAAATCGGCGACCAGCACCGACGCCGGGCCACGGACATCGTCGACTATGCCATCAACCTCGAGCACATCGGCGACATCATCGAAAAGGGTTTGTTGGCCGAACTCGCGAAGAAGATCACTCGAGGCCTGACCTTTTCCCGCGACGGCCACGAAGAACTATCGCGGCTATTCGCGGTCACGATCGACAACCTGCGCATGGCGCAGGCGGTATTTGCCACGCGCGACAACGCCATGGCGCGGCGCCTTGTCGAAGCGAAAGAAGATGTTCGCAGATTGGAGCGGCAATCGGCCGAACGGCATCTCCAACGGCTACGCGACGGACGCGCCGAAAGCATCGAAACCAGCTCGCTTCATCTCGACATGTTGCGCGACTTGAAGCGCATCAATGCGCATATCGCGTCGGTTGCGCATCCGATCCTGGATCAAAGCGGACTGTTGATCGACAGCCGCATCAGGCCGGCGGCTTCTTGAGGAAATGGCTTAGCGTCTTGCCGTCTTGCGCTCGACCATCGCGACGGGCACGACCTGGAGACGGGTTTCGGCATCGTCGGAATCAAGCGCGGCCAGCACGTGATCGGTCAGCGCGGTAAAGGATTGCGCGACGGTGGTGAGCTCGTAGCTCTTCCAACTCGCCTGCGGAATATCGTCGAAGCCAACGACGGAAAGGTCGGCAGGGATGCGGCGATGCATCTCGGTACGCGCCGCATCTAGAAAGCCGAGGGCGAGCAGATCGGTGACGCAGAATGCGCCGTCAATGGCCTCATCTTTCAGCACCTCACAACCGGCCTGATAGCCACTCTCGTAACTTGTCGGGCCACCCGACCAGGCAACGACTTCAACGCCTGCCGTAGCCATCTTCTGCTTGAAAGCCGTTGCCCGACGAACCTGCGCCGGTGTCTGACTGCCGCTTGAAATGACCGCGACCTTCTTGCACTGCGCCTCAATCAACCGAACGGCCGCGAGATCGGCGCCACGGGAATCGTCGCTCAAGACCATGCTCGTATCGGTGCGTTCGAGTTTCTGGTTGATGAGGATCAACCTAACGCCGTTCGCGATGCACTGGTCGACGATCGATTCCGGCGGCTCTCCGGAAAGAACCACGATGGCCTGCGCGCGGAACTCGAAGAGCAGTTCGATCAGCGGCGCGATATCCTTGCGGGCATCCGCGGCATTGAGTAGCAGGCACTGCAAACCCTTTCGCAAGAGGCCGATGCTCAGCAGATCGAGCTGTTTCGAAATGAAGGGTGAGCTGAGGTTGGCGCCGACGACACCGATCAGGTTCGATCGGTCGTTGTTCAAGCCTTGCGCCAGCCGGTTGACACGGTAGCCGAGCTCCCGGGCAGCCTTCAAAACCTTGCGCCTCACGGACTGGGAAACGCTGGCTCCGGGTGTAAAGGTCCGAGAGACCGCCGAGCGCGAGACGCCCGCGCGCTTTGCGACTTCCTCGGCCGTCACGAACCCTCTTGCCATGCCTTCCCCCTTGAATCAGACATTTCCATCAGGGCCATAAAAGCTGCCCCATTCCAACGAAAAAGTGCAAGCAATCGCTTAGGACCGACGGTCCTCGGTTCCCGCTCGACAGCCCCTATCCACGGTACTTTTACCTCCGCGCTCGCCATTGATCGTAGCCCCGGAAAGACCCTTCGATAGGCGATTGATCACGTGTTCTAAAACGAATAGCCAATCATCAAAAAAATATCAATTAAAACAGATGGATAAATCATTGCGCACGTGTGCATTTTTTTTATTGACAAGATTAAGTCGCCGTTGGATCATGCATTCCACAGCCGGAGAGTTTTTGGAATATTTGTTCCGTCTGTGTCGCGACAATGGCGGCGCCTTTGAGGAGTTGGAGCTGTCGTTTTGGCAGGGCGTTCGTACCTGTCCGCGAGTGGGGAGGATTGGAGCCGGGCGGGTGCGGTATCTTGTGTCCGTGTGCGGCGCTGCGCGCGCTGCGTAGAGCGAAGCGCGAACTCTGCTTTCCCCATCAATATTACTGGAGCGCTGCCCGGCGTCGATCGCCGCGACAGATTGCGCATGTCGAGTTCCGAGGGGAAGAGCATGGCCTTATTGAGTGAAACAGCCAAGGCGCCGACAGTGCCAGATTGCGCGATCGCGCCGACGCCATGGCAGCGCTGGCGCTATCGCGCGAAGGTCGCTTCCCGAGAGCCGACCACATTGATCGGAATCCTGACGGCTCTTCTGTTCACCTATCTGATCGTCGTGCCGATCATTTCGATCGTCTTGGATTCAGTTCGGGTTCAGTTCGGTCACGAGCGGCGGCTCGGCAAGGATTTTGGTAATCTGACGCTCTACTATCTTGATCGTGCGTTCCTTTCACCTGTTTCGGTTGATCTCTTCTGGCGGCCCCTCCTGAACACCCTGTCGGTCGCCCTCGGGGCCATCAGCCTGTCGCTACTGATCGGGACTGTGCTCGCATGGTTGATCAGCCGAACAGATATGTTTGGGCGCCGCTGGTTCGCGACCGCGCTCATAGTGCCGTACATGCTGCCAGCCTGGACCTTCGCGCTCGCCTGGACGACGCTCTTCAAGAACAGGACGGTTGGCGGCCAACCAGGGTGGTTCGAGGCGATGGGGCTGACGCCGCCCGATTGGGTCGCCTATGGTCGCTTCCCGATCATCGTTATCCTGGCGCTGCACTATACGCCGTTCGTCATCCTGCTGTTTGGTTCGGCTCTTCGCCGTTTCGACTCGCAGCTCGAAGACTCCGCGCGCATCCTGGGAGCCAAGCGTTACCAGGTGGCGATCCAGATCATCCTGCCGCTGATGCGCCCGGCGCTGCTGTCCTCCATGGTGCTGATCTTCGCCAAATGCCTCGGCGAGTTCGGCGTACCCTATGTCCTCGGCCTGCCGGTCAAGTTCGAAGTGCTCTCGACGTCTCTCTTCCGCAGCATCGCCTCCCGTCAGACGGGCGTTGCCGGTGTCGTCGCGGCCTCGATCATGCTGATCGGCATCATTACCCTGATGATCGACGCCCGGCTTGTCCGCGAAGCCAGACGGTTTGTCACCGTCGGCTCGAAGGGCTCGATGAACCGCCAGAGCCGGCTTGGTAAGTATCGTCTGCCGGCGACGGGTTTCGCCGCGCTTATCTTCCTGCTGAGCGTCGGGTTGCCGCTGCTCACCCTGTTCCTGTCCACCATCATGAAGCTGCCGGCACAGTTTACACTCGACAACTTCACGCTCGACTACTGGATCGGCCGTGATCTCAACACCGTGGCGCTGCAGACAGGCATACTCTTGAGCCCGGACCTCTGGGCTGCCGCCAAGAACACGCTCATGATCGTCGGTCTTGCCTCGCTGACCTCCGGCATCCTCGGCCTGCTCGTCGGCTATGTCGTCATCCGCACACCGGTCAAAGCGCTGTCGGTCTATCTGCGCCAGGTGACCTTCCTGCCCTATCTGGTGCCCGGCATCGCCTTCGCCGCCGCCTACCTCTCCCTCTTCGCCGTGCCGCGTGGGCCAATGCCCGCTCTCTACGGCACGGTCACGATCCTGATCCTGGCGCTGATTGCCGACCAGATGCCCTATGCCTCGCGCGCCGGTATTTCCGCCATGACCCAACTCGGCAAAGATCCCGAAGAGGCCGCCCAGATCGCCGGCGCCGGCTGGTTCCGACGGATGATCTCGATCGTCATCCCGATCCAGAAGGGGTCGCTCGTCACCGGCGTGCTGCTGCCGTTCATCTCCGGCATCAAGGGGCTGAGCCTCTTCGTCATCCTCGCCGTGCCGAGCACTGATGTGCTGACGACCTACTCGCTCAGGCTCGTCGACTACCACTACACCCAGGCGGCAAACGCGGTCGTGCTGATCATCGCCGCCATCGCCTATCTCGGAACCCTGGCAGCCCAGAAGCTGACCAAGACCAACCTCGCAGAAGGACTCGGAAGCTGATGCCCACCATCAATCTCAGCGGTGCTCAGAAGAACTATGGCGTGAATTCCGCCAATGCCGTTTCGAACCTTGACCTCGAAATCCGCGACGGTGAGTTCATGTGCCTGCTCGGGCCGTCCGGCTGCGGCAAGACCACGACGCTGCGTATGATCGCCGGCCTCGAAAACCTCTCCGATGGAGAAATCCGCATTGGCGAGCGTGTGGTCGACTCGGTCAGGGCAGGCGTGTTCATACCGCCGGAAAAGCGCGAGATGGGGCTTGTTTTCCAGAGCTACGCGCTGTGGCCGCATCTAACCATCGAACGCAATACCGACTTCGGTCTGCGCCTGCGCAAGCTGCCGAAGGAAGAGCGGGAGCAGCGGGTAGAGAAGGTCATGCAAGCGCTCGACATCGCCAAATATCGCGACCGCTACCCCTCGCAGCTTTCCGGCGGCCAGCAGCAGCGTGTGGCGCTTGCCCGGATGCTCGCGGTCAATCCGGGCGTGCTTCTGCTCGACGAGCCGCTCTCCAACCTCGATGCGCGGCTGCGTCTCGAAATGCGGGCGGAGCTCAAGCGCATCCACAAGGAATTCAAGACGACGATCGTCTTCGTGACCCACGACCAATGGGAAGCGATGACGCTGGCGACGACGATTGCCGTCATGAACGAAGGCACGTTGCAGCAGATGGGCACGCCGAACGATATCTACGACCGCCCCGCCAATCGCTTCGTTGCAGAATTCGTCGGCAGCCCGCCGATCAATATCCTGACCTTCGGATCGTCCGCATCGGCGATGTCGCGGGCCGCCGCAGCCTATCTCGGCGAGCGCTATCCGTCGTTGCGCGGCGTCGGTTCGGCCGGCATCCGGCCGGAAGCGATCGGCTACGCGACAAAGGGCGGGGATGTTCCGGCCGGAAGCTTCACAGGTGAGATGACGGTGACGGGCGTCCTGCCGACCGGCGGCAGCTGGATCCTTGAACTCAGGAACGAAAACGACACGCTGTTCCTGACAACCAATGCGCTCCCGCGCGTCGAGACCGGATCCAGGGTCGATTTTTTTGCGCCACCCGATGCGCTGCACCTCTTTGACAAAGACGGCCAGCGCATCGCCGAAGCGGACGCGCTTCTGCGCGCGAGCACGCTGAACTAAGGCGCCACAGCGATAAACCGAAACACGCTCTGAGGGAGGAACAGACGATGCAATTTCGGAAGACTGACAGGACAAGACGGGCAATCAGACGCGCGTTGCTGGCATCGGCCATCGCCACACTGGGTGGCCCGGCGCTGGCGGAGGAGCCGTTCGATCTCAACGCGCTGATCGAGGCTGCGCGCAAGGAGCCGCCGATCACGGTCTACGACAGCACCGGCAAAATCGTCGAAATGGCCAAGGCCTTTGCCGAGAAATACGGTGTGGGCGCCGAGGGTTCCAAGGTCAAGGCGACAGCACAGCTCGAGATGATCATTCGCGAAGCCCGGGCCAACAATATCCAGGGCGATGTCTCGATCATCAGCGACGCGCCGGCCGCGATGGCGCAGCTCATTCCGCAGGGCTTTGCCGAGAGCTGGCTGCCGCCGGACCTCGCATCGAAGATTTCCGCGCAATACCACGACCCGCTCACCGTGGTCACCAGCGCCAATGTCTGGGCCTACAACACCGAACTCTTCGACAAGTGTCCGGTCACGAACATCTGGCAGCTGACCGGACCGGAATGGAAGGGCAAGGTCGCGATGCAGGACCCGCTCGGCAAGGCGTCCTATGTCGACTGGTTCAACCAGATGGCCAAGCACGGCGACGACAAGGTTGCCGCCGCCTATAAGGAACTCCATGGCAAGGACCTTCAAACCGACGACGGCAGTGCAACCGCCGCCTGGGTGAAGGCGCTTGCCGCCAATGCTCCGCTCCTGACCGATGCCGATGCGGCGGCTGCCGATGCCGTCGGGGCGCCCGGTCAATCGCAGCCGTTCATGGGACTGATGAGTTCCGCGAAGTTCCGTGACAATGCCGAGAAGGGCATGAAGCTCGGGCTTTGCAAGGACCTGAAGCCGTGGCTCGGCTGGATGTATCCGGGTGTCGGACTGATCACAAAGGGCACCAACAGCCCGAACGCCTCGAAGCTCTTCATCCACTATGTGATGACCGCCGAAGGCATCGCCCCGCAGGCCGAAGACGGGAAGATGTCGACGAACAAGGATGTCTCGCTGCCTGCCGACGAACCGTCCGGCATCGGCGCCGTCCTCGACCAGGTCATGCCTTATGAGATGTCGACCAGCCTCGACGACTGGGACGCGCGCGAAACCTGGCAGGACCTCTGGCGCATCAACTACCAGAAGTGAAGCGAGATCCGAGGATAATTTTATGAGCACTCAAATCATGGAGTCCCGTCGGCTCGGAGCGGTTGTGTCCGTCACCGCCTTGGGTATGGCGGCCGTTATATCCTTCGCTTCCGCAGCCAAGGGCGAGGAAATCTTCGATCTTGAAGCGACGATCGCGGCGGCAAAGAAAGAACCGCCGATCACGGTCTATGCCGTGACCGGCAAAATCGTCGATACTGTCAAAGACTTCACCGAAAAATACGGAATTGAAGCAAATGGCAAGAAGGTAAATGAGGCGACGCAGGTCGAACTCATGATCCGCGAGCATCAGGCGGGCAACGCCGTCGGCGATGTCAGCCTCGCCATGGATGTTGCTTCCGCAGTTGGGCAGATTCTTCCCGAGGGCATCGCCACCAGCTGGACGCCGCCCGATCTTGCGGGTGACATTGCCGAGACGTCGCGCAACCCGTTGGTGGTCGTCTCCGATCCGCACGTGTGGACCTACAACACGGAGAAGTACGAGAAATGCCCCATTACCAACATCTGGCAGCTGACCGAGCCGGAATGGAAGGGGAAGGTCGCGATGATCGATCTGTTCGACAAGCCGCTCTATGCGGATTGGTTCAATCAGATCGCTGCTCATCGCGACAACGACGTCGCGCGCGCCTATGAGGCGCACTACGGCAAGACGCTCGATAAGCAAGGCGAGAGCGCAACGGTCGCTTGGGTCAAGGCATTTGCCTCAAATGGCCCGCTGCTCGCCGATTCATCAACCGTGGCCGAGGCCGCAGGTGCGCCCGGTCAGGCCGAGCCGTTCTTTGCGATTACCTCGACTGCAAAGTACCGGGAGAATGTCACCAAGGGACTGAAGCTCGGTATTTGTGCCGGTGTCGAGCCGTTCACGGGCTTCCTTTATCCCGGCTTTGGCTTGATCGCCGCCCAGACGAAGAGCCCGAACGCGGCGAAGCTTTTTGTTCGGTATCTCATGACCGCCGAGGGGATCGCGCCGCAGACCGTTGACGGAAAGGTCTCCGGCAACAGGACGATTGCCCTGCCTGCGGACGAGCCTTCCGGCGTCTCCAAACACCTCGGTGAACTGATGGTCTTTGATGCCGCGACGGCCGATGACGATCTCCAAAAGCGCGAAACCTGGCAGGACCTCTGGCGGATCAACTACCAGAAATAGCTTCGTGAATTTGAAACGGTCTCCTTGGGAGGGGAAGCCATGAAAAAAGGCAACAGCAAGTTTCTTGCAATGGGGGTGGCGTTTGCCGCCCTTGCGACTGCCGTCGCAGTTGAGGCGCGCGCCGAAGAAGCCTTCGATCTCGAAGCGTTGGTCGAGGCTGCGAAGAAGGAAAAACCGATCAACGTCTATGACAGTACAGGCAAGATCGTCGAAATGGCCGAGGCCTTCACCGCAAAATACGGGGTCAAGGCAACGGGCGTGAAAGTGTCGGCAAACAGCCAGCTGGAGATGATCATCCGGGAGGCGCAGGCCGGCAATGTCCAGGGCGACGTCGCGCTGATCACCGATGCACCCGCCGCGCTGGCGCAGCTTCTGCCGCAGGGCTTTGTCGAAAGCTATCTGCCCGGTGATATGAAGGAAAAAATACCGGCGGCCTTCCAGAGCCCTCTGGCGATTTCGACCAATGCCAATGTCTGGGCCTATAACACCGAGGCCTATGACAAATGCCCCATCAGCAACATCTGGGAACTGACGGAGGCGAAATGGAAAGGCAAGATCGCGCTCGTCGATCCCCTGACCAAGAGTACCTATACCGACTGGTTCAACCAGTTGGAGAGACACGCCGACGCCAAGGTCGCGGAGGCCTACAAGGTCCACTTTGGAAGGGACTTGGAGACGAGTGAAAAGAGCGCCGCGGCGGCATGGATCAAGGCGCTCGCCCAGAACGGACCGCTCGTCACGGATGGCGACGACCCGGTGGCTGAAGCGGTTGGCGCCGCCGGCCAGAAGGAGCCCTTCTTCGGGCTCCTGAGTTCGGCCAAGTTCCGCGACAATGAAGGCAAGGGCTATAAGCTCGGGCTGTGTACGGAACTCCAGCCATGGGTCGGTTGGACCTACACCAAGCTCGGCCTGGTCGCGACAAAGACCGCAAGCCCGAACGCCGCAAGGCTCTTCATCCATTACGTGCTGACGGAAGAGGGGATTGCGCCGCAGATGAAGGACGGCAAGCTGCCGACCAACTCCGATATCAAGATGCCGGCGGACGAGCCGTCGGGGATCATGGAAGTGGCGGACCGCCTGTTCCCCTACGATGCCGCAACCGGTCTTGAGGATTTTGACCGGCGCGAGGAATGGCAGGACTTCTGGCGAGTGAACTACGGGAAATAGAAACTTGGGCTCGGCGCTGCCTCACGAATGCGGGTCGCGCCGGCCGTTTCTGAATGAACGGAAAGAGAGCATGGATAACGCCTATCCGCAGGCAAGCCAGAGCCGATCGGACGATGCCGGCCGACTTGGCCGCTCGCGTCATCTGATGAAGATTGCCGAGGGCGCTGCCCGCGCCGTCGGACCGTCGCTGATTGCCGCCTTTCGGGCCGAAATGGCGGTCGATTACAAGCGCGACCTGCATGATATCGTGACGATACATGACAGGAATGCCGAGGCGTTGATCCGCGACGTCATCTTCGCGAACGAACCGAACTCCACCATGCTTGGCGAGGAAGGAGGCCAGATCGGCAAGGGTGACATCCAGTGGTATGTCGACCCGATCGACGGAACGGCCAATTTCGCCAGAGGGCTTGCTTTCTGGTGCGTGTCGATCGCCGCGGTCGAAGCCGGGGCCGTCGTGGCAGGGGTCGTCTACGACCCGGTCGCCGACATGCTCTTCGCGAGTGATCTCGAGCGCTCCTATTTGAATGGGCACGTCATCGTCTCAAAGTCGGTCAGCGATGAAAACCGTGCGACCTTGATCACAGGATATCCCGTTTCCAGGGACTTTCGCCTCGATGGGCAGGATGTCGCGCTTCGCCGCTTCGGCGATCTGGTCGAGACCTTCTCGACGTTGCGAAGGCCCGGTAGCGCCGCGCTCAGCATCGCGCATGTGGCCGCGGGCTTCGCCGATGCCGCCGCCGGCTTCGGTGTCAATGCATGGGACGTGGCGGCCGCCACGCTGATCCTGAAGAACGCCGGCGGCCGCTATGTGCCTCTGACCCTAGGCAAGGTGCCGGCCGGTTCCCCCGATTATCTGTGCCCCGGTTACGTCGCATACGGCGCCGGCGCGGATTATCCGACCTTGAACCGTGTCGCCATGGCCATTTCGGATGGCCGTGTTGCTAAAGTCCTCGCACCATGACTGCCTATGAGGAAATCATGCAAATTAGCGCGACCGACACCCCAACAACCGAAAAGACCAGCAGCGTGTTGCCAAAGCTCAGCCTCATATACGCCAAGCATCCGGCCTATGGTGTCGACATCTTCATCGCGGGCAAGGAGGGGGCGAGCGATCTCGATCTCCTGCGCAGCAATGGCATTACCGCCGTCGTCAACTGCGCGGTCAACCTGGATTTCAATTTCGTCCGCCAACCGCAACTCGTCTCGGATCATCGCAACAGTGTCCATGGTCCGGGTGAGATCCGTTACTACAAGGTCGGGCTGATTGACGGGGACGGGAATCCGGATACCCAGATGTTGGCAGCGTACTATATCCTACGCGCTGCGCTGGAGCAGATCCTGCCGGAAAAGCCGTCCTACCCAAGGCGCGAGCGCGGTGGGGTTCTCGTCAATTGCCGCGGCGGGCGTTCGCGGTCCGTAGCCGTCGTGTCGCTGTTTCTGCATCTTACACTACCCGAGCAGTTCCCAACCCTGGATGCCGCGATCGACTTCGTTCGTGATAGGCGCAACCTTCCTGAAGAGGAATGGTACAGGGCACCAAAGCCCGTGTTGACGGAAGCGGCGCGGCGCGCGGCCGAATGGGCACGCGCAATTGGTTGCTGATACACCAAGGACGATGGCCTCGACACTCGCGCGAGTCCCGGGAGAAAGCTGACAAATCGGGGCCTGCGAAGTGGCGTGTGTGCGAATGACGGTGGAGCACGCTGCGGGACGCGGCGGCCCCGCAGAGTGCCGTTACGACCGAGGCGTCACTTGAACGCCGCCGACGACTTCGATCAGCGTGTCGCCGCCAAGATCGGCAACGCCGACAGTTGCGCCGGTGGGCAGCTCCTCGGGAGCCATCCGGGCCTTCCATTTGGCATCCATTTCCGGCTTGCCGAGATCAAATGCCGATTTGTTGGTGCGCTCGCGGCGATTCAATGCGTATAAGTGACGCAAACCTGTGCCCCATTTAACGGCCCCCGGCACATTCTCGTTAAATGGGCGGGGCGCGGTGAACGGGACAAACGCGGATTCAGTCCTTGAAGCCGATCGCTCGCTTGACGCCTGATTTAAGCAGGTATTCGGCTCGGGAAATCGGGAATCGCTCGATGAATATCTCGGAGTAGTCGTAGTGTGTCGCGCCAAAGCGCTCCTTGAAATGTGAAAGTGAGGCCGAATTGCCACTCTCGCCAAGGTGATAGAAACGGCAGCCCGCCCGGCACGCATCTTCGATGGAGAGCTTTTGAAGGAGATCGTTGGCGCGCGACGTACCCAATGCAACCCGGTCGATTGCGCCGCGTGCGTCGTTCACATTCTTCCCCATCAAGACCAGGGACGCTGCAACGGGTTGTCCGTTCACCCATGCTGCCCAGACCTTGCAGGATGCTCCGAGCGCCTCCTGAATCCGATAGAGCTTTTTGATGGGATCCCGTCTCCCAAAGCGAAACTTCGCCAGCCAGTGCGGTTCGTTGTGCTGTTCGGCCCATCTCTTGACGGACGTCTCAAGCAAGCTGTGGAGCAACGGGATCAACTCGCCGCTGCTGCTGCTCTTAACGACAACGGCCTCCCTCTCGGCCTTGCGAATACTGACCCTTGTCGCCTTGGTGAAGAGCTTGCTGTAGACGTGATCGAAACCATCCTTGAGATCGATAACGTGCGCGCGTCGCGGTTTCGTCATCAGACCCAGGCCGCCCGCCGCTTCGGACCATCGTTTTCCCTGTAATGGGTTGGGCCTGATCCGAATGCTGAGGAAACGCAAAGCCATGAGATCCTTCAGGACTTCCCTGAGGTGGCGGCTGGTCGTGTTCTCGCAGCATACAGCCCCGCCCATACCGCAACCATCGGGATACGATCCCGCAACAAGGTCCACGGGACCAATGGCCGTCACGGTCACGAGCGGAACTAGGATCTGACACCCGTCTTCGAACTGGTAGTAGCGGCTGATGTCCCTGAGCCTGCCCTCAGCGCAGATTGCATTGTTCCACTCTGGCGATTGATAAGGCATCGCCTCCGGATCATGGTTCATCAATTGCCTCCACGCGTCACGCGGGGCGGGGCTTGTGACGCGATAGCAAATCGTGGGTGCGATCCGGTTGTCGTAAGTGTGTTGCATTGGCCCAATACGCAAGAAGAGTGGACACGCAAGAACAAGAAAATTATTTTATGCAAATAAATCGCGTGGAATCCGACACTTAAGCGTCGGTCCGCGAAGAAGCTAAAACCCATAATTCACTTCGGCAGTACAAATTTCCGCGTGATATATATTACGTATGTTTTAATTTAAGGAAAGAGGGCGCAGACTACATTCGCGCGCCCCCCGGCACGGAGTAAACCCACAACTAGTTTGCGACCAGGAACGGCCCTCAAGTTTCGGCAGCCAGGAATTAGCGCTTCGCATGGCGTCGCGACGAGTACATATAGACGGGGACCCGCTCTCGACGCCCGCTACCTGGACGCGAGTAGCAAGGATGTGGGGGCATCGGTGACTTGACTGCTGGGCAGCGAAAATGGAGGATTGAATAGAGACGTTGAGAGCGTCGGTGGTGGCGCAGAGACACCAAATATTGGTTTCGTTCGCAACTCATTTGCGCGTTCTGGTTGGCTAATTGCCGCGACAACTTTCGCCGAGACCAAATGTCATGGGGGAAACGGGTTGAAAACGATCTTGGTTACCGGGGGGGCAGGGTTCATCGGTGCGCATCTGGCGCGGCGATTGCTGGAAACTGGCCGCGAGGTTGTGGTGCTGGATGACCTCAGTTCAGGAAAGCGTGACAATGTGCCGAAGGCAGCCACGTTTATTAACGGTTCTATTCTGGATAAAGAGGTCGTTCGCGGTGCGCTTTCCGGTGTCGATGCCTGCATTCACCTGGCCGCCGTCGCTTCCGTCGAAAAATGCAATCGAGAGCTGACGCATTCTCACGCAATCAACATTACCGGGTTCCTAAATCTGGTTGAGGAAATTGCGAAGTCTGGCACCAAGCGAACAGTAGTCTACGCCTCCTCAGCCGCCGTTTACGGCGCGAGCCAGAACCTGCCGCTCTCGGAGGAAGGCAAGTGCGTTCCGCTTTCGCCCTACGGCGCCGACAAGCTTTCGTGCGAATTGCACGCCCGAGCCGCCTACGAAGTCTATGGTCTCTCGACGACGGGCCTTCGCTTCTTCAACGTCTTTGGACCGGGCCAGGATCCGCAGTCACCCTATTCCGGCGTGATCACCAAATTTGCGCAGCGGCTGGGAAACAACGAGGACATCGTGATCTACGGCGATGGCATGCAGACCCGTGATTTCGTTTACGTCGCCGATGTCGTCGAGGCGCTTATCCGATCAGCGGAGCGGATTCCGGACGGTGCTCGGATCTTAAATGTTTGCAGCGGTGTCGAGACATCGATCAATGAGCTCGCGCGGATCATGATCGAAGAAACCAGGTCTCAATGCGCAATCAGTTACGTGGACGGACTGCTCGGCGAAGTCAGGCGTTCTCAAGGGTGCACCCAAGCGCTCCAGGCAGAGCTCGACCATCGATGCCGCACGGATCTTCGCGCTGGACTGGCACAGTTGCTTACGCAAGGGCGGCAATAGCCTGAAAGGCCTTGTTGCGGCCCCCACGCATGACTACACCATAATGTGCGCTCCGATCCGACACACCTATCTGATGTTGGTTGAGCTCCGCTCAATGGTACCGATTGTCGCGGGCGCTGCCGTCCGCAGTCGCGGGCAGTAAGCGAAATACTTTCGCATTGGTCGATGCCCGCACCAGCTTAAAGCGAGGCGAGGTCAGCAGGTCCCGTTCGATGTGGTCGAAGTCGCCCGGCCGCAACTGCCCGTTGGCTTCAAGAGAAGCTTTCTGGCTGCGTGTGAGAATCACGTAGGCGTCACGCCATTGGGGACTGTCCATCCACCGCAAAAAGACACCTGATGGGTCGGCGGCAATTTCTTCTCGCGTTGACTTCGCTTCCAACGAAATCGCCAAATAGTAGAAATTCTCGTAGTTCATGAACTGCGACGGGTAGCTACGCGAACCTTCGATGAGGAGTGTGTCCTCAGGAGCTGTGCGATAGAGCCATTCGGCCACCGCGACCTCATCTTGCGCAAAGCGGTATTCGCGGTCCTTGCCATTGTTTGCGAATAGGAAACCGATGGTCGAAAAAAGAAGCACGATAGCAAGCGGCAGGAAGACATAGGCCGGCTTTCCCGCCCGCGTCGATGGAAAGAACGCGGCGGCAGCGAAGAAGGCAAGGAAGGGCGACGCAAAGAGGTAAACGCGAAATATCGACTCTCCGCCATACGCAACCGCTATCAGCGGCATTGGTGAGAGCAAGAGTGCGGCGGCGGTGAGGTCCCAGTGGCCATTTAAGAGCCGACGCAAACCGCCGAGGAGCGCAAGGACTATGACGCCTGCCGAAAGCGCGCGCCCGAACAAAACCACCCATGCACGTTCGGCACTCACGTCGGCCACATTCGCGAGCTTGCTGGTGGCTTCTGACAGCGTACCCATGCTGGCCAGTTCGCTCAAAATTTGCTCGTAGACAAAGGGGGCCGCTGGCCAGAGAAGCCATCCAATTTCAGCGACGATAGCAAACACCAGATAGGCGGGCGAAAGCCATCCGAGGACAGTCAGCGATACCGTCGCAAGGATGATCATGAGAGGCGTCAGCTGATGCGTGACCACGACCACGCAAATGAGCACCATCGCCAGCAACGCGGAGAAGGTACGCACAAAGCGGCTGCCCGTCCAGGAAGGTAGCCCGATGGGGCGTGAGACAGGGCCGAGCACATACAGAAAACCAGGTCGTCGCGCCGCCCATGTCGTTTCGCGTTTGCGCAAGGGGCCAAGAAATAGGCCCATGAGAATGAGGTAACAAAGAAATGTAACGCCTTGCGGCGAAAAATAGTCCTGGCCGACCCAGTTGGCGACTACGAATAGCCAACAGGCCGTCAGTTGTAGGCGGCGATCTGCGGACAAGCGTTTGGCAATTCCCAGAAACGCCCCGACAAGCCCGAGCGTGAGGACCGGCGGGGTGAAGCTTACGATTGGTGCGAGATCGACCGATCTCAAGCCGAAGCGGTCGGCCAACCAAGCCGTCGCCGCGAACAGCCCGGGCCAATTGTGATAGGCCGCGAGGAAAGATGCATTTCGGTCAACGGCTCCATAACGTTGGATGTAGTCGACGACGCCGAGGTGCTTCCAGGCCCAGGAATAGCGCAATGTTCCGTAAACGATCGGCGGGGTCGCGTGAAGGACGATGACGAGCGCGATCAGATAGAAGACGGGTAAGGGGCCAGCGGTACGCCCAGCACATACCAGCCAGGCAAAACCTGCTGCTAGCAACGCCAGTGACAGAAAGAAGCTCCTGGGCAAAACCGAAACCAAGCCCACGTCGGTCATCCGATCGGGCTCGATCGCAGGCAACGATATCGCCCAAAGGAGGAGCGTCGCAAAGAGTATAGCGGCGAGGGCTACGCCATATCGCTTGGAGACTGTGTCAGCGCCTGTGTTCAATGGCATGTCTTCGACGCGGGCAAGAACGGTCATTACCTGTTACCCCCTCTTCGTGGAGCCGGCAGGAATGGGGTAGGACGACGTCGCGCTTGTCTTGCGCTTTTGTCTGCGGAGGCAGCCGATCGCAAGTATGTGCGGTGCCGCGTTCACCTTACCGCCGTACCAGGCCAGGACCAGGTCGATGTTGACCGCCAGCCATAGCGCCTTATCAGCAAAACAAGATGATTTGGTCAAATTGGTCGCAATGTGGTGCCACCACGCCAACCCGCAAAGCGCGCGCAACACGGCGGGGTCCGTAAGTGCACCGTAGCTCTCCTCAAGTGTGGCACGCATTGGTGCCATGGCCTTCACCTCCTCGGGTGACAATTGCGGCACTTCCAAAAAACGGCGTACAACGAAACCCAGGTCTTCGCCGCTGCGCAATGCGCGCGCGGTCAGCAACAGGAAGATGACATCAAGGCCGGGCGGGGTATCCTGGGTGGCCGTCTCCCAGTCAATAATTGCACTCAAGCGGACATCAGCTTCATCTGGGCCGGACGTGAAAAGCAAGTTTCCGGGGGCGAAATCGCCATGGCCGAGACTGAGAGACAACGAACGACCGCTCCAGAACTCGCGTTGCTGCGCCTGAAAGACAGCAAGTGCCTCTGCGCGCGACGCCGGGCCGAGCAAATGCGATTGCGATGCGCACACAATATCGGAACCATAATAGAGCCAGCTTTCCAGCCAATCCTGGTTGATTACCCCTTTTGTTCCTGTGCGCGAGTGCATTATGTGGATGGCGTCTATCGCTTGGGCGAGTGCGGAAGGGTACTGTTCAGACTTGGCAAAAACCGAACGACCGTCGGCACCCGGCAACGCGCGCTCCGCGAGCTTCGCTCCTGATGGGTCAACAGAACTCGCGATAATCGTTGAAACCGCAAAATCAAGGTGTCGGAACGCGGGATTGGTGGCGAGTTCACGGCTGCGTTCGATGTGGCGGGTAACTGCTCGGTGCCCCTCTGGCGAGGTCGATGCCTTGAAGACGAGGAGTTCGTTCGCAGCGTCATCCGTCCGGAACATGCCTGTTCGTACGTCGCTTTCACGGAAAAATTCCCGCACGGACTGCGCAGCTGGCATTGCAAGCCCGGTGGCGGCACAGAAGCTCGCAATTGACGCCTCGAGTGGCGGCGCTGAATGCCGCCGCGGTGCGACATTGCTCCAGATCCGCGCCAGCGACGATAACAAACGCAATGTAAGATCGATCCGACCGGACGGTCCGAGACGGCGCGACAGGTCGCCTAACAGGCCGACCGTCGTTACGCTGTGGGCGATCAGCCACGCGGCCGCCATCCCTAGAGCGCCATAGGCTGCGACAAGCGGAGTGCCAAGACCAAGCACTACGACTAACGTTACGACTTGTGCCAGTGCAACAACTTGTGTCCGACCCGTCGCACGGTGGACGGCGAGAACGAGCGTGACGAGGCTCCAAGGCAGGCAGGATATAGCGAGTAGGCGCAGCAGCGTCGAGTTTGTAAACGAGACATCGATACCGAGCACCGTCAACAGAAGTGGCGCGCCTATGATCAAAACCAACACAACAGCTGCCAATGGCGCGATCGTGTAGAGCAAGGCATCTACGGCGAGCCGATGCAATTTCGACTTATCGAACGCGATTTCTGCCAACAGGGAGACGCCCATCGAACGGCTGATCAAATAGACCCCGTAGACGATTTCCCAGCTGATATAATAGACAGCCAGATTGGCCGAGCCGCCATAATGCAGGACGACGAGAGGCGCGATGCCCATTGCCGTCATTGAGGCGAGCGTACCCAGATAGTCCCACCCAAAATATCGAGTGAGCGCCCTGCGGTCAGCTCTCTGGGACTCGCCGTTGATGCGGTGTTGCGGAATAAAACGGATAAAAATCAGCCAGTTAATGCCGGCCAACAAGAGTGGCAGCGGCAAGATCCACGCCGCATAGAGGCCAGCACCGAGAATGGATGAGCCTGCAAATAGCGTAAGCAACAAAAGCTTGGCAACGGCGAATATGGCGTTTTCAATGGGCACGACCGTCGCCCGCCGCAAACCCGCTAACACGCTATCCTGTAGGGCAAAGAGGGTCCAGGCGACCGTTGCGACCACGAAGGCTGCGGCTGAGATGGGCTGCTCTCGCAGGAAACCCAATTCGGGTGTGATACGGGAGATGAAAATGATGGCGAGCGTGGAAAGAAAAGCCGCTGCGATGGCGGCTAATGCATAGGCCCAAAGCACCAGACGCCGGACGCCCTCCTTCGCTGTCGCAGGTAGATAGCGGTTCAGAAAGTTGCCCATGTTGAGCTGCGAGATGTTTCCAAGCGCCAGCATGGTAGAGATGAGTGCTGCCCCAAGCCCGACTTGTTCGGGGGAGTAAAAGCGGGAAGCCAGGCCCCAGAAGGCGAGTCCGAGCA
Source organism: Ensifer sp. 22521 (assembly GCF_052044795.1). Lineage (NCBI taxonomy): Bacteria > Pseudomonadati > Pseudomonadota > Alphaproteobacteria > Hyphomicrobiales > Rhizobiaceae > Ensifer > Ensifer sp. 22521. The sequence goes on from NZ_JBQENM010000015.1 coordinate 115,800, forward strand.
CCGAAGTGAGCCCGGCGCTCGCGATTAGCGCGTAGCCATTTTTTAGGAGTGACGATTGGGCAAGCGCAGCCAACGCGGGATAGGCCCGCGAGACTCGGGCCATGAAGTTGATGTGGTCGTGGTTGTTACGCTGCAACATCAGCCGTCGTCCCGCTGCCAGATACGTACGTAGTCGACGAGGTATGCGGAGGGAAATTTCGTAGTCTTCGATGGAGCCCCCGCCCACTCACCGCCAACAGCCAGATTGAGGAGCAGGTACATCTCTTCACTCGATATCGTCGGGACGTCCGTGTGTCGCCAGACCTCCTTGCCGTCGAGGTACCAAATGATCTTGTCCGCGTCCCAGGTCAGACTGTAGACGTGCCAGTTCGCCGTCAAGTCTGATGTCTCGACGTCCTTCCCGACGCTCTTCTTCTCAGAGGCCGCGTCAAGGTAATGATAGTGCATTCGCAACGTGGAAGATGAATCGCCCAGAACCTCCATAATATCGATTTCCGGACGGGATTTGCGTGTCTCCGGCAGAAGCCATATCGCGGCCCAGAGCCCCTTGCCCGCGGGAACTTTTGCCTTGACTTCAACGTGGCCGTAACGGAACCGAACACGCGAGGGACGAGGCAGTTCGTCGTAGTCGCGCCCCGTGGTGACGATGCCGGAGGTGTAGTCGAAAGTCCGGTCTTCGATGCCCTTGGCCTTTTGTCGTCGAGCAGTGAGCCGCAAAAGTCCTTCGGACATAGTGACGTTTTCTGGTCGGTACCATTGCAGTTCGGCATTGCCGAGATTGGTACAGCCGTCCTTGTTCCACCAATAACAGGTGGTCCACTTTTCCCGGTCAAGTTCGGGTCCGTCGAAGCTATCTTCAAAGATCAGCCGCCACGAACCTTTGGCAGCGATCGGAACCGGTCCGTCAGCACGCGCCGCCGATATTGCGAGACAGAGAGACAAGAGTATGGCGGTAATGGTGATCGATTGCCTAAGATGCATCACGAAACCCCACCACGCGTTTGACTGTGCTTCGGGCGAAACTGTCGAGGCTTGCGAGGGGAAGTCGCTCATAGCGGTATTCCGCATAGGGGACGGCGACCGCGCCGAAGCGAGATTTGAATTGGGCGAGCGAAGCGGAATTCCCAGTCTCGCCCATATGATAATGTGTACTGCCGAGCCGGCAGGCATCTTCGATTGCCCGGGCTTGAAGCAGGTATGTGGCGCGGCTTTCGCCCGCGAGCTCCTCATCAATCGCGCCGCGCGTGTAATGGGCTTGGTGATGCATGAGCACTAATATTGCGGCAACGGGCCGGCCGTTGATGCGCGCCACATAGAGCCGAAAAGCCTCGCCGAGATGGCTCGCCATTTCGGCGAACTTTGAGCGAGGATCACGGCGCAACCCACGGAAGCGTGCAAGTACTGCAGGTTCATGCTGCTTGCGCGCCCAACGCAACAACGAAAGTTCGAGCAGGCTGTGAAACTCATCGATCAGTCGAGCGCTGTTACCTGCTTCCACCTCAACGCCACATTTTTGGGCGCGTCGGATGTTAGTTCCAGCATTAGAGCGAAAGCGCGCCCGTACAACCTCAATCCCTCCGGCCAAGTCAACGACATGCGCCATACGGGGAATGGTCGTCCAGCCAGGGCGGACAACCTCAGCCCAGATAGTCGCTAAAAGAGGGTTTGGTCGGATTTTAAGTCCGACATAGGGCAACGTCTCAAGATGAGCGAGAACGCAACGCAACTTGTCAGGCGAAATTCCCTGGTCAGAAAGCGGGCCACCGAACCCCCAGGCCGGCGGTGGCGACCAGGCGTAACGCAATGAGGCGACACCCTTGGTAAATAGGGGCAATACCGCTTGGGCACCGTCGGCGAAATGGAAGTGCTGTGGGCTGCATCGGTAGTTGCCGCTGGCAGTGACGGCTTGTGCCCATTGGTGCGATTGGCTGACGAGCGCGGTCCGGTCACTTTGATAGAGGTCAAGCCAAACGGCATCTGAGGCCGGCCCACTTGATTGGATGAGGTGACCAAAGGCGTTAGGGCCGATCGGTTGCGTTGATGCCGTCTCCAAACTCATACAGCCGATCCAGCGCTTCCCTCATGGTCGTTCATCGGTGCGTTTCACAAGCATAGGACGAATAAGCAGGAAATGAAATGCCCGAGAATGATCTCTTAGGGGGCGTGCATCTTCACAATTTTGTGCTTTACTAATGTAGGACAGCACACTGGCAGGTTATGCTTGGAGCCAGCAAATGCCGCATCGATCGCAAAACCGAATATTAACGGCGAAACAGAAGCTCAAAAAGATGAACTGGCGCGTCACAAGGTTCCTTACCGCTGGCGCCGTCTGGATGTTTGCGGTCTTACCGGCGTCAGCCCAATCGGTGGTGCTCGACACGCAGGAAATTTCCTTACCGTATCTCGCGCGGGCACTTGAGCAGGCTTACCAATTGCCGCTTCTGTTAGGCGCCGGCGCTTCGCCGGCCGAACGAAAGGAGGCGCTCGCGACCGAAAAGGCCCGGCTCAAGGGCGTGATCGCCGGCTTTGGCTATTTGGACGCGGATGTCTTCGAGGAGGATCAGAAAGGGCAAATAGTTCTCCACCCCAAGCTTGGTGATCTCTACAGGGTGACGTCCGTCGAACTCAAGGGCATTCGTCCATCGGAACTGGACCGTGAGGTCCTCGATCGGCTCGCCGCGATCATTGATGAGTTTGTCGGGCAGCCCGCGACGACATTCGTCGTTGATACGTTCACTCGGCGTATCCTCCAAATCGTCACCGCCCAAGATTTCGCGCACGCACGGCGACGGGCAACGGATTGGGTCCGTAAGGGCGAGGGTGTCGCGACTGCTGTCATTGATCTCGACTTGGGCCCCCGCAACCGTTTCGGTGAGGTTCGGTTTAGTGGCGCTCTTCGCATGCAATCCGAACTCCAGCGCCTCGTTCCCTTTCGTTCCGGCGACCGCTACAGCGCCGCAGCTGTTGAACAGCTACGTCACAATATTGAGGCCCTTAGTACTGTGAAGTCTGTAAGGATTGCCATGGGTAAAGACGAAGACGGAATGGTCCCGATCGATGTCAGAATCCGCGAAGCGCCTGCAAATCTCGAGACGTTGCGCCATTCGAACCCGCTCGACGTTGGAAGTGGCCTCGCCGCGATCGCAGGTCTATTTTTTGTTCAGATGGGAGCACAGACTGGCTTGCCGCGATCCCGGTTGCGCCCACTAATATGGTGCACAGGTGGCTGCCTATTGATATTTGCAGCGTTGGCGGCTCTCAGGCTCGTTAGCTTCTTAGCTTGACGCCGGCATGGGTTAGGCTGGACGTGTGCTATTGCTCGCCTTTGGGCGTCGGAATAAGGGTTCCGACAATCAGTGGGCCGTTGACCGGCTGGCGTTGACTGGCGGCATCGCTGAGAACAGCGTCAATCTCTTCCTTAAGCGCCTGGCCTTTGGCGACGAGCGCCGCCTCGGCCTGGATTAAGGTAGCGTTATCCGCGCTCGCGGTTGTTGCGATGGAACGTCGCAATTCCCTCAAGTCCGCAATTAGAGCGTTCCACTCTTCCATGAGCTTCATCCACCGCTTAACTGGGTCCGTTGTCGGTGCCTTGGCGATATGTTCTTCCGACTGCATCAGCCTCGCTTACCTTTGTTTGCACGGTAATCTGCATCATGCCACGCGCTGCAAGATACGCGATTCCCGCTTGATAAGCCATCGGTCTTGCAACCTTAGTGGGTTGCAACCCTCCGTTATCCCTCATAATTAGGCAAATTCAATCGGTTAGATTCGACTGAGCTCAGCTTTGCGAGGCGCTATGTTGTGCTTCTACGGCACACAAACCAGCATATCCGAAGGCGAGCTGTTCTTTAACTGACGCGACGACGAGGCGCTCTGGTCACGACAACGTGTGTGGATAGCAGTCAGCCATATGCGCTCACAGTGTGGCTCCGCTCGTCATGGATCTCCGGCGAATTCTTTCATTTAAGGGGTTGCTGATATTAAGGTTTATGTATTGAAATTCGGAAAATATCTTATATTCCAGAGAAAAATAAAGGGTATAAATATAACGACACCGGAGAAATTGCGTCCGTGAGAGAATTTGTTTCCTAAATTTTTTTGTGAACGGAACTATTCCATCCGTTATACTGTGACATATTTCTGCAATAAAACGGTACCGTCGAGCCTATCTTGGAATAAACCAAGGAAAATAACGGTTTCTGCTATAAAATGCTCTTTTTCAAGAAATTCACGCGGTAGTTTACAAAGTTAGAATATTGTAATAAAACTGAATATGTACAAGTAATACACACTTTTCTCTTCCGCGGCCATCTGCATGACCGGGGATGAACGCTTATTGTTTTCAATTTTCTTTTTTTGGTTGGAGGATTTTGAATAAGATGGGTGAGCATTTTCACAATTCGTTAAGAGCAGCCCTCCGCCCGTCCACCATGGACAGGGCCATCGTTGTCCCAAGGGTCAGTGTCATCGTCCCTACAGTAAATGAGGCAAAAAACCTACCGCATGTCCTGCCACGCATACCCGCCTGGATAGACGAGGTCATCCTTGTCGACGGAAGCTCTACCGACGGAACCGTCGCCGTTGCGCGCGAACTTATGCCCGATATCGTCGTAATAGAGCAGCCGCGCCTTGGAAAAGGGGTGGCGCTTGCTGCTGGTTTCGCCGCGGCCCGCGGAGACATCCTCATCACCCTTGACGCGGATGGTTCCGCTGACCCGGAAGAGATGACTGGTTTTGTGGGTGCATTGCTTGCAGGCGCCGATTTTGTAAAGGGTTCGCGGTTTCTCCAAGGCGGCGATACGCGTGACATGGAGTGGTACCGACGTCTTGGAAACTGGGGTCTGCTGCAATTGGTGCGTCTGCGCTTCGGCGGCCGCTATAGCGATCTTTGCTACGGTTACAACGCCTTCTGGCGTGACGTTTTACCCCATTTGCGGGTCGAGTCCGCGACCGGTTTCGAGATCGAAACGCAAATGAATATCCGCGCACTCCAAGCAGGCCTCGCCATAGCGGAGCTTCCGAGCCGGGAATATGCGCGGATTCACGGCGTCAGCAATCTACGCACGATCCCCGATGGCTGGCGCGTCCTGAAGACAATTGCTCGGCTGGGCCTCAGTCAACGCAGTCGCGCCGGTGCCATGGTCAGAAACCGTACGCAGCGGGCAGGTTGAGGCCTGCCATGTCTTCGATTGCGGTTGTGATCTGCGCTTACTGCGATGAGCGCCGCCTACAACTGGGCGACGCTATTAACTCGGTATTGAAACAAGCGCGCAAACCTGATCGGCTCGTCGTCGTCATCGACCACAACGACGACCTGCTGCGGGAGATGCGGACCTCTTACCCCGGTGTCGAGGTGATCGCCAATGACGGGGCGCGAGGCCTCTCGGGTGCGCGAAACACCGGCGTGCGTGCCGCCGCGCCCTGCGATATCGTTGCGTTTCTTGACGACGACGCTGTCGCCGAAGCCGACTGGCTGCAACGGCTCACGCTGCACTTTGTGGATCCAAACATTATCGGCGTCGGTGGCAAGGTGCTGCCACTTTGGCCAGATCAGCGACCGCGCTGGTTTCCAGAAGAATTCCAGTGGGTGGTCGGCTGCAGTTACAAGGGCCTGCCGAACAGGCTGAGCCCGGTTCGCAATCCGATTGGCTGCAACATGTCGTTCCGACGGACGGTCTTCGATGCCGTGGGCGGCTTTCGCGAAGGTCTCGGTCGCAGTGGCCAGGATGCCGCCGGGTGCGAGGAAACAGAGCTTTGCATTCGCGCCCGCCGGCACTTCCCGGCAGCAGTCATTCTCTACGATCCGCTAGCCGTGGTTCATCACCACGTTACCAGAGAACGGACGCGGTGGGCCTACTTCCGCAGACGATGCCAGGCTGAGGGACGCTCGAAAAGTGCTGTGGTCGAAACCGCAGGGGCGGGCGACAAGCTTGGTGCCGAGCGTGCCTATGTTACCCGCACCTTGCCGGCTGGCGTCTTTCGCGGCTTAATGGATATGGTGACGCGACTTGACCCTTCGGGGCCGATGCGTGCGTTCACAATCGTCGCGGGGCTTATTTTTACCACGGCAGCCTATCTTGCCGCAAAATTCTCCAGACACTCAAGTCCTTTCCGCCCAATCAAGATCGTAGACATAGACCATACCAAGCCACTTCCGGCGATCGACCTTACCAGGCCGAGCGGCGATGTGCCCTATGGCGGCGTTTTCTGTTTGATCCGCTCTGGCGCGCAGCCGCTCGCACTCGTCGAGTTGCAGCATTCTGGCCCCGTGATTGCGCCTGCAGACTTGCTCGCGGAGATCGGCTCCGTGCGCTCCTTGCCTTCAGTCAACTCCAACCGCGCGCCTGCGCGTGAAAGAGTGGCGGTGGTGATTGCAACGCGTGATCGCGCAGAGAGCCTGGATCGCTGCCTCGCCTCGCTGTTTGATCAGACCCGCGCCCCCGATGAGGTGCACGTTGTCGACAACGCTCCGGCCTCGGCGGCGACATTGGATCTGATTTCGACACATTACCGCGGACGGGTGCACTATGTGCTCGAGCCAACCCCGGGGCTCGGACGGGCACACAATACTGGCCTGCGCTACGTGTCCAGCGACATCGTTCTCTTTACCGATGATGACGTCGTGCTCGACAGACATTGGGTCGAAGCGATGGCAGCGCCGATGGAGGAGGATAAGGCTGTCGGTTGCGTGACCGGTTTGATCCTGCCAGCCGAACTCGAAACTCGGGCGCAGGTCTGGACGGAGCGGCATGGCGGCTTCGGGAAGGGGCTGCAACGTCGAGTTTACGATTTGGAGGCGAACCGTCCCAAAAGCATGCTCTTTCCCTTCACCGCTGGTCAATTCGGTTCAGGTGCCAACATGGCGTTCCGGGCAAGTGCGTTGCGCCGGGTTGGCGGCTTCGATGCAGCACTGGGTGCTGGAACGCTGGCGCGTGGCGGCGATGACCTTGCTGCCTTCTTCGCCATCGTTAGCGGCGGCTTTAGACTGGTCTACCAGCCTCAGGGCATTATCTGGCACTACCACCGCCGCGGCGAAGACGGCATGCGTCGGCAAGCCTTTTGTTATGGCATGGGGCTTGGTGCCTACCTGACGAAGATCGTTGTCGACGAACCACGTCGGGCTATTCGGCTCGCTGCGGCATTTCCAGCAGGTATCTTACACATGGCCGGGCCGACATCGCAGAAAACCGCGCGGCTACCGAGCGATTACCCGATACGACTCGTCTGGATGGAGCGCCTTGGCATCCTTGCAGGTGTGCCAGGCTATTTGCGCAGCCTAGCAAAACGTCGGCGCGACGATCGACCGCGTAATGGCATTGGCGAAAGACGACCGGCAGAAAGAGAGGTTTGACATGCAAGCTATCCCGATCCTGGTCTATCACAGCGTCGGCCGCACTTGCGGCCCGGCCTATCGACGCTGGCTGGTGACCGAGCGGGAGTTGGACGCACATCTCCAGGCCCTGACGCAGCGCGGCTACCGCTCAATGACGGTTCGCGACCTTGCGCTATTGCGTTGCGGCGGACAACCGATCCCTCCGCGCACCTGCGTCATTACCTTCGACGATGGACTTCGCGACTTTGCCGAAGCCGCAATGCCAGTTCTGGTCGACCGGAAGTTTGCCGCCACACTCTATGTCGCCACCGGTTTCGTGGGGGCGACCGCTCGATGGCTTGCGGATCTCGATGAAGGCAATCGCCCAATGCTCAACTGGACCGCGCTGCGTGACCTGCACGACGCTGGGATCGAGATCGGCGCGCACTCTGTAACTCATCCCGAACTTGACACACTGTCCTTTGCAAAGGCTACCAGCGAGCTTCGCGACAGCAAGAGGGCCCTGGAAGACGGGTTGGGCGCGGCAGTCACCACATTCGCATACCCTCACGGCTACGCGTCCCGCGCAACGCGCAGGATTGCAAAAGATGCTGGATACCTCGCCGCCTGCCGTGTTCGTCACGCGCTCAGCGACGAGACGGAAAATCTCTTCGCTCTTTCTCGCATTGTTGTCACCAGTGAAGTGACGCCAGACGCGCTCTTGGATATGATCGAGACGCCGCAGCTTCCCGTCGCACCACCAGCCGATCGGCTGATTGCCACCGGTTGGCGCGCAGCAAGACGCCTGCGCGCCTTGCACCGCTCGGTGTTTCCAAGGCGCCAAGTGGCCGGAGCAGAAAGTGGGGCGTGATGAGTTCCTCGGGCTGGATCGGACTTGTCGCTGTCGCTGTCGGTGTCCTGTGGGCCGGGTCGGCGTCTGCCGCCGCGCCGGAAACCTCAGCGATCGACCCTCTATCCCAACACGATCGGCCTGAAGGAGGGCAACAGCTTGTCTTCCAACCCAACCTAGGCCGGGCACTGGCGCAACTGGCTGACCTCTACATTGCACGCAAGGTCGATGCCGCGACCGTGGATCGTCTGCTCGGCGAGTATGAAGGCATGCTGCGCAATGCCGGGCCGGATGCGATTGTCGCGGTATCGCAGCCGAGAGGCTCGGGTGAGGTTGTTAACGAAGCGCCCGATGGCGCCCGCGTGCTTACTCTTTACGAACGTGCGGCGGCCTACGGCTATCGGGGCGCGCTGTTTGGTCTCGGTGATCTCTACAGTCGTGGCGAACTCGTCCCTCGCAATCCCGAAAAGGCATTTGCCGCTTATGCCGAGGCGGCAAATCAGGGGATCCCCGCGGCGCAGTTGCGGATGGCGGAATTGATGATCCGGGGTGAGGGCACGAAACGCGATGTGACGGCAGGCGAGGCGAGCCTGCGCGTGCTCGGTCAATCCGAAAATCCCAGCGTGCTGGAGCTAGTAGCTGAGCTTTGCCTTTCCGGACGCATACCGGAACAGACCGATATCGCGGTTTCGGCGCTGCGCAAGGCGGCAGATATGGGTTCCGCAAGGGCGCACTTCAGGCTCGGCGAACTCTACTACGCCGGAACAGTCCTGGTTTCGGACTATTCCGCCGCGCTTGTTCATTACCGTCTGGCTGCGGGACACGGAAATGTGGATGCAAAAGTTCGGATTGCCGAAATGCAGGCGCGCGGTCAAGGCATGGCCCGCGACGTGACGAAGGCGGTGCGCGAATTGCAGGCTCTGGCCGATCTCGGCTCGCCGATTGCCGACCTCTCCCTTGGAAGTCTCTATCTGAAAGGCGATGTCGTGCTGGCTGACCCGGTTCGTGCGGCAAAATACTTCCGTCAGGCCGCCGCCCGTGGCAGCGGGACGGCGCTGATGCAGCTTGGAGACCTCTATGCGGATGAGGGGGCGGTGACTGGCGACTATGGTCCAGCCGTTCAAAGCTATCAACAGGCCGCAGCGAACGGCAATCCAGGCGCGAGAGTACGGCTTGCGGAAATGAAGGCGCGAGGGCGCGGAATGCCGAGGGATCTTGCCGCGGCGACGACGGAACTTATGACGCTTGCAAGTGCAGGGGAGGCCGGTGCCTCTTTGGCGCTTGGCGATCTCTATGGCGAAGGGCGCGCGTTAGCCATCGAGCCCGCCAAGGCTCTGATCTACTATCGACAGGCCGCCGCTCAGGGCAGTGTCACGGCGTTGCTCCGGCTCGGGGAATTCCATTCGCAAGGCGAGTTATCCCGACCCGAGTACGGACGTGCGTTGGAATACTATCGTGCCGCAATCGCTAGGGGCAGCGTCAGTGCAAAGGTCCGGTTGGCAGAAATGACGGCCATGGGCCGAGGCGTGCAGCAGGATGTCGTCGCCGCCAAAGCCGAACTGGAAAACCTTGCAGCCCGCGGCGAGGGGGAGGCATCCCTTCTTTTGGGTGATTTCTACGCCCGTGGGGATGTCATGCCAGCCGATCCTGCCCAAGCCTGGCTCCACTATCGACGTGCTGTCGATCAGGGAAGCGTCGCTGCGCTGACACGGCTTGGCGATCTCTACGCTGGCAACGGTAGGGCTAAGCCAGACTATACCCTCGCGCAGGACTACTATCGGCGCGCCGTCAGCAGAGGAAGCGTGAGCGCCCAGGTGCGGCTCGCAGAAATGGAGGCTCACGGGCAGGGGGTCGTTCGCAACGTATCGACGGCGACGCGAATTTTGACGTCGCTTGCCGAACGGAGTGAACCGGCTGCCGCCCTTAGCTTGGGTGATCTCTATTACTCCGGAGAAGTCACCCGAGCGGATCCGGCACGCGCAACCGGATATTACCAGCACGCTGCCGCGCTTGGAAGCATAACGGCCTTGCTTCGACTGGGCGATCTCTACCTTACCCAGGGCGCACTAACGGGCGACTATAGGGCCGCAAGAGTAAGCTATGAGCAGGCAGCGGCGAGGGGAAACGTCGGTGCGAAGGTGCGGCTCGCGGAAATGAAGGCGAGAGGACGCGGCACAACGCAGGACGTTGCAGCCGCGAAGGCAGAGTTGGATTCTCTCGCGTCGGCCGGGGACGCGGGCGCTTCGCTATCGCTCGGCAATCTGTATAGTGACGGACAGGCTCTGGCAGCCGAGCCAGCTCAGGCCCTCCTCTACTATCAGCAGGCAGTTGCACAGGGCAGTGTCACGGCGCTTCTTCGCCTTGGCGACCTTTATTCCGACGGTGAACGGACCGCCGCCGATTACGCGCGCGCCATCGAGTTCTATCGCAAGGCCGCAGATGCAGGAAACGTCAACGCAAAGATACGGATGGCGGAGATGAAGTCGCGGGGGCGCGGCATCAACCAGGACATCGCCGCCGCGAAAGCCGGACTCGAGCAGCTCGCAGCAGCGGGCGAGGCAGATGCCTCACTGGCTCTCGGCGACCTCTATGGTAGGGGCGAAGTTGTCGCGTTCGATCCTGAGAAAGCTCTCAGCCAGTATCGGCGGGCTGCCGATGGGGGCAGCGTGACCGCCTTGTTGCGGCTCGGCGACTTTTATTCACAAGGCCAACCGACGATGCTCGACTACGGGCTTGCGCAGGACTTTTACCGTCAAGCGGTCGGCCGGGGGAATGTGAGCGCCAAGATCCGGCTCGCCGAAATGCAAGCACGCGGGCAAGGTATTGCGCGGGACGTATCCGCCGCGACCCGGGAACTGACCGAGCTCGCGCAGCGGGGTGAGACGGCTGCCGCGCTGGCGTTGGGCGACCTCTATGGCAGGGGAGAAGCCGTACCGGTCAATCCGACGCAGGGTTTGCAATATTATCGCCAGGCGGCCACGCAAGGCAGCATGACTGCGTATTTGCGGCTTGGCGACCTCTATTCCGCCGGCACCACATCGGCGACGGATTACGCGGCAGCGCTAGACCACTACCGCCGCGCTGCTGAACGAGGGAATTTGGTGGCGAAGGTTCGGCTCGCCGAAATGAAGGCGCGCGGCCAGGGTATGGCGCCGGATGTCGCGTCGGCGACAAGCGAATTGACCGCCCTGGCAAAAGGAGGAGAAAAAGCCGCAGCGATTGCGCTTGGCGAACTCTACAGCAATGGACAGGTCGTGCCTGCCGACCCAACCCTTGCTGCCGGCTATTATCGCCGCGCCGGAGAGCTTGGTAGCGTTGAGGCAAGGGTGCGGCTTGCGGAGATGGAGGCAAGAGGGCTGGGCGTCCAGCAAGACGTGACGGCTGCCACCGCCGATCTGGCGGCGCTTGCCAAGGGAGGGGAGGCCAGCGCGTCCCTCGCCCTTGGTGATCTCTATGCCGAAGGAAAGGTCGTACCCCAAGATCCATCGGCCGCCGTCAACTACTATAGGCAGGCGATCTCGCAGGGAAGCGCCACCGCACATCTTCGCTTGGCCAATCTTTACTCTGCTGGCGGTCTTTTGGCGACGAACTACGCCGGAGCATTCGACCAATATCGCCAGGCGGCAGAGCGTGGCAGCAACGAGGCAAAGATCCGGATGGCTGAAATGACGGCGCGGGGCCAGGGGACTGCCCGCGACGTAGCAACGGCAACGCGTGAATTGATTGCGCTCGCCGACAGGGGAGAGACCGCCGCTGCGATCTCGCTTGGGGACCTTTATGGCGCGGGAGACGTGGTCCCAGCCGATCCGGTGAGAGCGCTGCATTACTACCGGCAGGCCGCCCAGAACGGCAGCATTACCGCGTTGCTGAGACTGGGGAGCTATTACTCCGAAAGCGGGTCGCCAGTGGCGGACTTTGCTCTGGCGCAAAACTATTATCGGCAGGCTACCAGTCGGGGGAACACGGAGGCCGCAGTCCGGCTCGCCGAAATGAAGGCTCGGGGACAGGGCATGGCGCGGGATGTGGCATCGGCCACACAAGAATTGGCTGCCCTGGCCGAAAAGGGAGAGACGGTAGCCGCGCTTTCTCTCGGTGAGCTCTATCGCCAGGGGGAGGTTGTGCAAGCCGACCCTGGGCGCACGGTCGAGTACTATAGCCAGGCGGCCGAACGCGGCAGCGTGACGGCGATGATACGTCTCGGCGAGTTTTACTCCAAGAGCCAGACGGCCATGACTGACTACGCTCGCGCGCAAAACTTCTACCGTCAGGCGGCAAGCCAGGGTAGCGTTGAGGCGAAGGTCCGGCTTGCGGAAATGAAAGCCCGGGGCCTTGGCGTTCCGCAGGACCTCGCGCCGGCCCAGGCCGAGCTTAAAAGCCTTGCTGCATCTGGCAGACAGGAGGCTTCACTGGCATTGGGTGATCTTTATAGTGACGGAAAAGTAGTCCCGGCTGATCCCGCGCAAGCAGTGCAATATTTCCGGCAAGCCGCGTCGCAAGGCAGCACCACGGCGAATGTTCGATTGGGCGACCTCTATTACGCGGGCAAGGGGGTGAGGACGGACTTTGCGGCCGCCTTCGATCACTATCGCCGCGCGGCAGAGCGGGGCAATTTGGAGGCCAAGGTTCGGCTTGCGGAAATGCGGGCGCAGGGCAAGGGCATCCCCCAGGACCTCTCCGCTGCCAAGACCGAGCTGGAAAACCTTGCCGCGCGCGGCGGGGCCGAGGCGTCGCTTGCCGTCGGCGATCTTTATAGCAAGGGCGAGGCGGTGCCGGCCGATCGCGCCCGCGCGGCGGACTATTATCGACAGGCCGCCGCGCAAGGCAATGTCGCCGCATTGCTGCGGCTTGGGGATTTCTATTCGCAAAGCGAGGCGGCCACGACCGACTTTCCGCTGGCCCAAAGCTACTACCGCCGGGCGGCAGAACAGGGCAACGTCGAGGCGAAGATACGGCTTGCAGAGATGCAGGCCCGAGGCCAAGGTGGAGAGCAGAACATGGAGGCCGCCAGTGCCGAATTGGCGGCGCTTGCCGACAGAGGCGAAGCCAGCGCTGCACTCGCCCTTGGCGATCTCTATGGACGTGCAGGCGTGATGCCCAATGATCCGATCCGGGCCGCCCACTACTACGAACAAGCCGCAAAACAAGGGAGTTTGACGGCGCTCCTGCGGCTCGGCGACGTTTATCGAGGTCGCGAACCAGGCAAGGCCTTCGCCGCCTTTAGCGCAGCGGCCAAGCAGGGTAGTCTAGACGGCAGCCTGCGTGTTGCGGAGCTGACGATCCGTGGCGAAGGAACGTTACGCGATGTCCCGCAAGGCGTTGCGACGATGCGATCGCTCGCCGAAAGTGACAATCCGAACGTACTGGAAGCGCTTGCCGACCTCTGCTTGTCCGGTCGCGTGCCCATGCAGCCGGAACTCGGCATCACAACCTTGGAGCGCGCTGCGCGCCTCGGCTCGGTGCCGGCGCATGTACGGCTCGGCGATCTCTACGCCGCCGGGGATGCCGTGACGGTCAACTATGCTCTCGCACTAGAGCACTATCGCCAGGCGGCCGATCAAGGCAGCCTGGAGGCGAAGGTGCGGCTCGCTGAAATGAAGGCACTCGGCCGGGGCATGGCTCCCGACGCGGGAAGCGCCACCGGCGAACTGGCGATGCTTGCCGCCCAAGGTGAAGCGGGCGCGGCCTACTCTTTGGGTGACCTTTACGCCAAGGGCCAAACGGTGCCAGTTGATCCGCTGCGGGCTCGGCAATATTACCAGCAAGCCGCAGATCAAGGCAGCGTGAGGGCCATGTTGAGGCTTGGTGACGGCTATCGGTCGGACGATCCAGCTAAGGCGTTTGCGGCCTATAGCACCGCAGCAGATCAAGGCAACCTGGAAGGCCACCTACGTGTCGCCGAACTGACAATCAGGGGTGAGGGGACAGAACCAAATGTGAATGCCGGCATGGCGGAGCTTCGTGCACTCGGAGCAAGCGAGAGCCCGGATCTCCTGGTCACACTCGCCGAACTCTACCTCTCCGGACGTATCCCATTGCAGCCAGCGCCTGCCGTCGCGGCGCTTGAGAAGGCGGCGCATTTGGGATCCGTCCGGGCGCATCTACGGCTGGGCGACCTTTATTCCGAGGGAGATGATGTAAAGGCGGACTACAGCGCTGCGCTTGAGCACTATCGCCAGGCAGCCGAGCAGGGCGATGTGGACGCCAAAATACGCCTTGCCGAGATGGAAGCACGCGGCCAGGGCATAAAGAAGGACGTCGCTTCGGCGGTCAATGTGCTTTCATCGCTGGCGGCCGAGGGCTCAGCTTCCGCCCTGCTCTCCCTCGGTGACATTTACGGCGGGGGGCAAGTTACTGCGCAAGATCCGAAGCTGGCTGTGAAACATTATAAGGCCGCAGCGGAGCAGGGTAGCGTTTCAGCGATGCTCAGACTCGGTGATGCCTACAACAACGGACGTCTTGTCCCGCGCAATACGAAGGAGGCCGAAAGGTACTACCAGATGGCCTTCGAAACGGGGAACCCGGGTGCCAATGTGGCGCTCGGCCGCTTCAAGGCGTTGACAAAGACACGCAAGAATGCAGCTGCGGGAATGGCCTTGCTCCAACGCTCCGCAGACGAGAAAGTGGTCGGAGCATCATCGGTTGTCGCCGAGGCCCTATTTTACGGTCAAGGCATCACGCGCAGCAGCAAGAAGGCTCTCGCCGTCCTGCAGAAAGCTGCCAAGGAGGGTGATCGGATTGCCGCAATCGATTTGATCGAAGCCTATCGTGATGGCAAGCGCGATGGCCGCACACAACTCGTGAAAAGGGACAACGCGAAAGCGAAGTCGGTCTTGCTCGCGTCGGCCGACCTGCTCTCGGGCCCCGAAAAAAGCATTCAAACCTTTCTGTTGGATGCCTCGACGGCAAAAGCCAGCGCGTTTGCGGCGCTCAGCAACAGGTTTAAGTCCCTGACACAACCGGAACGCCAAAGGGTCGTGCGTGATTTGGCAAGGACCAACCCTCGACTGTTTGCCTACCTGATAGAAGCACAATTGCGCCAAAACGGTGTGCGCGTCGGGCCGGTTGACGGACGGCTTAACGTGGCCGCCCAAAGGGCAATGGCCCGGCAATGCCGCACGCTTCTTCCGGCGCGCCAATGCAATCAAGGTCTCTCGACGCCGCGGGTCGTTGAGACGCTTGCCCAGATGTTCTGAAGCAATCTCGCGATCGCGGGACGCCCGTCTTCCCGTGCGACCCTGATCGCCACTGCCTGTATAGACCGGCTGTGGCTGCCAACGGCACTCTAGGGGCCCTGAAACTGAAGATTTTCCTTGAGCAGGATCTCGATGCGAATCCTCTCCTGCGAAGCCAGCAGCTCGCGATGATCTGCGCGGGCGCGCATGATGCGCAGTGCGCTTCTGACCGCATGGCCGGGGTCCTGGGCGATCAGGGCATCAATGCGTTCGTCCATCAACGCCCGCTCGCTGAACGGCGTGCGCTCGTGAGCAACGACGGTGAGCTGACGCGAGCCCTGCGCATTCCAGACCGCCGTTAACGGCGCTCGCGCCTCGGAACTCAGCACATAGACGGCAAGCGTATCGGGGTTATGTTGCAACGTCCTGTTGATGATCAATTCGGCGCGTTTCTCGTCGGCATAGGTTTCGAGCGAAGGCAGACACTGGAGATGCGGAAACTGCGCATTGATGATGCTGTCGAAGCCGAGACGGCGCTGGATGCTGTCGAGTGCCATCATGGTTTCCGCCACGACCATGATCTTGCCGGGCTGGTTGCCGATGAAGCGGCCTGCGATCTTGCCGGCCGTGGCGCCGGCCGCGAAGTTGTCGATGCCGACATAGTCGGCCCTTTCCAGCCGTTCCTGGCCTGACAGGAACTGCACGACCCTCACGTCTCGTTCCACGAGCCGCACGAGCGCATCGCGCACCTGTGGCGATTCCGGTGCCATCACCGCGACGCCATCGACAATTTCGTGATCGATGAGGCTCAGATACTTGGCGACGTGGTGCGGGTCTGCCATCGGGATCTGCACGGCCTCGACCTCGGTGGAATCGGCGCGCAGCGCGTCGCGTGCCTCGGTGACGCGCCCAATCAGTTCGCTCAGATACTGGTCGCCGGAGACGGGAAGGACGAAGCGAAACCGGTAGGTCTTGTTGCGCGCAAGTGCTACCGCCGCCGGGTTCCTGACGAAGCCGATGCGCTCGATGGCGTCGTTGACCTTGCGGAAAGCCTTCTTGCTGACATTCGGCCGGTCGTTCAGCACGCGGTCGACGGTGGCCAGGCTCACGCCGGCTGCCTCTGCCAGATCTTTCGCGGTAGGGCGCATGCAATCGCTTCTCTTTGCTCTCGATCCTTCAGGGCGATTCCTCCAACAAAAGCAATCGAAAAGCAAGAATTGATGTGCGCACCTCAAAATTTGCTTGCATTGAGGTGCGCACCTCAATAAAAATAGTGCTGTGGCCGGCAGAGGAGTGCGTGAGGCCACGGAGCGATGCGAGGGAGGCCTGCCCACGAAGAAACGTCGCTTTGCGCCCGCTATTCGCCACAGGCGTTTTCAGCTTCCGATGGAGGTCGGGAGGAAGGGGAGGAGGCCCCAGCTATGGAACTTCGTCATTTCAAATCATTGGCCGCATTGGGTGCCCTGCTGGCGGCAAGTGTCGCAAACACCGGCAACGCAAGTGCAGCCGAGCTGACGCTCTGCTGGGCGGCATGGGATCCGGCAAATGCCCTGGTCGAACTCAGCAAAGATTTCGAGGCCAAGAGCGGCATCAAGATGAAATATGAGTTCGTGCCATGGCCGAACTTCGCCGACCGCATGCTGAACGAGCTGAACTCCGGCGGCAAGCTGTGCGACCTGATGATCGGCGACAGCCAGTGGATCGGCGGTGCGGCTGAAAACGGCCAGTACGTCAAGCTCAACGATTTCTTCGACAAGGAAGGGATCAAGATGAGCGACTTCATCCCCGCAACCGTCGTCGGCTATGCCGAGTGGCCGAAGAACTCACCAAACTACTGGGCGCTGCCGGCATTCGGCGACGTCGTCGGCTGGAGCTACCGCAAGGACTGGTTCGCCCGCCCCGAACTGCAGGCGGAATTCAAGAGCAAGTACGGCCGCGACCTTGCCGTGCCGAAGACCTTTGCCGAACTCAAGGACATCGCCGAATTCTTCCAGAAACGCGAGATCGACGGAAAGACGGTCTATGGTGCTGCGATCTACACCGAGCGCGGATCAGAAGGCATCACCATGGGTGCGATGGACGTGCTCTACAGCTTCGGCTTCGAGTATCAAAACCCCGACAAGCCCTACGAGCTCGAGGGATACGTGAATTCCGCCAAGGCGGTGAAGGGGCTGGAGTTCTATAAGGCGCTCTACGACTGCTGCACGCCGCCTGGGCATTCCGACGCCTACATGTCCGAGGACATCGACGCCTACAAGTCAGGCCAGGTTGCCCTTCACATGAACTTCGCCTTTACCTGGCCCGGCATCAATGCCGATGCCAATGTGGGCGGCGACAAGTCGGGCTATTTCCCGAACCCGGCCGGTCCCGATGGCGTTGCCTTCGCGCAGCTCGGCGGCCAGGGCATCTCCGTAGTCTCAGCGTCCGAGAAGCAGGACGATGCCCTCGCCTACATCAAGTGGTTCGCCCAGCCGGAAATCCAACAGAAGTGGTGGCAGATGGGCGGCTATTCGGCGCTGCGCAAAGTCGTCGAAGATCCTGGCTTTGCAACCAGTCAGCCCTATGCCCAGACCTTCCTCGACTCCATGGCGATCGTGAAGGACTTCTGGGCTGAGCCCTCCTATGCCTCGCTGCTTCAGGCGACGCAGAAGCGCTTCCACGACTATGTGGTCGCCGGCCAGGGGTCTGCGCAGGATGCACTCGACGGTCTTACCAAGGACTGGACGCAGATCTTCGACGACGAAGGCAAGTACTGACCGCCATCAGGCCATGGCTGTGCACCTCCCAGCGCGCCATGGCGCGACACGGAGCCGGGGAATTTCCCCGGTTCTGTCGCCGCCTTCTGCATGGTTCCTTCGATCGTGGTCGATTGAAGGACGAAAACATGCAGCAATTCAAAGTGCTGCAGCGGCCTTTGCGCCTCGATTGAGACGCGCGGCGCGGCAGTCAAATGAGGGAACTACCCATGCTGAAATCAACAGTGGACCGGGTCGCCGGAGCGACACCGCATGCCCTTGCCAAACGGGTCCGAGGTCTCTCGGATCGGTCGCTGGCCTGGCTGTTCGTTGCCCCGTCCATCGTCCTGCTTCTCGCGGTCAATATCTTTCCGCTGATCTGGACGGTCCGACTGAGCTTTACGAATTTTCGCGTCAACAGGCCGAATGCCGAGGTCCAGTTCATCGGGCTCAAGAACTACCTGAGCATCCTGTCCGACAAGGACATCTGGCTGACCATGCAGGCGACGGCCCATTTCCTGATCTGGACCATCGTCCTTCAGGTGCTCATCGGCTTTTCCCTTGCCTACCTGATCAACAAGAAGTTCCGCGGCAACGATCTGTGGACCACGATCATCGTTCTGCCGATGATGCTGAGCCCGGCGGTGGTCGGCAATTTCTGGACCTTCCTCTACCAGCCGCAGATCGGTCTCTTCAACTACGCAGTCGGTTTCCTGACAGGGGCTGATCCCTCGAGTTTCTCGATGATCGGCGATGTGTCGCTTGCCCCTTGGGCAATCATCATCGTCGACACCTGGATGTGGACGCCCTTCGTGATGCTGATCTGCCTTGCGGGCCTTCGCTCCATTCCGAGCAGCATCTATGAGGCCGCCGAATGCGACCGCGCCAGCAAATGGCGGCAATTCTGGACGATCACCATTCCGCTCGTACTGCCGTTCCTGATGCTCGCCGTGCTCTTTCGCGGCATCGAGAACTTCAAGATGTTCGATCTCGTCGTGCAGCTGACGGGCGGTGGACCGGGATCGATCACCGAACTCACCTCGATCAACCTGAAGCGTGAAGCTTTCGAGAAGTGGCGCACCGGCTACGCATCCGCCTACGCCGTCATCCTCTTCGTCACCGTCTTCGGCCTGGCGTCGATCTACGTCAAAGCCCTGAACAAGGTCAAACAACGATGAGCTATTCCGTTACCGAGCCGTCGCAACGGCAAAAGTGGTTCGCCGGGATCCTGGTCGTTGGCTACGCGCTGATCACGATCCTACCGCTTGTCTGGATCATCGCGACGAGCTTCAAGTCGCCGGCCGACGCGATCGCCTATCCGCCCAAGACCTTCTTTACGCCGACGGTGGAAGGCTATGTCAACGTCTTCACGACGCGCACCCGGCTCACCGAGGAGCAGTTGAAGGCGGTCGGCGAGCCGCAGACCTGGTATGACCGGCTGGTTCGCAAGGATGGCCTCGTCATCTCCGGTCCGTCGCGCTTTGCCGAGCGCTTCACCAATTCGGTGATCATCGGCTTCGGCTCGACCGTGCTCTGCATCGTGCTCGGCACGGCCGCCGCCTACGCCTTCTCGCGCTTCAAGGTACCGCTGAAGGATGATCTGCTGTTCTTCATTCTATCGACGCGCATGATGCCGCCGATCGCCGTCGCCATCCCGATCTTCCTGATGTTCCGGTCATTGGGCTTGAACGACACCCATGCGGGCATGATCCTGCTCTACACGGCGGTCAACCTGTCGCTGTCGGTCTGGCTGCTGAAGGGCTTCATCGACGAGATACCTGTCGAATATGAGGAGGCGGCGCTCATCGATGGCTACACCCGGTTCCAGGCTTTCTACAAGGTGGTGTTGCCGCAGGCGGCGACGGGCATCGCCTCAACCGCGATCTTCTGCCTGATCTTTGCCTGGAACGAATACGCCTTCGCGGTGCTTTTGACATCGGGCAACGCCCAGACGGCGCCTCCCTTCATTCCAACCATCATCGGCGTCAGCGGTCAGGACTGGCCGGCTGTTGCCGCCGGGGCGACCCTGTTCCTCGTGCCGGTCATGGTCTTCACCATTCTTCTGCGCAAACACCTACTGCGCGGCATCACTTTCGGAGCCGTACGCAAATGACACGATTTTTCAATGGATTGCTGCACTTGCGCCGCGGTGCCTGGGAAATGCTGGCATCGGCCCTGATCGCAGCGGGCGTCTTCATGCTCATGCAGCCCTTCGCTCTCGCGCTCTATTCCTGGTCCTTCGTCATAACCTTGCTGGGTACGGTGATGTTCATCATCGTCAGCCATTTTCCGGAGTAAGCCGATGGCGCAGATCAGAATTCAGAATGTGCGCAAGGAGTTCGGCGCCTTCACCGCGGTGCGCTCCTCGAGCTTCACCATTGAGGATGGCGAGTTTTTCATGCTGCTCGGGCCCTCCGGCTGCGGCAAGACGACGACCTTGCGCATGATGGCAGGCCTGGAACTGCCGACGAGCGGCGAGATCTTCATTGATGGTGAAGAGGTCGGGATGAAGCCGGCCAGCAAGCGCGACATCGCCTTCGTCTTCCAGATGTTTGCGCTCTATCCGCATATGAATGTGCGCAAGAACATCTCCTATCCGCTGGTCAGCCAGGGCTTGCGCGGCGAGGAAGTCAGGTCACGCGTCGCCGAAGTCGCCCGCATTCTCAAGATCGAGACCATTCTCGACAAGCCCGTCGGCGGCCTTTCGGGCGGCGACCGCCAGCGCGTCGCGCTCGGGCGTGCCATCGTGCGTCGCCCCAAGGCCTTCTTCATGGACGAACCCCTCGGCGCACTCGATGCCGAGTTCCGTGAGCACATGGCCGAGGAACTGCGGGCACTGCACGACCGCATGGGTGCGACCACCGTCTATGTGACCCATGACCAACTCGAAGCGATGCAAATGGGCGACAAGATCGTCGTCATGAACCATGGGGTCGTCGAACAGTTCGGTAAGCCGCAGCAGATCTACGACTGGCCCGCCACGAAATTCGTAGCCCAGTTCATTGGTTCTCCTCCGATGAACTTCCTGGAATTCGAGGGGATGATCGGCGTGGGCGGCGGCGCTATCGATCTCGGCGGCATAGAGGTCAAGGTGCCGACCTCGCGGGAAGGACGCGCCGGAAGGCTGACGCTTGGCGTCCGGCCGGAACATGTGAAATTTGTCAGTGACGGCGCCTATCGGGGCCGCGTGAGCGCTGTCGAATATCTCGGGACCACCCAGATCGTGACGCTCGCAACGAGCCACGGCCACCTGAAGGCACGCATTTCATCGGGCCACCGGGTTCAGGAAGGCGAGCAGATCGGCCTCGAATTCGATGCGAGAACGCTTTCGGTTTTCGATGCGGAATCCGGCAAGGTGCTGTTATCCGACGGCAATCAAGGAGTGCTGAGACATGGCTGAAGTCGTCTTGGAAAACGTGACGAAGACGTTTGCTGGTACGGTTGCTCTCGATAATGTCTCACTGACGGTTCCGGACGGTTCTTTCGTCGTGCTGCTCGGGCCGACCGGTGCTGGAAAGACGACGACACTGAGAATGGTCTCCGGCTTGGACACCCCCGATCGCGGCGAGGTCTATATCGACGGAGAACCAGTGAAAGGGCTGGCGCCTGCCGAACGCAACGTAGCCATGGTCTTTCAACAATACTCGCTCTACCCACACCTCACGGTTCGTCAGAATCTGGAGTTCCCGCTGAAATCTCCGCTGCTGAAGACGCCAAGGGAAGAGATCGACCGGAAGGTGAGGGAGGTTGCCGAGGTTCTCCAGATCACGCACAAGCTCGACAACAAGGCAACGGCATTGTCAGGTGGAGAGATGCAGCGCGTTTCCATCGGTCGTGCTCTTGTCCGAGACCCGCAGATATTCCTCATGGACGAGCCGTTGAGTTCGCTCGACGCCAAGCTCAGGGCCGATCTTCGCATCGAGCTCAAGCGCATCCAGGCAAGGTCGGGCGCAACGCTGCTCTACGTCACTCACGACCAGATCGAGGCGATGACGATGGCGACCCATGTCGGGGTGCTGAATGAGGGCAAGCTCGTTCAGTTCGGCTCGCCGCGCGAGGTGTATGAGCAGCCCGTCAGCGTCTATGCGGCGACGCGGCTGGGACAGCCACGGATCAATGTGCTTCCGGCCGACATTTTTGCCGGCGCCCCCTTAGGCGCGGCAAGCATCGGGCTAAGACCGGAGCACATCCAGCAGGGTGCGGGGGAGGATGCTCTGGTCAAGCGCGTCGAGCACTTGGGCGACCAGACGCGTCTGCATCTGACCTTCAGGAAACACGATCTCATCACCGTCACGGACGCCCACACGCCGCTCCGTGGCGGTGAAACAATCAAGATTCAACCTTTAAAGCCGCTCTACTTCGATGCGGCAGGCATGCGTTTGGCTTAAGGAGCTCGATATGGCGCAATTCATCAATAAGCGGGAAGATGTCGTGACAGAAGCGATCGACGGTGTTCTGGCCCTGTCCGGCGGCGCGCTGACCCGCCTTGACGGCTATCCGCACATCCGGGTCGTGTTGCGCAGCGACTGGGATAAATCGAAGGTCGCGGTCGTCTCAGGCGGCGGCTCGGGTCATGAGCCCGCTCATGTCGGCTTCGTCGGACGGGGAATGCTGACGGCTGCGGTCTGTGGCGATGTCTTTGCTTCGCCGAGCGTCGACGCGGTTCTTGCCGGTATTCTCGCCGTGACCGGTCCGGCCGGATGCCTGCTCGTCGTCAAGAACTATACCGGCGATCGGCTGAATTTCGGTCTTGCGGCAGAGCGCGCCCGCGCCTTCGGGCTGAAGGTCAGCATGGTGATCGTCGGCGACGACATCGCTCTACCCGACCTGCCGCAGGCGCGCGGCGTTGCCGGCACTCTGTTCGTGCACAAGATCGCCGGCGCGCTCGCCGAACGCGGGGCGGACCTCGAGACGGTAACGGCGGCGGCCAAACGGGTGATCGCGGGCACGCGCAGCATCGGCATGTCGCTGGACACCTGCCGGGTACCGGGTTCGCCAAAGGAAGCGCGGATACCTTTGGGCAAGGCGGAGCTCGGCCTCGGCATCCATGGTGAGGCCGGTGTCGAACAGATCGATTTTGCGGGCGCCCGCTCGGCGGTGGCGACCATGGCTGAGCGTCTAGCAGCCGTCATGGGGGAAGGCGCCCATGTCGCGCTGATCAACAATCTGGGCGGCACCTCGGTTCTCGAAATGTCGGTGCTCGCCCACGACCTCATCAATTTGCCTCTCGGCAAAAGGATCACTCACACGATTGGTCCAGCGCCGCTGATGACATCGCTCGACATGCAAGGCTTCTCGGTCTCGGTTTTTGCCGCAGACCAGGCGGAACTTGAGCTCTTGAAGGCACCAGTGGCGATCGCCGCCTGGCCGGGTGTCTCGGAGGTCCGACCGATCGCCGTCAGCGCGTTGCCGGATGGCTTGACTCCGATCACGCCGATGGCATCCGACCATGGGGCAACGCGTGCATTCCTGATCGACTGCTGCAAGGTGTTGATCGCCGCCGAGCAGGATCTCAATGCGCTCGACGCGAAGTCCGGCGATGGCGATACGGGCTCGACGCTGGCGGGAGCCGCTCGCGCCCTGATCAACGCGATCGATCGGCTGCCATTATCCGATCACACCCAGCTTTTGCGTGCGATCGGCCAGGAGCTAAGCCAGACTATGGGCGGTTCCTCCGGCGTGCTGCTTGCCATTTTCTTCGCAGCCGCCGGCGACGGAGCATCAAGCGGTCTACCGATGCGCGAGGCGCTTCGAACCGGGCTTGCGCGCATGCAGGAGATCGGCGGCGCCAAGATCGGCGACCGAACGATGATCGATGCTCTGTCTCCCGCGCTCGATGCGCTCGGCGACAGCGTGGTCGCGGCAGCGGCTGCCGCACGAACGGGGGCGAACTTCACCTCCACCTTGACGCGTGCCAAGGCCGGTCGCGCGGCCTATATCAATGCAAAGCAGCTTGAGGGCCATGTCGACCCCGGTGCCGAGGCCGTCGCCCGGCTGTTCGAGCACCTGGCCGCCTAGGCTGTCGTGCCGCTCATGAGACGCCGCCGAGCCTAGCGTTCGGCGGCGTAGGGGATTTGCCTCCCGTCTATGTCTGATCGAAAGCACGCCACATCTCGCCGATGGTTCGTAAGACGCCGCCAGGACATCAAGGGCATCGAGCATTCCCAATGTCCGTCAGAGGCTGCAAAGGCACAGCCGCGACTTCCGCTTTGACAGTGCGCGAAGGGACGAATGGCAATTTCGAGCCAGGATCGACATTTCCGCACCGTCGTTGGCGGTCTAGTAGCAAAGATCGGGATATTTTCTCCTGCATATTGCCAAAGTATCTTTCGTCATGGTAACGTTCCCACAGAGATCAGGCGATGCCTTGAGAGGCATTGCTTGAGCTTTGGGAGGAAGCTTCATGAACAACACGACGGGTCGAAGGGCGACCATTATCGACGTTGCCAAACGCGCAGGCGTTTCGAAGAGCACCGTCGCGCGTGTTCTCGCCGGCTCCGCCAACATTTCCGAGGAAGCGCGCGACCGCGTATTGAAGGCGGTTGCTGCCACCGGTTACGAGCCCAATCAGCTTGCCGTCGGAATGCGTTCGGGTCGCAGCGGCCTGCTCGGCATCGTCATTCCTGATATCACCAACCCGTTCTGGGCCGAAGTTGCCCGCGGAGCGCAGGATCGGGCGGCGAAGGATGACATTTCGCTTCTGATCTTCTCGTCGGATTGGGATGCGCACAAGGAGGCGACCCACCTGCGCGCCCTGCGCCGGGCGCGTGTTGACGGGGCGATCATCAATCCCGTTGCGGATAATTTCGACGACCTCGACCGTTTTGGCATGCCTTTCATCTTCATCGGCTCCAGCGCCGAGCGTTTCCCCGATACGTTGAGCGTCGGATCCGACATCGCTCAGGCGGTGCGGCTCGGCATGGATATTCTTGTCGAGCGCGGACACCCGGCGCCGGCCTTGATGCTCGGGCCGAGGTCTCGTCTCGCGCGCGCCCGCTTCCTGCGCTCGGTCCACGAGCACTGCATCGCCCGCGATGTCGATCCCGAAGTCCTGATGGTCGAAGAGTCCGACTATACGGTCGAGGGCGGTCGCAGCGCGATGGCCCGCCTGCTTGCGAAGCAGTGGAGAGGAAACCGCGCCGTGTTCGTCGCCAACGACCTGATGGCGCTTGGGGCCATGATAGCCGTTCGCGAGGCGGGGCTGAGATGCCCTGAGGACATCTCGATCCTGGGCTTCGACGGCATTCCGGCAGGGGCCTTTTCCTGGCCGGGCCTGACGACCATCGAAAAGCCCGGCCGGCAGATCGGCATTCGTGCGGTCGAATGCCTGATCGATCAGATTGCTGGTGGGCGCCAGCGCGAGCGGATTTATCTGCCGTGCCGATTGGTGGAGCGCGGCTCGCTTGCCGACGTTTCAGCCTCGGCACCCGTGCGTGTTGCGGCAGGGAGGTAAGCAATGGCGGTAAGCAACGAACTTGCGATGAACGCGACTATGCCACGAAATGGGAACGTTCCCAAAGCTCGCCACCGGAGCCTCGCCAAAAGCGTTCGGCAATGGTGGCCTTATTACCTGATGATGGCTCCTGGCCTGATCTTCTTCGTGATCTTTCACTATTTTCCGATCTGGGAAGCCAAGATCGCTTTCGAGCAGCTGCGTATCATCCCGCCGAACATCTGGGTCGGTATCAAGCATTTCCAGACGCTGTTCTCGTCTCCGATCTTCTGGCAGGTGCTGGCGAACACGCTGATCCTGTCAACGATGAAGATTGTCTTCTTCTTCCCGGTCCCGATCATCACCGCGCTCTTGCTCAACGAGATCCGGGGAGGCGCCTTCCGTAAATTCATCCAGTCGGCAATCTACCTGCCGCACTTCCTCTCCTGGGTGGTCATCGCCGGCGTGTTCATCGCAGTGCTCTCGCCGAGCGACGGCGCGGTCAATGACATCATTGGTTTCTTCGGCATGCAGCCGGTCTCCTTCATGACCGACACCGGCTCGATCCGCTGGGTGCTGGTCTTCTCGGAGATTTGGCGGTCGGCCGGCTGGGATAGCTTGCTCTATCTCGCTGCCATCATCGCCATCGACCAGGAGCTCTACGACGCGGCCGAGATCGATGGGGCGAACCGCTGGCAAAAGATCCGCTACGTTACCATTCCCGGCATCGTGCCGACGATCGCGACGCTCTTCATCCTGAACGCCGGCATGTTCCTGAACGCCGACCTCAACCAGGTGATCAACTTCTCCAACGACGTCGTGCGCAGCAAGATCGATATCATCGACACCTATGTCTACCGCATCGGCCTGCAGACCGGCGAATACTCGCTGGCGACAGCGGCCGGCCTCTTCAAGGCCGTGCTCGGCATGCTGATGATCGTCGCAGCGCACCTTCTTTCCAAACGTCTTACCGGCAAGGGGGTATGGTGATGGCCGCCCACAACGTCCGCAGAACACCGCTTGAGCGGCTCGAATATGCGATCATCGTTTCGACGCTCTTGTTCCTTGTCGTCCTGACGGTCCAGCCGCTCCTCAACCTGCTCGCCATTTCGTTCTCCGACCCGGGCAAGGTCGCAGGGATGAGTGGCTTGACGGTCATCCCCAATGGGTTTTCGACCGAGGTCTGGGATCTGCTGATCAACAATTCCGCCGTTCAGCGGGGCCTCCTCAACTCGATCTTCATCACGCTCGTCAGCACGGTTCTTGGTGTCGTGCTGACGGCGCTGATGGCCTGGGCGCTTTCGCGTCCCGGTCTGCCCGGCCGGCGCATCATCTTCGTCTTCGTGCTGGTCACGATCGTCTTCGAGCCCGGCATCATCCCGGACTACTTCATCAACAAACGCCTCGGCCTGCTCGACAGTTATTGGTCGCTGATCCTCTTCAAGGTGGTCAACGCCTGGTACCTGATCATCCTGGTGCGCTTCTTCGAGGAGGTGCCGAAGGAACTGATCGAGGCCTCCGAGCTCGACGGCGCCAATCCGTTCCAGATCTTCTGGTACGTGGCGCTGCCGCTCGCCAAATCGGCGCTCGCAACCATCGCGCTCTTCTATTTCGTCTTCCACTGGAACGAGTTCTTCCGGGCGATGATCTACCTCAACGACCAGTCGAAGTGGCCGCTGCAGGTCGTCCTGCGCCAGTTCGTGGTCGAGGGCGACAAGCTCGCCATGGTCGGGGTGGTCGAAAGCAACACTTACACGGGTGCGAGCCAAATCAACATCCGTGCGCTGAAGGCCGGCATGATCCTGCTCACCATCGCGCCGATCCTCGCGATCTACCCGCTCATCCTGAAGTTCTTCACCAAGGGCACCATGAGCGGTGCGCTGAAGGGCTGACGATGTCGAACCGAACATAAATGGCCAAAGCATATTGGGAGGAACAAACATGCTTGGAAGACTGATCCTTAGCGCAACGACCGCCGTGGCACTGATGGCGAGCGTCGCGATGCCCGCCTTCGCCGACCCAGTAACGATCCGCGTCGTCTCGAAGGACCTCACGACGAGCAATCCTGACGACGTCAAGCTCATGAAGGCCTACGAGGAGGCGCTAAAGGCGAAGGGCACCGACATCCATATTCAGGTCATCGACCTGCCGTCCTCGGGTTACGCCGACAAGCTGAGCGCCATGCTTCTGTCAGGTGATATCCCGGATCTCATCTATTTCCAGGGCGGCGACGCCAAGATGGCCGAACAGGGCGTGCTCGAAGACTGGAACAACTGGCTGCCGAAGACGACCCATCTCAAGGACGCGCTTTTTCCGCACAATGTCGAGCGGCTGAAGAACTATCCCTATCTGCTCTATGTCTATCCGCCGCGCATACCGCAGCCGGTCATTCGCACGGATTGGCTCGAGAAGTCGGGCGTCGCGGCGCCGAAGACGACAGACGATTACGTCACCCTCTTTAAGGCGATCAAGGACGGCGATCTCGACGGCAACAGCAAGGCCGACAGCTACGGCGTTACCACTGCCGACAACACCCAGGAGCTCGATGCGATCTTCAACCAGGCCTTCGGCGTCACCGGCACTTGGCTGAAGAACGATGCGGGCGAATGGATCCATGCCCGCGTCTCGGCAGCGGAAAAGGCGAAGATCGCCTTCTATGCCTCGCTTCGCGAGCAGGGCCTCTATGACCCGGAGTTCATCACCACCAAGTGGGACGTGAAGGAAGACAAGTTCTATTCCGGCCGGGCCGGCGTGATCTTCGGCTCTTCCGCAGAGGTCATCGACATCTATGGCGGCAAGATGCGCCAGGCGCATCCTGACGTGACGCTGAGCCTGCTGTCTCCGCCGAAGGGGCCGGCCGGCCAGGGCCTGATGGCACTCGACGTTTCCAAGGAATCCCGCGGCCTCGCCATCGCGACGACTTCGCAGCACAAGGAAGAGGTGGTCAAGCTGCTCGATTTCATCGCCAGCCCCGAGGGCCAGGCGATCGAACGCCTTGGGTTTGAAGGCGAGCAGTACACCAAGGACGGCGAGACCATCAAACCGACCGACAAGCTCGCCACCTGGTATGCCCGCTTCCTCGTCGCCGCCAACTGGCAGCCACCGGTGCAATGGCTGAGCGAGGCCGCGCAGCAATCGCTGAAGACGATTTCAGCCGACTTCAAGCCGGACAATGCCTTCGTCTGGCCTGCCGAATACGCCACCGACATCGATGCGACCGAAAACGTCTACCGGGCCTGGGTGTACAAATTCGTCTCCGGCGAAGCCAAGATGGACCAATGGGACCAGTTCGTTTCCGAATGGAACGCTGCCGGCGGCGAGAAAATGACCGAATATGCAAGGACGGTTCTCAATGACAAATGATGCTGCAGGGCTCTCCCTCAAGGGAAGGGTCCGGGCGCTTCTTTTTGGCGTCGCTTACGGCGACGCCATCGGGGCGCCGGTCGAAAAACTCTCTGCCGCAGAAATTCGCGGGCGCTATGGCCGGGTGACGTCGCTCGACACCGAGTGGCACCGGATGAAGCAGAGCGAAGCGGCCCGCAACGGCCGTGTCCGCGGTGGCGGCATCGTTACCGACGACACGCTGATGACGCTCTGCGTCATGTCGATCTACGACGACGTCAAGCGTCACCTCGATGCCTGGGATATGGCCTCCGGCATGGTGCGGGAGATCGCCTGGACGCCGCGCTGGGTGCCGGAGCTGCAGCGCGAGACGATGCTGATCGAGCGTCTGTTCTATCCGGAAAAATGGATCTTCCAGCGCCATCAGCTTTCCGGCTGCGATCCGCGACAGGGCGGGATCGGCAACATGGTGAACTGCGGCGCGGCCATGTACATCGCGCCGATCGGCGTGGCGAACGCCTGCGATCCAAAGGCAGCCTATGACGAGGCGATCGCCTTTGCCTCCGGCCACCAGCAGAGTTTCGGCCTCGAGGCTGCCGGCGTGCTTTCGGCAGCCGTTGCCGCCGCTTTCGTGCCGGGCACCACGCTTGACGCCGTCATCGAAGAAGCCCTTGCCGTTGCCAAAGACGGTACGCGCAATGCGATTGCCGATATCGTGGAAGCTGCGCGCGCACTGAGGGGCGCGGACCATCAGACGGTCGTCGGCGAGTTCCACCGTATCATCGCCCGCTATTCGCCGATGGGCGACAACGTCCAGCATACGCCGCAGAAGGCCGGCATTGCCACCGACGCCTACCAGCCGTCACGCCTCCACGCAATCGAGGAATTGCCGCTGGCGCTCGGCTTTGCCGTCGTCAATGACGGGGATTTCTACAAGACGATCATCGACGGCATCAATTCCGGCCGCGACACAGATTCGATCGGCGTCATGGCCGGTGCGATCCTCGGCGCGATGCACGGCGAAACGATCATCGACCCGGCGATGGCCTCCCAACTCGACCGCGTCAACAGGCTCGATCTCTTCCGCTCCGCCGACCTTTTTACCGATGCGGTGACCGTGATCCAGGCGGCCGATCACAAACGCGAAACGGCGCGGGCGCAGGCACGCGCACGGCTCTTTGCCGCCCGCGAGCTCACCCAGGTTTCCAGCCTCTAGTCTTTGAAAGTATCCGATGCTCAGCACCACAGAAATCTTCGAGCGCATCTATTCCGGCTTCATCGGCAAGGCGATCGGCGTGCGCCTCGGCGCGCCTGTCGAACCGACCATCTGGAGCTATGAACGCATCCGGGACACCTATGGCGAGGTGACGGAATATCTGCGCGACTTCAAGAATTTCGCAGCGGACGACGACACCAACGGCCCGGTCTATTTCATCCGGGCGCTGCGCGACTACGGCCTCGGCGCAACCGCCGAAGAGGTCGGCAAGACCTGGCTGAACTATGCGGCCGAGGAACATGGCATGTACTGGTGGGGCGGCTTCGGCAATTCGACCGAGCATACCGCCTACCAGAACCTTCGGGCCGGTATCCCGGCGCCGCAGTCCGGCTCGATCGCCCAGAACGGCACCACGGTTGCCGAGCAGATCGGCGGCCAGATCTTCATCGACAGCTGGGGCTGGGTGCATCCGGCCGATCCTAAGACGGCGGCCGAAGCGTCCGCGCGTGCCGCGAGTGTCGCCCACGACGGCGAGGGATTGAACGGCGCGCGTTTCTGCGCCGCGGCGATCGCCCATGCCTTCGTTGCAAAAAGCATCGAGGAAGTCATCGAGACGGGCCTCGCGACGATCCCGGCCGATTCCATCTACGCCAGGGTCTCTCGCGCGGTGCTTCGTTTCCACGACAGCAACCCGAATGACTGGCGCGCTTGCCGCGACATGCTGACTGCGGAATGGGGCTATGACCGCTATCCCGGCGTCTGCCACATCATTCCGAACGCCGGCGTTCTCGTCATGGCGCTGATCTATGGTCAGGGCGACCTGCCGCGCACGGTCGAGATCGCGACGATGGCCGGCTGGGATACGGACTGCAACGCCGGCAACGCCGGCGCGATCGTCGGCACCCTGCAGCAGGTTCAGCCGGGCTGGGACAAATACCGCAAGCCGATCAACGATTTCGTCGTAGCCTCGGGCGTTACCGGCACGATCAACGTCGTTGATATTCCCTCTTTTGCCCGCGAGCTGACCGTGCTCGCGCTCCGCCTGCAGGGGCGAGAGGCCCCGGCGCTCTGGGGCGAAGATTTCGAACGTCGCGGCGTGCGCTTCGATTTCGACGCTCCCGGCGCGACCCATGGCTTCCGCACGGAGCCGTTCAACCAGATCTCCGTCAAGGCATCGGCGGAGCGCCATACCGAGAATGCCAAGGGATCGCTGGAAATCCTGCTCGACCGGCTGGAACGCGGGCAGGGTGGGCGGATATTCTGGAAGCCCTTCTATCGCCGCTCCGACTTCGACGACGAGCGCTACCGTCCGATGTTCACGCCGCTTGCCGATGACGGCCAGACGGTGAAGTTCAAGCTCTGGCTCGACCCGTGGAATGGCGACGGCAACCTGCGCGTAGCGCCCTACGTCCGTCGCGCCATGACCGACACCATCCAGGAAACAGGCGCCTGGCACGTGCCCTCGGCCAGCGGCTGGCAGGACTACGAATTCACCATCCCTGATGGCAATGGCGAGGCGGTCGATGAGATCGGTATCCTGGTCGAGTATTTCGGTCGTTTGAAGTTCCTCGGCCGGCTGTTCCTGGCGGACTTCACCGTGTCCGGCAAGGGCCGCGCCGTGATCGACCCGGCGAAAGAAGTGCACGAATGGGGTGGCATCACCCGCTTCACTTGGAACCGCGGGCACTGGAGTCTGCAGCAGGGCCGCATCCATGCGCATACGGCCACCGATGCGGACGCCTGGACCGGCAATGCCTACCTGCGGGACGTCAGTGTCATAGCGGAGCTGCAGCCGCTCTCCGGTGCCTCGCATCTGGTGGTGGCACGCGCTCAAGGAACAAGCCGTTTCTATGCCGCCGGTTTTGAGCATGGCGAGGCCGTGATCCTTCTGGAAAATCACGGCACCACGATCCTCGCCCGCAGCCCGTTCCGTATCGAATACGGCCGAAGCTACGCGGTCGATCTCACGGTCGAAGGTGGCAAGCTGACCCTTTCCGTCGATGGCGAGCGAGTGCTCCAAGCGGACGATGCGACGCTCCGCTACGGCATGGCGGGTCTACGCATGGCCTCGGCTGGACGCATGTCGATTGGCCGGCTCGAGGTATCCGAGCGCTAGTCGCGCGACGAGGAAAGGAAGGGAGGAAACATGTCCGAGATAGAGCTCAGAAGTGTCGGCAAGAGCTATGGCAGTGTCGCCGTGCTCAACGACATCTCGCTGGAGATGGGCGATGGCGAATTCGTCGTCCTCGTTGGTCCTTCGGGCTGCGGCAAGTCTACGCTGTTGCGCATGATCGCCGGGCTGGAGGATATTTCAGCCGGCGAAATCACCATAGGTGGCAAGATCGTCAACGACATGCCGGCGAAGGAGCGTGACATCGCCATGGTCTTCCAGTCCTACGCGCTCTATCCGCACATGAAGGTCGCGGAAAACATGAGCTTCGCGCTGAAGCTTGCCGGCGCGCCGAAGGCGGAGATCCACAAGCGCGTGACCGAGGCCGCCGAAATCCTCGGCTTGGAAAAGTTGCTCGACCGCTTGCCGCGGGAACTCTCCGGCGGCCAGCGCCAGCGTGTCGCCATGGGCCGCGCCATCGTGCGCGACCCGCGCGCCTTCCTTTTCGACGAACCGCTCTCGAACCTCGACGCCAAGCTGCGCGTGAAGATGCGCGGCGAGATCAAGAAGCTGCACCAGCGGCTGCGCCGGACGATGGTCTACGTCACCCACGACCAGACCGAGGCCATGACCATGGCCGACAAGATTGTGGTGATGAACGGCGGAAAGATCGAGCAGGCGGGCGCGCCGCTCGAACTCTACAACGATCCCGCCAATCTCTTCGTTGCCGGCTTCATCGGTTCGCCGGAGATCAACCTCATCGAGGCGATCGCTGACGGCGAAACGGCATTGACCCGCGGCGGGGTGTCCTTGCCGCTTGGAAGACAGGTGCAGCCGGGTACGCGCGTCGTCTGCGGCATCCGCCCGCAACATATCACGCTTGGAACAACGGGTGTGCCGGGCCGCATCAGCCTGGTCGAACCGACCGGCGAAGATCAGGAAATCGTCGTCGATATGGGCGGCCAGGATATTTCCGTCGTCGTCCATGGCGGCAAGCTGCTTTCGGCCGGCCAGGATGTGACGCTTACGATCGACGTCGACAAGGTTCTGCTCTTCGACAAGGAAACCGGGGAGCGCATTCGATGAGCGGGTTTGCCAAGCGACAGTTCGATCCCGCTGCCACGGGGCCGCTTGTCGGCACAAGGGTTCTGGATCTCTCACGCCTCGTCGCCGGCAACATGCTGTCGCTGCAGCTGGCCGATGCCGGTGCAGACGTCATCAAGATCGAGCCGCCGGCCGGCGATCCACTGCGGGACTGGAAGGACGACGGCCACTCGCTCTACTGGAAGACCTATAGCCGCAACAAGCGCTCCGTCGTGCTCAACCTTCGGCAGGAGGCGGCCATGGCGGCGCTCTGGGCGCTGATCGAAACGGCGGACGTCTTCATCGAGAATTTTCGGCCGGGGACGCTGGAGCGCATGGGCCTTTCGCCGGAAGCGCTGCATGCCCGCAACCCCAACCTGATCATCGTGCGGATCTCTGGTTTTGGACAGACCGGCCCCTATGCGCAGTTCCCGGGCTTCGGCACGATCGTCGAAGGCATGAGCGGATTTGCCTACCGAACCGGCTTTCCCGATCGCGAACCGGTGCTGCCGCCGCTGGCGCTCGCCGACATGATCGCCGGTGTCTACGGAAGTTCGGCCACCGTGACGGCGCTGCTCGCGCGTGATCGCGGCTACGCAAAGGGGCAGGTGATCGACCTCTCGCTGCTGGAGCCGATGTTCTCGGTGCTCGGACCTGAAGCGGCGATATACCAGACGACTGGCAAGATCAAGGAGCGCGTGGGCAGCGCCTCCAACACAGCCGCGCCGCGCAACGTCTACCGGTGCCGCGACCGTAAATACGTGGCGCTGTCCGGTTCGACACCCCAGGTCGCAAGGCGGATTTTCGAGATCATCGGCCGTGCCGACATGAACGACGATCCGCGCTTTGCAACGAATTCGGAGCGCGTCAAGAACCGGGATCTGGTCGATGAGGCCGTCGGCGGCTGGTTTGCCCGGCACGACCACGACGAAGCGCTGAAGATCATGCGCGACGCCGGCGCGACGGTTG
The DNA here is from genome assembly GCF_052044795.1 of Ensifer sp. 22521. Taxonomy (NCBI): domain Bacteria; kingdom Pseudomonadati; phylum Pseudomonadota; class Alphaproteobacteria; order Hyphomicrobiales; family Rhizobiaceae; genus Ensifer; species Ensifer sp. 22521. The sequence continues at coordinate 150,021 of NZ_JBQENM010000015.1, forward strand.
GGCCGATCTACAACATCGCAGATGCCGTTTCCGACCCGCATTTTACCGAGCGTGAAATCATCGTCGACGTGGAGGACGCGGAGTTCGGTAGCCTGCCGATGCACAACATCGTGCCACGGCTTTCGGAGACGCCGGGTGTCTGGCGGAGACCGGCGCCAACGCTTGGGGAACACACGGCTGAGGTCCTCACCGAAGCAGGGTTGGATGCAAGCGCAATCGACCTCATTCTAAAAGGCAGGGCGGCATGAGACTGCGATCTCTTCTCTACGTGCCTGCCTCGTCCGAACGCTTCATCGCTAAGGCGCATGAACGTGGCGCTGATGCCATCGTCCTCGATCTCGAGGATTCCGTCGCCGACGGCGAAAAGCAGGCGGCACGTGCTGGACTTGCGCAGTCAGTCCCCATGGTCGGGCGAAGCGGCGCCAAGACCTTCGTGCGGATCAATGCCGAACCGGGACTGCAGAAGGCGGATGCCGAGGCCGCTTGCCGCGCAGGCACTTTCGGTCTTTTCATCGCCAAGGCCCGTTCGCCCGAGCAGGTGGGCGTTCTTGCAGAACATCTGGCACCGATCGAACGTGAGCTCGGGCGCGAGCCGCTCGTTTTCGTCGCGCTGTTGGAGGATGCCGGCGCGGTGCTGGACGCAAGACCAATTGCCGCCTGCCAGCGCGTATTGGGCCTCGTGGCCGGTGGAGAGGATATTGCCACGAGCATGGGGGCCGAACCACTCCCCGAGGTGTTGCGTCTGCCGAAGTTGCTCGTGCATTTCGCAGCGAAGGCCGAGGGCAAGCTGTCCTTCGGCACTCTGACGACCGTTGCCGACTATCAGCAGCGCGATGCCCTTGAGGCTGCTGCCCGCGAAGCAAGCCACCATGGCTTCGACGGTGCAACCTGTATTCATCCCTCGGCCGTGCCGATCATGAATGCGGCATTCTCACCCAGCGAAGAAAAGGTCGCCTGGGCGCGCGCCGTGCTCGATGCCGCGGCAGGTGCGACCGCCGATGGCAGGGGTGCCTTCCTTGTCGGCGACCGGATGGTCGATGCACCGATCATCGAACGCGCCCGCCGCATTCTGCAGAAGATCGATTAAGTCAAAGCCCGCGAAGACCCCGCTTTTTTACTGGGCGCCGGCCTGGGTGTCACGCCACGCGGAAAGTGGCGAAACACCCGAGCCGCCGCAACCTGAAATCACATGGCGTCCTTGCCCTTCATGGCATTCTCCATGTGGGTCTTGCATTTTGCCGTATCTTTCGCCGCCATTGCTTCCTTGGCCATGGCCAGTTCCTTCGTTGCCATGTCCTTCTTGGTGGCGTCGGTGATGGAGCCCACGTCCGTTTCCAGCTTTGTCATGCCGGCCTCATCGCAGGTCATATCGGCCTGGGCCATGGCGGCGCCGGTGAAAGAAGCGGCCATGACGGCTGCAATTAGAAGCTTGTTGAACATCGCATCTGCCTCCTGTTTTGGGTGGTATTTCGCGCCCCAAACCAGCGGGCGGAAACTACGTTCCCTTGAAGGCGACAATTGCCGTCCGCGCGTTGGCTTTCAGCGGCTCGCGCGGAACCAAAGCGGCCTGCCAACGTTATGCGCTCGCAAGGGGAGGTGCAGGATGAAACACGCGGATATCCGAACAGTCGACAACCCCCAGGCCAGGCGTATCTGGGATGTCGCCGATTATTGCCGGCGCACCGGCATTCACAAGACCGAAGAGCAGCGCCTGATCAAGGTGCTGGGCAGATACGCGACGAGTCATGAGCTTCAGATGAACATCGTGCGCGTTCAGACGCGCATACGATGATTGCTCGATACAGGCTCGGAGTACCACGGCTCGACCGCTCGTTTTGCGGGGCTTCACTTTCTCATTCGCGACGTCGTTTCAGTCCTTCGCAGCGTTGACGAGGCTCAGTCGACAAACTCAACGATGACGCCGGGTTTGACCATCCCTGCCAATTCTTCCGCATCCCAGTTCGTCAAGCGAACGCATCCGTGCGATCCGGACTTGTCGATCATTGATGGTTCCGGCGTGCCGTGGATTCCGTAGGTCGGCTTCGACAGGTCGATCCAGACGCTGCCGACAGGGCCGTTCGGACCGCCGGGCAAGGTCAGTATCTTCCGGTTGTCGCCCTGCTGAAAATTGATCTTCGGATTGTAGACATAGGGAGGCGTGCGAGCGACCCCCTTGACCTTATGCGTGCCGGAAGGCGACGGGGCCTCTCGGCTGCCGATCGTTGCTGGGTAGGCGGCGATCACCGTTCCGTCGCCTGCAAAGGCTATGACCTGGCCCAAGCGTCGGTGCACTTCGATGCGTTTGACTGTCCCCTGCCTTGGGGCTCCGGGGACCATAACGGACACGGTATCGCCGACCGAAAACATCGAGGCCGCATTGAGCGCCTTGAAGAGATCGATGTCCATGTGAAAGCGCTCGGCCAGCTTCTCGGCGACGCTCGTATATCCGAGCTGATCCATTTTCGCCTGTTCGGAGTAGTCTTTGGGTATAGTGGCGACGAGCCCTTTGGTGTCCTCTTCGGAGATGACATAGGGCTGTACCGTCGGCGTCCGGTCCGAAATTCGTTCAATGACATCCGGGTCCAGTTTGCCGTCTGCAGGCAGATCCTGCATGGTTTCGAAGGCGGCAATCGCCTTGCGGACGTTCTCACCGTCGTAGCCGTCGATCACGCCAGGCGATGCACCCGCGCGATCCAGGAGAACTTGAAGCCGAACGATGGCGGGGTCGGGTTCGTCCGAGGCTCCAGTCTTCGGCTTCAACGAAGTGGGCGCGATCGAAGCGTTGTTGATCGCATCGGGCTGAAGCGGTTGGGCCAGAGCCATAGCGGCGGGAAACAGCATCAACAGTACTGTCGACAGGGTCATGTTTTTCATGACCATTCAATCGACTGGCGCCGGATTTGTTCCCGCCCATCGAGATACCGCAGCCGGCCGGATCATAGCCCGGAAAGTCGACACGCCGTTGATCGCGACAACAGCCATTTCTGTAGCGTCCCGATGGCCGCGGAAACGCTTTGCCCTCAAAAGGGATCAACATTGCAGGTCTCGCGGATCTATCTATCGGGCGGAGCTAGTTGAGCACACGCATCGGCGCGCCGCGTCGGGGAAAGGACGTCGCCTCCGAACGCGATCGCTCCAGCAACATGGCGTTTTCAAACAGGGTACCCTCGTCGCAGATGCCGCCGCGAAGCTGATCTGTCAAATACCGAACCAGGCGCCCTGCACGCAGACTGTTCGCAGGGATGTTCTGCCACAGGCAGACCCGGTCGAATGTGCGCTGGAGCATTTCAAGCTCGGTTGCATTCCATTGGCCATTGAGATCATTGACTGCCCACTGCATTGAAACCCTCCCTGGCGGCCGCGGTTTCCGGCCCATCTTCCAGTTGACGCTTTCACTTTCACGCGGAGGTATCGCTGATATTGGCTTCGCCCCGCGGGCCTTCTTGAGGGAGACAGTCATCGATCGCTCGGTCTCCCATGCAGTCATTCCCGGTCGTTGGCTCTGGGGCGACGACCGGCCGGTCAATTTATACCTCTTCATGGAATTAAGCCAGTGACGTTGGGTTGCCGTGGACTCGGCACCCGCAGCACGTGTCTTTCATGGCGATCATCGCTATCTGCAAAAAGGGAGCGTATGAATCGTCCGATCACTGAGCAAGATTAACCGAAGGTCCCGGCGATCAGCCGGCACCAGTGTTCTCCGGCAATGCCGTTGAAGAAGCCTTGCCCGTCCCGGCAGGCCTGGACGATTGCCGGGTCACGGGAGTGGAGCACTGTTGAGTAAACATGGACGAAGGCAATCCGACGTCCGAGCATGGCTTCCATAAGTACCGGCTGTGTCCGTCCCCGTAGGCCCGGGAGCCCACGCTTGGCGGCATGATCGACAAGACAGTCGATGACCGGGCCAGCCTGGCCCGGCAGCGCCAAAACCTGCAGCACCCGTCCGATCGCGCCTGCCTTGGCGTAATAGGCGAACGCGCCAACGAGCGTGCCGGTGCGCGCCGTGGCCAGAGCGTAGACGAGCTCGCCCTGTTCGGGCTTTTGCTCCGCATCGCCGAGAATGTAGTCGAGCTGCCCTTCAGCCCATTCGGGGCGCAGCGGAAACTGCGCGAGGAAACGATCGACCACGGCGGCAAAGCCGTTGCGATCGGTTTCCTGTGCCGTGAAACCGGCCTGACCGATGCCGGCGGCAGACACGGCGGACCAGCGTTGTTCGCCCGGCGCCATCCGCTT